>JASGEG010000368.1:0-3399 GCA_047606605.1 Rhizobium sp.
CTGAGCGTCTCATAGCGCAACTTGATGGCGGCCAAATCAATCACCCCACCACACTATAAAGTAACGCCAGAAAAGGGAATCCCGCCGCCAGAAATTTTACGATTCAGCTATTTATCGATGCTTCCTTTCCGGCCTTCTGCATTCCGGCGATGCGCGCTGGACCTTCCCCGACCGGACGCAATTGCTCAACGCCAGGCCTGATGATTTCGAGGCGATGTTGCGGCCGCTATTGTCCAGCGGGCAGATCGAAATCACCGTCGTCGGCGATATCAAGGCGGACGATGCGATCCGCGCGACCGCGCAGACCTTCGGCGCGTTGCCGGTCCGTGGCGACGCGCGGGAGCAGGCCGATGGCTCCGACATCCGTTTTCCGACGCCGACAGCGGAGCCGGTCGTGCGCTTTCAGGACGGGCGAAGCGACAATGCCGCCGCGGTGGTCGCAGCGCCGATCGGTGATTTCCTGTCGAATTTGCCGCGGGCCGCCGCCGCCAATGTGACGGGAGCGATCCTGCAGAACCGCCTGGTCGATCAGTTCCGCGTTGCAGAGGGAGCCACCTACAGCCCGCAGGGCGACGTCGATCTTTCGAGATCGATTCCAGGCTATGGTTTTGCCTATGTCTATGTTGAGACGACCCCGGCTAAGGTCGACCATTTCTTCGATCTGGTGAACAAGATCGCCGCCGACCTGCGGGACAGCGATGTCTCGCCGGACGAGCTGACACGGGCCAAGGCGCCGATCATCGAGGAGGTCAAGCGCTCGCAGCAGACCAACGGCTATTGGCTCGAGAACCTGCGCGGCGCCCAGACGGACCCCCGGCGCCTCGCGCGGATTCGCAGCAGCGTCAGCGGCTACCAGTCGATAACGGCGCAGGATATCCGCGCCATTGCGACGGCGTATCTGAAACCGGAGACCTTCTGGCGGATGAAAATCCTGCCCGCTGATGGATCGGCGGTGCGTTAGAAGGGGGGCAGGCAGTCGAGATCGCTTGACCGCTCCAGCGCGCCGGTTGCGCCTGGCGAATTGCCGCAGCCATTGTTTGCATGTCTCCACATCCGCTAAATATGCTAGTTTGTGGAAACTGGACATGCGGACGAGACGATGCCGGCAAAGCCGATCATGATCGAACCACAGATGCCGCACTCCGCATTGCCGGATGCGGATTGGGCTGATTGCTACGAGCTGCAAGTGCCGGCATCGGATGTCACGGCGATGACGGCCGCGCGCGCGATGCTCGGCCATTTTCCATTCTGGGTGCGGTCGCTGCTGCGGTTGCGCAATGCATTGACCGCCGTTTTCGGCCTGCGGTCTACCGAATATCCCGTAGCGGATGCCGCCGAAATGATCGGCTTCTTCCCGGTCGTCAGCAAATCGGACAATCAGGTCGTCCTCGGCTTTGACGACAAGCATCTGGATTTCCGCGTCGTGGTCGATACGCGAGACGGTGAGGCAAGCCGGCTCGTCGCCGTGACGACGCTGGTGAAGCGAAAGATCCTGCTCGGCAAGATCTATATCTTCGTGATCACGCCGTTCCACCGGCTGATCGTCGCGACGATGCTTACGAATTTCGGCCGGCGCGTCAGTTCATCGCCGTCACGGTAAAGCCCTGCCTGCGCAGCAGTTCGACCAGGCCGCGATCGCCCGGAAGATGAAGGGCGCCGACGGCCATCATCACATTGCCCTGTTCGAGATAGGGCAGGATGCGCTTCGCCATCACTTCGTTGCGGTCGATGACGACGCGTTTGTTGAAGGCGATGACCATCGCCTTGTCGTCGGACAGGTCGTCGGAGAGGGCCTGCATCAAGCCGATGTTCCCCGTCGCATAAAGCTCGATCAAGGTTTCCGTGATGTCGTTTGCGCCGTAGGGCAGGTTGAGGAAGTCCACCAGCGCCTTCATCGTTGCCTCATCCGAGAGATCGGCCATCGCCTGAAATTGCTCGAGCGGCGTTTCGAGCCCCTCGACATCGGCGCCATTCTCCTCGGCGCGGTCGGCCAATTGTCTGTCCAGAACGTATCCGTCCCCGGATTTTGGATCGACGTTGCAGGTCAGCAGTCCGAGGTAGAGGAACCAGGGGCGCATGCGAAGGACCGTGCCGATCGGTATGCCTTTTTGGGCCAGCCAGGCCGCGACCCGCGCGGTGTCGTCGGCCGGGAGAATGTCGTTCAGCGTTTTTCCGGCCGGCAGCATCGTCAGCTCGGGATGCTTGAACAGCTCCATGGCGATCGCCTCGGCGTTGGTGACCTCCTTCAGCTCGATGGCCAGGACATCGATCCCGTTGAAGGCATCCTGAAACTCGTCGGACAGATGCAGCACGCGCGGATCGTTGGAATGCATGGTCCCGAAAAGCCAGGAAGGCTGCAGGCCGGGCTTTTCGACCTTCCAGAAAATGCTGTGGCCGTTTGCGATCTTCGATGCGTCGTCCACAATCGCCCGGTAGCGCGCCGGATCGGTTTCGCGCAGCTTCAGAAGAACGTTCTTGCCGACGCAGGTCCCGGCATTCTCCGCCAATGCGGGCAAGCCCGACAGCGCGGAAAGACAGGCGGTCAGCAGGAGCGACGCGACAATGCGGGATGCGGCGCGGCCAAGGCGGCTTCCAAAACGTCCGAGGGAGTTGTGTCTCATGAAAATCCGGATGGCTGTCGGAGCGACGTTACGGCAGTATGGCCGGTGGATTTGTCTAATTCAAGCGATAGTTGTGCGGGCGTGACCTGTCGATTTAATCGACAACCGTCACGGTAAAGCCCTGCTTGCGCAGCAGCGCCACCAGCCCTTCATCGCCGACCAGATGCAGCGCGCCGACGGCGATGAAGGCGTTGCCCTTTTCGAGGATCGGCAGGGAACGCTCGGCCATCACCTTGTTGCGGTCGAGAATGATGCGCTGTTCGAAGGCGGCGGTGTCCGCGTCCGTCAATGTCTGGTCCGGCGCGTTGTTCTTCAGCATCGGCATGATCGCGCCGATATTGCCGGCGAGATAGAGGTCGGTCATGGTCTCGTTGATATCGTTGATCTTGTCGCCGAGTTCCAGCGTCTGCATCAGCGATTTCAGATGCAGCTCGATTGGCAGGTCGCTCATCGCCTTGGCCTGTTCGGCAAGCGTTTCCAGACCCTTGACCTGCTTGCCGGCGGCCGCGGCATCGGCGGCGAGCTTCTGGTCGAGGAACTTGACGCCGGCCGTCTTGCGGCGAACCTCGCAGCCGGTCAGCTGGAAGGAGCTCGAGATCAGCCAGGGCTGCATGTGCGAGACGGCGGCGAGCGGTATGCCGCGCGCTTCCAGGGCCGCTTCCAGCCGCGCGTTGTCTTCCGGCGACAGATGCTGGCTGATGGTCGAGCCGTCCTTGAGCATGGTCAGGGACGGATTGACGAAGAGGGCGGCGGCTGCCTTCTTGTCGTCGAGGATTTC
>JASGEG010000369.1:0-61105 GCA_047606605.1 Rhizobium sp.
CGTCGATATCCGCGACACGACCGGCCCGACGCTGGTCCAGCGCTACAACATGTATGTCTCGGTTCCCCTGCAGGGCAATCCGGGACCGGGCGTTTCCACGGGCAGCGCCCTCGACACCATGGAGGGGCTGGCCAAGACCCTGCTGCCATCAGGCACCACCTTCGAATGGACCGAGCTTGCCTATCAGGAAAAGAACACCGGCAATACGGCGGTCTATATCTTCGCCCTGTCGGTCATCTTCGTCTTCCTGGCGCTGTCGGCACAGTATGAAAGCTGGATATTGCCGCTTGCCATCATCCTGATCGTGCCGCTGGCGGTGCTGGCGGCTTTGATCGGCGTCTATCTCAGGGGCATGGACAACAATATCCTGACGCAGATCGGCCTGATCGTGCTGATCGGCCTGGCGGCCAAGAACGCGATCCTGATCGTCGAATTTGCCCGGCAGGCGCAACTGGAGGGCAAGAGCGCCGTCGAGGCGGCGATCGAGGCCAGCCATCTGCGTCTGCGGCCGATCCTGATGACGGCTTTCGCCTTCATCTTCGGCGTCGTGCCGCTGATGATCGCCACCGGCCCCGGTGCGGAAATGCGCCAGTCGCTCGGCACGGCGGTCTTCTCCGGCATGCTCGGCGTGACGCTGTTCGGCCTGTTCCTGACGCCGGTCTTCTACGTGGCGCTGCGCCGGCGCCGCCGACAGGCGGAAGCAGCCAAGGACGAAGCGGCGGCCGCCTGAGGCCGATCAAAGATGCGGATTGCGCGGCCGGTATTTCTTCACCAGCCGCTGGTTGGTCTCCTTGGCGCCCGGCATGTTGGCGCTGAGATAGACCGGCGGATCGCCGTCCTTGGAAAGTTCGCCGGCCACTTCGGCGAAGATGGCGTTGAGCAGCGAGGCGCCGATGGCGGTCGATGCCGGCCCCACCTTCAGCGCGCTTTCCGGCAGATCGATGAGCGCGTCGCCCGGCGGCAGGCCGTTGTCGAGCACGATATCGGCGATGTCGGCGAGCCTGCGGCGGCCATTGGCGATGGCGGCGGAATAGGCGAGCGAGGTGATGGCGATGACCGTCGCGCCGATCTCGCGGCCATAATCGGCGGCTTCGACCGGAGCGGCGTTGACGCCGGAATTGGAGGCGATGATCAGCACATCGCCGGGCTGCATGCCGTAGCGCTCGAAGATCGGACGGATCAGGCCCTCGGTGCGCTCATAGACCGAGCTGATGACGGCGCCTTCGTGCAGCATGGCCGAACCCACCAGCACCGGAATGGTGAAGGCGAGGCCGCCGGCGCGATAATGCACTTCTTCGGCCAGCATATGCGAGTGACCGGTGCCGAAGACATAGACGCGCCGGTCGGCGCGCGCTGCCGCCGAGATCACGGCGGCTGCCCTTGCCATCGGCTCGGCAAGCGCATCGCGCAAGGCCTCCAGCCGGCCGATCAGGGCGGAGAAATAGCTGTCGGTGATTGCGGTCATCCCGAGCCCTTTCCTTGAGCTTTCTCAGGCCGAAGGCTTGCCCGAGATCCATGTCCCGGTGACCTCGATGCCATCATTGATATGGACGAGATCGGCGCGGGCGCCCGGCGTCAGCCGCCCACGATCGCCAAGCCGCAGGAAGCGGGCGGGGTAGGAGGTCGCCATGCGCAGCGCTTCGGCCAGCGGCAATTCCAGGATATTGACGCCGTAGCGGATGGTGGAGGCCATATCGACATCCGAGCCGGCCAGCGTGCCGTCGTCCAGGGTCAGCTTGGAGCAATAGCCGCCCTTGCTGCGGTAGACCGTGCGGCCGTTCAGCGTGAAGCTCTCAAGATCGGTGCCGACCAGCGACATGGCGTCGGTGACGAAGAACAACCGGCCTTCGCCGCGCTTGGCGCGCAGTGCCACGCGCAGCGCCTTCGGATCGACATGGTGGCCGTCGGCGATGATGCCGCACCAGGGGGCGGGGTGATCGATGGCGGCGCCGACCAGGCCGGGTGCGCGGTGACCCATCTGGCTCATGGCGTTGAAAAGATGGGTGACGCCGCGCGCGCCGGCGTCGAAACGCGCATCGGCGGCTTCTGCCGTGCAGTCGCTATGGCCGATGCTGACGATGACGCCGCCTTCGGCGAGCGCCCGCACCTGCCGCTCGGTCACCTGTTCGGCGGCGATGGTGACCAGCAGCGTGCCGATCGCCTCGCGGGCACGGATGAAGGTCTTGACGTCGCTGTCCTCGACCGGGCGCATCAGTTCGGCCAGATGCGCGCCCTTGCGGGCCGGCGCCAGATGCGGGCCTTCCAGATGCAGGCCGGCGACGCCGCGATCGGCCTTTACGGCCTCGACGGCAGCTTCGATGGCAGCCGTCGTGGCAGCCGCGACATCGGTGATCAGCGTTGGCAGCAGCGAGGTGGTGCCGTAGGGGCGATGTCCCTCGGCGATCCTGTACATGGATTCGGGCGAGGGGTCGTCGTTCAGCATGCGGCCGCCGCCGCCGTTCACCTGCGCGTCGATGAAGCCGGGCGACAGCACGCCGCCATCGAACCGGATGAGCTCGGCATTACCGGGCACGTCGTTGGCGGCGGTGATCGCCTGCACCCGGCCATTGCCGATCACGAGCGCGCTATCCTCGTGAAACCGCTCGCCGTCGAAGATGCGCGCGCCGGTAAAGACCTTGTAGTCCATCACATGGTCTCCGTCACCTTGAGAAGATTAGCCGGCTTATCTGGATCGAAGCCCTTGCGCCGCGTTACCGCTTCGATGAGGCGGTAGTAGCACAGCAGCGACACCAGCGGATCGATCAGGCCATTGCCGGTCGTGGGCATGCGCAGGTTGATGCCGGGCAGGGCCGCCGTGGAGAAGGAGACGGCGGTGGCGCCAAGCTTTTGCAGCCGCTCCAGCGCCTGGGCATTGTTGGCGAAGGCGGCGTCGGCGGGCGAAAAGGCGAGGACGGGGAAGCCCGGCTGCACCAGCCGCATCGGCCCATGCATGAGTTCGGCGAGCGAGAAGGCCTCGGCATGCAGGCCGGAGGTTTCCTTGGCCTTCAGCGCCGCTTCCAGCGCAATGGCGAAGGCGGGACCGCGGCCGCCGGTGTAGAGCGAGGTGGCGTTGAACAGCACATCCTCGGCCGCCTTGCCGTCGATTCCGGATGTCGCCGCCAGCGCTTCCGGCAGCCGGGCGAGGCCGGCGGAGAGCGCCTTGTCCTCGGTGATCGCCGCCGTGACGCCGGTCAGCGCCGCGACGGAGGCGATGAAGGATTTGGTGGCGGCGACGCTCTTTTCCGGCCCGGCATTGAGGCCGAGCACGATATCGGCTTCCCTGGCAAGCGGGCTGTCGGTGACGTTGACGACGGCAATCGTGGTGGCGCCGCCCTTTTTGGCGGCGGCCTGCAGCGCGATGATGTCGGGGCTGCCGCCCGATTGCGACACGGTGAAATGGATGCCGCCCTTCAGATGCAGCGGCGTGCCATAGACCGAGGCGATCGACGGCCCGACCGAGGCAACGGGAATGCCGCAGGAGATTTCGAAGAGATATTTGAAGAAGGTGGCGGCATGGTCGGAGGAGCCGCGCGCCGACGTGGTGATTAGCGAGGGGCGGGCAGAGGAGAAGAGCCTTGCGATCTCGGCAAAGGCGGGCTTTTCCTTCTCAAGCAGCGTGGCGACCACCTCGGGCGACTGGCCGGCCTCCGTCAGCATCAGGGACTGGATCTGGCTCATAGGTCTTCTCCGATTCTCAATTCAGCAACGAAATCATAGGCATCGCCGCGATAGTGCGAGCGGGTGTATTCGACGACGCGCTGGTCCTCCAGGCGCGAGATGCGTTCGATCAGAAGCGCCGGCGCGCCGGCCTTGACGTTGAGGATCGCCGCCGAGGAGGGATCGAGCGTCACGGCCGTCAGCCGCTGCAGGGCGCGCACCGGCCTGAAGCCATTATCGGCCAGCGCATCATAGAGCGAACCCTCGGAAACCGCCTCCTCCCCGAGGAATTTGACGGGCACGACGGCGCGCTCGATGGCGAGCGGCTGTCCATCGGCCAGCCGCAGCCGGTCGAGCCGCAGCACGGGTTCCTCAAGGCCAAGGCCGAGCAGGAAGGATTCCTCCGGCGCGGGCGGGCTGACCGTGCGCGACAGGATGCGCGCCGCCGGCTGGCGGCCGCGCGAGCGCATGTCGGCGGAGAAGGAGGAGAGGCGCCAGAGCGATTGCTCGATGCGCTCGACCTGCTGGGAGACGAAGGTGCCGCTGCCGTGGCGCGATTCGATGACGCCGGAGGCAAGCAGGTCGCGATAGGCGGTGCGCACCGTGACGCGGCCGAGCTGCAGGGCCTCGGCGAGATCGCGCTCGCCCGGCAGCGCCGCCCCCGGCTTCAGCAGTCCTTCCTGGACGAGTCCGGCCAGGGCCTGCGCCAGGCGCTTGTACAGCGGCCCGGTGCCCGCCTCGTCGCGCAGGCCGCGGCTATTCAATTCGCCGATCAAACTGGTTCTATCCATGATAATTATATAGAACCTATCTAGAACCACTTTGCAAGATGAATCTGATCTTTTGAAAAGTGAAACAGCCGGGCGTGATGAGCGCCCGGCCGTTTCCTGTCAGGATGACATGATGACAGCTCAGCTCTTGGTGAAGATATAATCCGTTTCCTGACGCAGCACTTCGCCGGGGCGAAGAACCGCGTTTGGAAAGCCTTCATGGTTGATGGCGTCGGGCCAGACCTGGGTTTCCAGGCAGAAGCCGGCGAAGGGGCCGATCTTCTGGCCGTCATGGCCGGGAACCGGCACGTCGAGCTTGAAGCCGGCATAGAACTGCACGCCGGGCTCGGTGGTGCGCACTTCCAGCGACACGCCGGAATTGACGCTGCGGGCCAGCACGACGGACCGCTTGGCGGCGCGCCCGCTCGACAGGCAGAAATTATGGTCGTAGAGCGCCTGTTCGGCCCCGTCGAAACGCTTCATCGGCGCCATCTCGCGGAAATCGAAGACCGTGCCTTCGACGGAGCGGATTTCGCCGGTCGGCACTTGTCTCTCGTCCGTCGGCGTATAGTGGTCGGCGGCGATCATGATGTCGTGGCCGAGCGCGTCGTCGCGGCCGTCGAGGTTGAAATAGGCATGCTGGCAGACATTGGCGAGCGTCGGCTGGTCGCTGGTCGATTCATAGGTGACGGAGAGTTCGCCGTTGCCATGCACCCGATAGGTCGCCTGGATCGTGCAATTGCCGGGATAGCCTGCACGGCCGTCGGGATCGACGATCTTCAGCACCACCCGGTCGGTATCGTGCTCGACGATCGTCCAGTTGCGCTTGGCGATATTGTCCTTGCCGCCGTGCAGGTGGGTGACGCCCTTTTCGTTGAGTTCCAGCTGATAGTCCTTGCCGTCAAGCGTGAAGCGGCCGGCGCCGATGCGGTTGGCGCAGCGGCCGGGCGTGGCGCCGAAATAGGAGGAATGGGCGGGATAATCGGCGAAATTGTCGAAGCCGAGCAGCAGCGCCGGGCCATGGCCCTCCAGCCGCAGATCCTGGATGACGGCGCCCCAGCTGATGATATGCGCCGTCAGCCCGCCGCCGACGATCTTGACGCGATAGACGGTTTCGCCGCCTGGCGTCGTTCCGAAAATTTCCCGTTGCAAACTCTTGTCCGTCATCTCAGCTCATCCGCTCCCTATCGAAATGCGAGGCCAGACCCTGCCCCCATTCGCCGCGATCCGCAACCGGTCCGAACGCGAAAATTAGGGACGGTTTACGGGCGATCAAGCCTCATGCTTCGCAGACTGCATCGGGACTGTGCCATGTGTAAGACAGGCGGGCGCATTGGCGCTGTTTCGGCTTGTCAGGGGAGTTCGGTTTTGCGGCAGCCTTCGCGCCTGGGCGCCACCGAACCGGAAACAATCACTCACCGCGACAATTCCCGCGTCGCCTTTTCCAGTCCGCCGAGGGTCAGCGGATACATGCGGCCGGCAAGCAGGCGGCGGATGATCGAGATGGAGGTGGTGTGGCTCCAATAGTCCTCCGGCACGGGATTGAGCCAGACGCATTTTCGGAAGTGGCCGGTGATGCGATTGAGCCAGGCTTCACCCGCTTCCTTGTTCCAATGTTCCACCGAACCGCCCGGTTGGGTGATCTCGTAGGGGCTCATCGAGGCGTCGCCGACGAAGACGATGCGGTAATCGGCGCCGAAGGTGCGGATCAGGTCGGCTGTCGCCGTGATGTCGACGCGTCGGCGGC
This sequence comes from Rhizobium sp., assembly GCA_047606605.1. GTDB lineage: Bacteria > Pseudomonadota > Alphaproteobacteria > Rhizobiales > Rhizobiaceae > Rhizobium. The sequence goes on from JASGEG010000369.1 coordinate 6,175, forward strand.
GATTGTCCTTCCATACGCCCTCATAGAGGCAATTGTGGAAGTAGAAATATTCCATGTGGCGGAACTCGGCGCGGACGGCAGAGAAAAGCTCCTCGACCCCGCGGACATGGTCGTCCATCGAGCCGCCGATATCGAAGAACATCAAAAGCTTGACGGCGTTGCGACGTTCCGGCCGAGTCTGCACGTCGAGATAGCCGTGCTCGGCGGTGGAGCGGATGGTGCCGGAGAGATCGAGCTCCTCGGCCGCCCCCTCGCGCACCCAGCGGCGCAGCCGTTTCAGCGCCAGCTTGATGTTGCGGGTGCCGAGTTCGACATTGTCATCGAGATTGCGGAAGTCGCGGCGATCCCAGACCTTGACCGCCTTGCGATGACGGGAGGCCTTCTGGCCGATGCGCACGCCTTCTGGATTGTAGCCATAGGCGCCGAAGGGCGAGGTGCCGGACGTGCCGATCCATTTCGAGCCGCCCTGATGGCGTTCCTTCTGCTCGGCAAGGCGCTGGCGCAGCGTCTCCATCAGCTTATCGAAGCCGCCGAGCGCTTCGACCAGCGCCTTCTCCTCATCCGTCAGATGTTTCTCAGTCAGCCTGCGCAGCCATTCCTCGGGAATGGCCGCCGGCTCCGTCGCTTCCGGAGAGCCGCCGATGGCTTCGACGCCGCGGAAGTAATCGGCGAAGACCCGGTCGAAACGGTCGATGAAGCGTTCGTCCTTCACCAGCGCCGCGCGGGCCAGATAATAGAAGGCTTCGACGTCGTAATCGGCAATCCCTTCCTCCATCCCCTCGAGAAGCGACAGGAATTCCCGGAGCGTCACCGGAACCTTCGCTTCCTTCAGTTTCAGGAAGAAGGGAATGAACAAGGTCAGAACCTCTCTTCGCCGATCTCCTCCAGATCATAGGGCGTGGTCTGGTAGAGTTCGTTGATCCAGTTGCCGAAGAACAGATGCGCATGGCTGCGCCAGCGGTTCTGCGGCGCGATCTCCGGATCGTTATGCGGGAAGTAGTTGTGCGGCATCTTGATCGGCACGCCCGCATTCACGTCGCGGAAATATTCGTCCGCAAGCGAGGTGGAATCATACTCCACGTGATTGAACATGTAGAGCCGGTTGCAGGCCTTTTCGTGCACGAGGCAGACGCCCATCTCGCTCGATTCCATCAGGATCTCGAGGCCGGGCACCTTTTCGATGTCGGCGCGGCGCACCTCCGTCCAGCGCGACACCGGCACGGCGAAGTCATCGGAAAAACCGTTGAGATAGACCGAGGACGGCTTCAGGTTCTGGTGGCGATAGACGCCGAAGGCCTTCTCCTTCAGCGTATATTTCGGCACCTTGTGGAAGTGGTAGGCGGCCGCCATGGCGCCCCAGCAGACGTTCAGCGTCGAATGGACATTCGTTGTCGTCCAGTTGAAGATCTGCTTCATCTCGTCCCAATAGGTGACCTCTTCATAGTCCAGCAGTTCGATCGGCGCCCCGGTGATGATGAAGCCGTCGAACTTGCGGTGCTTCACCTCTTCCCAGGTCTGGTAGAAGGCGAGCAGATGCTCTTCCGATGTGTTCTTGGCCTTGTGGCCGCCGACGCGCACCAGCGAGAACTCCACCTGCAGCGGCGAGGCACCGACAAGGCGCGCGATCTGCACCTCGGTCTTGATCTTGTTCGGCATGAGGTTGAGAAGCCCGATCTGAAGCGGACGGATATCCTGACGGATCGCCATCGTTTCGGTCATCACCCGCACACCCTCGTTCTGGAGGGTTTCAAACGCAGGCAGCGTATCGGGAATCTTGATGGGCATCGCTATCACTCGACCAAAAACAAAAAAACCGGCCGCGACATGAATCGCTACCGGTCCGCACGCGGCCCTTTAGCGACTTGTTTAACGTGGCTGCAAGCCGGCCGGCCAAATCACCACGGGAAGACTTCAATAGACCTGCTGTCTCGGTTGGTCAATGGGGGCAGCCGGAGCGCCCCGGCGACCGCCTATAGATCGTCGAGGAGCGCGCCCATGCCGCAGCCGAGACGGCGCTTCGCCTCCGCGATCGGCAGCCAGAAGAAGCGGAAGCAGATGGGAGGGCTTCCATCGAAGGGCGTCATTTCGAAGTGCTGCCAGGTGGCGGGCGTCGTTTCCGGAAGATCGCAGCGGAAATAGTGCCGCCGATGGTGGTGTTGGCGGCCAACCTTGTCGAACCGGAAATCCTGCATCCCGAGCGGATGCAGATCGCCCGCCGCAAGGCCGGTCTCCTCCTCGAATTCGCGTGCGGCCGCCGTTGCGACATCCTCGCCGTCCTCGACGGTTCCGCCGGGAACCTGGAGTGCGACCGCGGGGAAATCCGGCTCGTCGAAGACCAGCAGATCCCGGCCGCGCAGCGCGTAGATCAGGACCTTGACGGCATGGAGCGGCATCACTTCCCCTGCCCGCGCGCCATGAAGGCCAGGCGTTCGAACAGATGCACATCCTGTTCGTTCTTCAAGAGCGCGCCATGCAGCTTCGGCAGCACGCTTTTGGCGTCGCCGCGCAAGGTGGCCGGGTCGACGTCGTCGGCGACGAGGAGGCGAATCCAGTCGAGTGCCTCGGAGGTCGAGGGTTTCTTCTTGAGGCCCGGAACGTCGCGGATCTCGAAGAACTGCGTCAGCGCCGCCCGCACCAGCGCCTGCTTGATGCCGGGATAATGCACCTCGACGATGCGCTCCAGCGTTTCGGCGTCGGGGAAGCGGATATAGTGGAAGAAGCAGCGGCGCAGGAAGGCATCCGGCAGCTCCTTCTCGTTGTTGGAGGTGATGATGACGATCGGTCGGATGGCGGCGCGAACCGTCTCGCCGGTCTCGTAGACATGGAACTCCATGCGGTCGAGTTCCTGCAGCAGGTCGTTCGGAAATTCGATATCGGCCTTGTCGATCTCGTCGATCAGCAGCACGCATTTTGCCGGTGCGGTGAAGGCCTGCCAGATCTTGCCCCGGCGGATATAGTTGCGCACGTCGTGCACGCGCTCATCGCCCAGCTGGCTGTCGCGCAGGCGCGAGACGGCGTCATACTCGTAGAGACCCTGCTGCGCCTTGGTGGTCGATTTGATGTTCCATTCGATCAGCTCGAGGCCGAGGGCGGCGGCGACCTGGCGGGCGAGTTCGGTCTTGCCCGTTCCCGGCTCCCCCTTCACCAGAAGCGGCCGCTCCAGGCGAATGGCGGCATTGACGGCCACCATCAGATCCTTGTCGGCAATGTAGTCTGCGGTTCCCTGAAACTGCATCGGAAGGCTTTCTTCAATCTTTGCAGCGCAAGCTAGTCGCTGGTCCCGTTCGGTTCAAGGCGTGAAACGATGTATAGACGAACGTGATCGTGCCGACAGGTCGCATGGATGGACATGTGGGCGGGTCATGGTTAACTGACGGGATGTGCGTCGCAGGAAAGTGCTGATGGCAGTTGAAACGCAAGCCAAGCCGACTATCCAGGGAAACGAGCAGGTCGGCTACGATCTGAGCCTTCTCTATCGGCTGAGGATGATGTTTTCCGCCTTTTGGAATTCGGCGGTCCGCATCAAGATCATCTCGCTGACGGTCTCGTTGTTCGTGATCATCCTGTTCACGGCCTATGTGCAGGTCCTGCTCAACAACTGGAACGCGCCCTTCTACGATTCGCTGGCGCGGCGCGATACCGACGCCTTCTTCCACCAGCTCGGCGTCTTCGGCATCATCGCCGGCTCGCTGCTGGTGCTGAACGTCATTCAGGCATGGCTCAACCAGATGACCGCGCTCTACATGCGCGAGGGGCTGGCGCGCGACCTCGTCGATCAATGGCTGCAGGCCAAACGCGCGCTGCGTCTCGCTTCCTCCGGCCTGATCGGCGTCAATCCCGACCAGCGGCTGCACGAGGATGCCCGCAATCTCGCCGAAAGCACGACGGGGCTGGCGATCGGTCTGGTGCAGGCGACGATCCTGCTCCTGAGCTTCATCGGCGTGCTCTGGGAACTGTCGAGCGGCATGGTCTTCCACTATGGGGAGATGAGCTTCTCCATTCCCGGCTACATGGTCTGGGCGGCGATCATCTATGCCGGTTCGGCGTCGTTCCTGAGCCAGTTCGTCGGCCGGCGGCTGGTGCGGCTGAATGCCGACCGCTATTCCAAGGAGGCTGAACTGCGCTTCGCGCTGATGCACGCCAACGAGCACATGCCGGCGATCACGATTGCCGGCGGCGAGGAGAACGAGCGCCGGCGCATCAATCTCGATATTTCCGCCGTGCTGGCCGTCATCCGCCAGCTCGCCATCGCCAATACCAATCTCACCTGGGTCTCGGCCGGCTATGGCTGGCTGGTGCTGATCATCCCGATCCTGGTGGCCGCACCCGCCTATTTCTCGGGCGGGCTGACTTTCGGTCAGCTCATGGTGGCGGTCGGTGCCTTCAATCAGGTCAATACGGCGCTGCGCTGGTACGTGGCCAATTTCGGGCCGATCGCCGAATGGCGCGCGACGCTGATGCGCGTCACCGATTTCCGTAAGGCGCTGATGGAGATGGACGACACGACGCCGATGCCGCACACGCTCGTCTTCGAAAAGGCCGCACCCGGTACGATGGTGTGGACCGACATGGAGATCTCCACCAAGGTCAACGAGGAGGCGACGGAAAACGGCTTCCGCATCCGCGAAGGCACGGTGACGATTACCGCCGGCGAGCACATCATGGTCAACGGCGATCACGGCGTGAACCGCCGGCTGCTGTTCGAGGTGCTGGCGCATCAATGGTATGTGGGCTCCGGCACGATCAGCCTGCCGCCGATGGAAGACATGCTGTTCATGCCGCATGTGCCCTACGTGCCGGGCGGCACGCTCCGCGAGGCGGTCTGCTTCCCCGAGGATCGGGATGCCTATGATGACGCCGCCGTAGAGGCCGCGATGGACAAGGTCGGCCTGGGCCGCCTGAAAAGCCGGCTCGATACGCAGGCACGCTGGGATCGGCTTCTCGACAATGAGGAGCAGAAGGCCGTCGGCTTTGCCCATCTGCTGCTGACGAAGCCGAAATGGATCATCCTCGACGAGGTCATGGAAGGGCTGGAGCTGGAGATCCAGGCGAAGTTCTCGGCGCTGCTGACGGAATTCACCGACGCGACCGTGATCTATATCGGCCGTTCCGAAGCCTATCTCCAGGCAATGTCGCCGCGCGTCCTGCATCTGCAGGCGCTGGTGCCGCATGAGGATGCGGTCGCCGAAGCCGTGCCGCCGGCTCCGGTTGTGCCGGAGGAAACGGACGGCAAGAAGGTGAATGCGCCTTCGCGGTAACGGGGAGCCCTCAGGAGCGCTCGGCGGATTTCTTGGGGCGGCCGCCTTTGGCACCGTTTGCGCGGCTGGCCGCAATTTTCGAGGGCGAGCGGGATTGGCCACCGCGGCGTTGCGCGTCCATGAACGCCTTCGTGCCGAATATTCCGTTCATCAGGCCGGTGATCGTATAGTCGACGTCGAGGCTTTCCCAATGCAGTCCGGTCTCGCCCAAAAGTTCGACTTCGGCCAGCTGCGCAATGGTTGCCTCTTCCAGATCCTGCAGGGAGCGGGCTGGGAACATGAAGGAAGCCCCGTTCGTGAATTCAACAACGATGCGTTCCGATGTGCTATCGAAGCGGACCGACGCTGGAATGGGCCTCTCCGCACGTTCAGCCTCCCAGCGCTGCTTTGCCCTAGCCAGTTCCGCATCCGTGACCTCAACCATGATGCTTTCTCCAAGTGTCGAGGAACAATTGCTGGTTTTCCTCTATCACAGCGACCGCCCGGCGAACCTCCTTCGCCAATAACATGTGCATGGGGAGGCTCGTGATCGGCCGTATAAATGACGAAGCGCATCCCATGCTGGCGCGGAAGCGTAACCACGAGAGAAAATAACCCAACAATTTAGGTATTTCAGGTATCCCTTCAACGAGGGTACTTTGGACCGCGCTACGCCGCACAAACAAAAACGCCCCGTCGATCAGGACAGGGCGTTTTGCGTAAAACGAAAGGTCGCTTACTCAGTCCTTGGCGCGCTCGACGTAGGAATTGTCTTCCGTGGCGATGACGACGCGGATGCCGGCGCTGATGTGCGGCGGCACCATGGTGCGTACGCCGTTCGACAGAATTGCGGGCTTGTAGGAAGAGGATGCCGTCTGGCCCTTCACGACCGGCTCGGTCTCGGTGATCTCAAGCGTCACGTGACGCGGCAGTTCGAGTGCCAGCGGAATGCCTTCATGGATCGACAGGATGCAGGTCATGCCTTCCTGGAGATAGGCCTTCTGGTCGCCCATGGTCTCGGCGTCGACGACGACCTGGTCGTAGGTGGCCGGGTTCATGAAGTGGAAGCCTTCGCCGTCTTCATAGAGATACTGGAAGTTCACGTCTTCGACGAAAGCGCGCTCGACCTGCTCGGTGGTGCGCCAGCGTTCGGACACCTTCACGCCGTCGACGATGCGGCGCATGTCGACCTGGGTGACCGGCGTGCCCTTGCCCGGATGAAAGTTCTGGGCGGTGAGAACGACGTAGAGCTTGCCGTCGACGTCGAGAACGTTGCCCTTGCGGACCGAAGAGGCGATGACCTTGACCATAAGACTTCCTTGTAAGTCGGCTTGCCGCGTCGTAGAGGACTGTCGGAACGCACCTTGAGACGCAGCGATTGTTTGCTTGGGGGCGCAACTACCCTAAATCAGCGGAAATAGCCACCCCCACCCCCGGCGATCGCGAGAAGAAAGCGTGTGATGGAGCCAAAGAGCAGCAAAGCGTCCCCCTGGTGGACCCGCAGCGTCCATGCGGACCGGCGGCCGTTCCTCCTCGGCCGCAACGCCATTCAGGCGGCACTGCGCGGCTTTTTCGCCAGCCAAGATTTCATCGAGGTCGATACCGCCACGCTGCAGGTGTCGCCCGGCAACGAGGCGCATCTGCATGCCTTCGCCACCGAGGCGCTGACGACGGACGGCCAGAAGGCGCCCTTCTATCTGCACACCTCGCCGGAATTCGCCTGCAAGAAGCTGCTGGCCGCCGGCGAGGAGCGCATCGCCTGTTTCGCCCATGTCTACCGCAACCGCGAGCGCGGGCCGTTGCACCATCCCGAATTCACCATGCTGGAATGGTATCGGGCCGGCGAGACCTACGAGACGCTGATGGCCGATTGCGCCGCGCTGCTGGCGCTGGCGGCCGAAACCGTGGGGACCAAGACGTTCAGCTATCGCGGCGCCGAGGTCGATCCCTTCCTGGCGCCGGAGCGCGTCAGCGTCGCCGAGGCCTTCGAGCGTCATGCCGGCATCGATCTTCTGGGGTCGGTCGGCCCCGACGGCTCCACGGATCGCGAGCATCTGGCCGCCGAGATGCGCCGCGTCGGCATGCGGGTGGCCGCCGACGATCATTGGCCTGATCTTTTCAGCCGCGTGCTGGTGGAGAAGATCGAACCCTATCTCGGCTTCGGCCGGGCGACGATCCTTGATGAATATCCGGTGTCGGAGGCCGCCCTTGCCCGGCCATCCGTGAGGGATCATCGCGTCGCCGAACGTTTCGAGCTCTATGCCTGCGGCGTTGAACTCGCCAATGCCTTCGGCGAACTGACCAATGCCAGCGAGCAGCGGCGGCGCTTCGAGATCGAAATGGCCGAGAAGGCGCGGGTCTATGGCGAGACCTATCCGCTGGACGAGGATTTTCTTCAGGCGCTGGCCGTCATGCCCGAGGCAAGCGGCATCGCGCTCGGCTTCGACCGGCTGGCGATGCTGGCCACCGGCGCGTCGCGCATCGAGCAGGTGCTTTGGGCGCCGGTCGCGGAGTTCGGTTCATGAATGTGATGCGACCGATCAGGACTGTCGACGAGCTGCAGCAGGCCGGGCTCATCGATGCCGACAAGGCCCTGTCGCTGGAGGCGGTGGCCGATCGCTATGCCATCGCCCTGACGCCGACCGTTGCCCGGCTGATCGACAAGGCCGATCCGGCCGACCCGATCGCCCGCCAATTCGTGCCGGATATGGCGGAACTCCTCGCCACGCCGGAGGAGCGGGCCGACCCGATCGGCGATCGCGCTCATAGTCCGGTCGAGGGCATCGTCCATCGCTATCCCGACCGCGTGCTTTTGAAGGCCGTGCATGTCTGCCCGGTCTATTGCCGCTTCTGTTTCCGCCGCGAAATGGTCGGGCCGCAGGGGCTCGGAACCTTGGATACGGCGGCCCTCGATGCCGCCTTTGCCTATATCCGCGACCATCGGGAGATCTGGGAGGTGATCCTGACGGGCGGCGATCCGCTGGTGCTGTCGCCGCGCCGGCTGGAGGAGATGCTGCGGCAGCTCGCCGATATCGAGCATGTGAAGATCGTCCGCTTCCACACCCGCATCCCCGTCGTCGAGCCGTCGAAAATCGACGAGGCCCTGATCGCGGCGCTGAGGGCGAGCGGCAAGACGGTCTATGTGGCCGTGCATGCCAACCATCCGCGCGAACTGACGGCCGAGGCGCGCGCCGCCTGCGCCCGGCTGGTGGATGCCGGTGCGGTTCTGGTCAGCCAGTCCGTGCTGCTGAAGGGGGTCAACGACGATCCCGATGTGCTGGCGGCGCTGATGAGGGCCTTCGTCGAGACGCGGATCAAGCCCTATTATCTGCACCATCCGGACCTTGCGCCCGGCACCGGCCATTTCCGCCTGACGATCGCGGAGGGGCAGGAGATCGTGGCGGCGCTGCGCGGCCGGATCTCGGGCCTTTGCCAGCCGACCTATATTCTCGACATCCCCGGGGGTCACGGCAAGGCCGATATCGGCAGAAACGCGGTCCGCGCGCTTGGCGAGGGCTGCTATTCCGTTTCGGATTATCGCGGCGGCGAGCATCTCTATCCGCCGCGGGAATAGGCCGGGTGCGGAGACCGGTTGTCTTTACTTCGCAGATCTGCCGGAGCGTGTGCACTTTTTAAGCGAAAATGCTTCTCCCGAATTGGTGCATTAACCTTGCCGTCAAATGCCATTCCTTAGCGGGCGGCCGCCCGGAAATTTTAGAATTTCAGGATATTGCGCCATAAACGGCAGGTTGCATGGCTTAAACATCGTAAATTTCGTTTAGATAACGCTCAAATTCCAGATTTTATTGCTAAGTATATCTCGGTTGTATTTACCACGTCGCTTAGCGGAATGTTCTGTTTTACCTGTTACTTCCTGGCTCAAGATAAGACTGCGTTACTGCCGTCAGTTTGCGTTGCCTGGAAGGATGATGAGAATGAACAAGACGATTCGCGATTTGCTGGCCAAGTTCGGCGTGCTTCCGGTCTCCATCGATCAGATCGCCGATGATGCCGATCTCTATGCGGCGGGCCTTTCCTCCTTCGCTTCGGTGCAGCTGATGCTCGGCATCGAGGAGGCGTTCGACATCGAATTTCCCGACAATCTCCTGAACCGCAAATCCTTCGCCAGTATCGTCGCCATCGAAAAGACGGTGGGCTTGATCCTGGACAGCCGAAAGGTCGCTTGATGAGCGCGGCGATCGCTTTGGCCGCAGCGGGCACCAGTGACGGGCTGGCGACGCGTGCCGCACGCGTCGCTGTGATCGCCGGCAAGCATGCCGATGCCGTCGATGTCGAGGGACGTTTCCCCCGCGAGGCCGTGGAGGCGATGCGGGCGGAGAAACTGCTGTCGGTCCAGATTCCCGCGGATCTCGGCGGTGAAGGCGCCTCGATCACCGAGATTGCCGAGCTTTGCTCCATCCTCGGGCAGGCCTGCGCCGCCAGCGCCATGGTTTTCGCCATGCACCAGATCAAGCTGTCGAGCCTGGTCGAACACGGCGCCGGCAGCGGCTGGCATCGCGATTTCATGCGGCGCATCGCCCGGGAACAGCTCCTTCTGGCCTCGGCCACTACGGAAGGCGGCATCGGCGGCAACCTGCGCAACAGCATCTGCGCCATCAAGGTCGAGGGTGACACCTGCCATCTCGAGAAGGACGCGACCGTCATCTCCTATGGCGCCCATGCCGACGCGATCCTGATCACCTCGCGCAGCCATGCCGAAGCGGCCTCTTCGGATCAGGTGCTGACGGTTTTCCTGAAGGATCAATATACGATCGAACGCACGGTCGAGTGGAACACGCTCGGCATGCGCGGCACCTGCTCCGACGGCTTCCTGTTCAAGGGCGAAGCACCGGCCGAGCAGATCCTGCCGAAGCCCTTTGCCGAGATCGCCGCGCAATCGATGCTGGCAAGCTCGCATCTGCTGTGGAGCGGCGTCTGGTACGGCATCGCCGCCGACGCGATTTCCCGCGCGCAGGCCTTCGTCCGTGCCGCCGCCCGCAAGTCTCCCGGCGCGCCGCCGCCCGGTGCGCTGCGTCTGGCCGAAGCTTCCAGCATGCTGCAGATGGTGAAGTCAAACGTCGTTGCCGGGCTGAAGGCCTATGAAGAGGCGAAGCTCGATGCCGACCGCCTGTCGTCGATGGCTTTTGCCGTCGCCATGAACAACGTCAAGATCGCATCCTCGGAGATGATCCTGCCGATCATCAACCACGCCATGCTGATCTGCGGCATCATGGGCTACAAGAACGGCACGCCCTACAGCCTTGGCCGCCATCTGCGCGATGCGCATTCCGCTCAATTGATGATCTCGAACGACCGCATCCTCGGCAACACGTCGACCATGCTGCTCGTCCATAAGCAAGATACCAGCCTGTTGGGGTAACCGTCATGGATATGCAAGCTTCGTTTCTCGACCGTCTTTTCGATTCCGGTCTTCTGATCGACACCGGCGTTGACGGCCTCTATGGCCGCAGCGGCCAGTTCGAAGATGTGATTTCCGCTTTCGAGCGGCTGATCGACACATTCGGCGGCGGCGATGGCGCCGAAGCCATCCGCTTTCCGCCCGGCATGAACCGCGCCTTTTTCGAAAAGAGCGGCTACATGAAGAGCTTCCCGCAGCTCGCCGGCACGGTGCACAGCTTCTGCGGCAACGAGCTCGACCATATGAGCCTGTTGAAGTGCATGGAAGTCGGCGACGACTGGACTAGGGATCAGCAGGCGACCGACATCGTGCTGACGCCGGCGGCCTGCTATCCGCTCTATCCGACGGTCGCCAAGCGCGGCGCCATTCCTGAAAACGGCGCGCTCTACGACCTGCAATCCTATTGCTTCCGCCACGAGCCCTCCAAGGACCCGGCCCGCCAGCAGCTCTTCCGCATGCGCGAATATGTCTGTATGGGCAGCGAGAAGCATGTGACGGATTTCCGTCAGAGCTGGATGGACCGTGGCGTCGAGATGATGAAGGCTGTCGGCCTCGAGGTGACCATCGACGTCGCCAACGATCCGTTCTTCGGCCGCGCCGGCAAGATGCTCGCCAACAACCAGCGCGACCAGAACCTGAAGTTCGAGCTGCTGATCCCGATCACCTCGGTCGCCAAGCCGACCGCCTGCATGAGCTTCAATTACCATCAGGATGCCTTCGGCACGAAGTGGGGCCTGAACTTTGCCGACGGCCGCGTCGTGCACACGGCCTGCGTCGGCTTCGGCCTGGAGCGCATCGCGCTGGCGCTGTTCCACACCCACGGTCTCGATGTCACGGAATGGCCCGAGAGCGTGCGCAAGGCGCTGTGGGGCTGATCGTTCCCATGGCTGCCGTCTTTCAGGGGCTCGATCCCGCCGCCTACACGCCGCATGCGCTGCACGACAGCGAACGCATGTGGCCGGAGACCAACTGCTACATTGACCTCTGGATCGAAGTGCTCTCGAGCCTGAACCTGCCGCCGGAAGCCATGCTCGGCTTCACGGTGGGCCAAGATTTCGAGGGCGACCAGTTCACCTTCTTCAAGGTGCCGCTGGAGGATCTGGAGGCGCTCTATGGCGTGCGCTGCACCGAGCTTGCGATCTACGACAAGGTCGAGAACCATGTCGCCGCGCAGATCGGCCGCGGCCGGCTCTGCCTGGTGGAGATGGATTCCTTCTTCATGCCGGATACGCAGGGCGTCGGCTATCGCCGCGAGCACGGCAAGACGACGGTGGCGATCAACCGGCTCGATATGGCCGGCCGCACGCTCGACTATTTCCACAATGGCGGCTTCTTCCGCCTGTCGGGCGAGGATTTCGACGGGCTGTTCCAGCTGCATCTGACGGATGAGGATCTGCCCTTTTTGCCTTACACGGAATTTGCGAAATTCCCGGAGCAGGCACCGGGCGAAGCCGCGATCCGTGAGACGGCACGGCAGCTCTTATCCTTCCATTTCCGCCGTCGCCCGGAGGCCAATCCGATCCGAGCCTTCGCCGGGGTCTTTCCGGCTCAGGTGGAAACGGTCGCCGAACGGCCTTTCGGTTTCTTCCACAAGTACGCCTTCAACACGCTGCGCCAGCTCGGCGCCAATTTCGAGCTGGCCGGCAGCCATTTCGACTGGCTTTCGGCTGAAATGTCCGATGCGGCCGATGCGGCGCGGCGGATTTCCGAGGTGGCGAAGTCGGTGCAGTTCCAGCTTGCCCGCGCCATCACGCGCCGGAAATTCGAGCCGCTCCTGACGGCGCTTGATCCGGCCGCCGATGCATGGGATGCCATGATGGGAGAGCTTGAACGCAAGCTTTGACCCGCCTGCCTTCGGTGGCATGCGGCTGGGTCATTTCTGGAAATAGTGGGGCGGGGAAATCCCGGAACAGGTCATGGGCGGGCGCTTGGCGGATCTCGGCGGCGGTGTGCGGCTGAGCGAAGGTTGGAATCTGGTATTGACGGATGCGGGCACCTGCGTCTCGCCATCCGATGTGCCGCTGACATCAGGCTTTATTCCGGCGCCGGTGCCGGGCACGGTGGCGGGGGCCCTGGAAAAGGCCGGGCGTTTCGACCGGACGAAGCCTTATCCCCTTCACGACCGCGATGCCTGGTACATCTGCCGTCTGGTGGATGCGGAGGCGGGGGAGGCGGTGCTGCGGCTGGAGGGGCTGGCGACGCTTTGCGAGGTTTTTCTCAACGGCCAGAAAATCCTCACCTCCGACAGCATGTTCGAGGCCCATGACGTCGACGTCACCCTGCTTGGCGGCGACGAGCTGGCGCTCTGCTTCCGTGCGCTGGAGCCGAGGCTGTCCGAGCCGGGGCCTCGCGCCCGCTGGCGGCCGCAGATGATCACGCCGCAGGGCCTGCGCATGGTGCGCACGACGCTGCTCGGCCATATGCCCGGCTGGTGCCCCGAGGTTCAGGTCGTTGGTCCGTGGCGGCCGGTTTCGCTGCTGCGGCCAAGCGCGCCCGGTATTCGTAATCTCTCCTTGCGGCCCGACCTGCTCGAGACTGGCGAAGGCAGGCTCTATGCCTCGCTTTCGATCGACGGCGATGCCCAGGAGGTGGTGCTGCGATGCGGGGAGGCCGAACAGGCCTTCGAAAAGGATGGCGCGGGCCGCTATACCGCAATCCTGAAAATTCCCGATGTCGCGCCCTGGTGGCCGCAGACGCATGGCGTGCCGCAGCTCCATGAGGTCACGCTCACTGTCTATGGCGTCGAGCATGCGCTGGGGCGGACCGGTTTTCGGCGGCTGTCGGTCGATCGCGGTGCCGATGGGCAGGATTTCGCCTTGATCGTCAATGGCGAGCGCGTCTTCTGCCGGGGCGCGGTGTGGACCACGGCCGATATCGTGCGTCTGCCCGGCGGCCGCGATGATTACGAAAGCTGGCTGCGGCTGGCGGCCGAGGCCGGCATGAACATGATCCGCATCGGCGGCACCATGGCCTATGAGACGCCGGAGTTCTTCCGCCTCTGCGACGAACTTGGCCTGCTGGTCTGGCAGGATTTCATGTTCGCCAATTTCGACTATCCGAAGGGCAACAAGGCCTTCAACGCCCATGTCGAAACCGAAGCCTCGCAGTTTTTGAGCCGCACACGCCTGTCGCCGTCGCTGGCGGTCCTTTGCGGTGGCAGCGAGATTCATCAGCAGGCGGCGATGATGGGTCTGCCCGAACAGTTCTGGAAAAGCCCTGTCGTCGAGGAGATCATTCCGCCGGTGGTGCAATCGCTGCGGCCGGATGTGCCTTACGTCGTCAATTCGCCCTCCGGTGGGCCGATGCCGTTTTCGCCGGACGCTGGCGTGGCGCATTATTACGGTGTCGGCGCCTATATGCGGCCGCTCGCCGATGCGCGCCGCGCCGATGTCCGCTTTGCTGCGGAGAGTCTCGCCTTCGCGCATGTGCCGCAAGCCCGCACGCTCGGCCGGCATCTGCCGGTCCCCGCAGTCCATAGCCCACTATGGAAAGAGCGCGTGCCGCGCGATCGCGGTGCATCCTGGGATTTCGAGGATGTGCGCGATCACTATCTTCGGGAACTTTACGGCTTCGAGCCCAACCGGCTGCGGCGGGAGGACCCGGATCTTTATCTCAACCTTTCGCGCGCTGTGACGGGCGAAGTGGTCGAGGAGACCTATGCCGAGTGGCGCCGCCATGGTTCCGGCTGCAACGCCGCGCTCGTCTGGACGCTGCAGGACCTGCTTCCCGGCGCGGGCTGGGGCGTGATCGATTCGACCGGGGAGCCGAAGCCGGTCTGGTATGCGCTGCGCCGGGCCTTCCGGCCGGTGCAGGTGTTGCTCATGGACGAGGGCACCAACGGTCTCGATGTGCATGTCATCAACGAGGGCGATGCGGCGCTGGACCTGACCGTCGAGGTGTCCTGCCTGCGTGACGGCCGTCAGAAGGTGGTGGGCGGCGACAGGGAATTGTCGATCGAGGCGCGCTCGACGCAAAAGATAGCCTGCACTGATCTTTTCGGCGCCTTCTTCGACACGACCTACGCTTTCCGCTTCGGCCCGCCGTCGCATGATGTCACGGTGGCGCGGCTGACGGCGCGGGCGACCGGTGCTGTGATCGCGGAGGCTTTTCATTTTCCCTTGGGCAGGGCCAAGGTGTTTCACGATGCCGAGATCACCGCGTCCGTGGTGCAGGAGGGCGCGGATTGGTTCCTCGATCTCAGCACCGACCGTCTGGCGCAATCGGCGCAGATCGATCTGGAAGCCTACCGGGCAGAGGATGACTGGTTCCATCTCGCACCGGGCAACCGCCGGCGGCTTCGGCTGCACCGGCGGGAGGGCGTGCCGGCCGAGGTCGTTCCATCCGGTCAGATCCGAACCATCGGCAGCCGGCGGATCGTCGAGGTTTGATTGGGGTGCGGCAAATGCTGGAGTTATCTCGCCCGCCAAGGGCGAGATAGGCCCCCAACTTCAACATGCTCCTACAGCGTCACCCCATCCGGGCCGAACAGATGGCAGCGCTCGGGATCGATATGGATGTTGACCGTTTCGCCGGCGCGGATCGCCTGCTGGTCCTCCAGCGCGACCGTCAGCGTCTGGCCGCCATGCAGCGTGACGTAGAGAATGGTCTGGCCGCCGAGATGTTCGACGAGATCGACGCGGGCATCGCCGAGCGCCAGGCCGCGGTCGCCGACGTTCAGATGTTCCGGGCGGGCGCCAAGGGTGACGGGCTGTCCCGGCTGGAGGCCGCCCAGCCGGCGTGGCAGGCGCACCGTTTGCCCGTTGAGGTCGATGACGGCGGAGCCGTCGTCGGAGGCGACGATCTTGGCCTCCAGAAAGTTCATCTTCGGCGAGCCGATGAAGCCGGCGACGAACTTGTTCCTGGGATTGTTGTAGAGATCGAGTGGCGCGCCGACCTGCTCGATGCGGCCGCCGTTCAGCACGACGATCTTGTCGGCCATGGTCATGGCCTCCGTCTGGTCGTGGGTGACGTAGATCATGGTGTTGCCGAGGCGCTGGTGCAGGCGGGCGATCTCGACGCGCATCTGCACGCGCAGTTCGGCATCGAGGTTGGAGAGCGGCTCGTCGAAGAGGAAGATATTGGGTTCGCGCACGATGGCGCGGCCGATGGCGACGCGCTGGCGCTGGCCGCCGGAAAGCTGCTTCGGCTTGCGCTGCAGCAGCTGCTTGATCTGCAGGATCTCGGCCGCCTTTTCGACGCGCGGCTGGATCTCATGCTTCTTCATGCCCGCCGTTTCCAGGCCGAAAGCCAGGTTCTTGTAGACCGACATATGCGGATAGAGCGCATAGGACTGGAACACCATGGCGATGCCGCGCTTGGAGGCGGGGACATCGTTCATGCGGCTGCCGTCGAGATAGAGCCCGCCGCCGGAAATCGGCTCCAGCCCGGCGATCATGCGCAAGAGCGTGGACTTGCCGCAGCCTGACGGGCCGACGAAGACGGTGAACTCCCCCGGTTCGATCTCCAGATCGATACCGTGGACGACCTGGAGTTCGCCGTAGCGCTTGATAACTTTCTGCAGCGAGACGCTTGTCGCCATGGGCCCTTCCTCCTTGTTCGTCCTGATGGCTCGCGGGGCAACGTTCATGACGGCCTCCAGCTCTTGTATTTCTTTGCTTCCGGCCCGACGGGGAAACGCACCTCGGTGCGGGTTTCCGACGATTCGTAGAAGGCTGTGACCAGCTCCAGCGCCTGGCGAGCATCGACTGTGGTCACCGGCAGCGGTCCGCCCGACACCAGCGCTTCGTGAAACAGCTTCATCTGCGTATTGAAGCGATTGGGGATCGACGACCAGTCGGCGAGCAGCGCATCGATCTTCGCGCCGATCTCCTCATTAGCCGGGACGATCTTCCAGGGGTCCTGGCCGGGGCTGTAGGGCTCGTGGTTGCTTTCGATCAGCACGTTTTCGAAGGCGAGGCGCAGGCGGCTGATCTGCTCCTGCGAACCGAGCGTGGCGCTGATGGTGGCGAGCGCCCCGTTTTCCATCAGCAGGCTGGCGCTGGCGCAATCCTCGACTTCGATATCGTTGACGCGGGTGGCGACGCGGCCGAAGAGGCCTGCGATCGGCCCCATCAGATAGGTCAGCATGTCGTGCAGATGGATGGAGTGCGTCATCAGCACGCCGCCGAGCTCGGTATCCCACTTGCCGCGCCAGGGCACCGCGTAATAATCGGCGCCGCGCACCCAATGGGTCTCCGACGTGGCGACATAGGGCTTGCCGGCTATGCCCGAAGCGATGATGCGCTTGGCTTTCTGGATGCCGTCGCCGTAGCGATACTGAAAGATCGGCATTAGCCGGCCCTTGGCTGTCTTCTCGGCGGCAATGACGGCATCGACATCGGCGAGCGAGCCGACAAGCGGCTTTTCGCAGACCACATGCTTGCCGGCGGCAAGCGCCTGCATGATCAGCTGGAAATGCGAGCCGGGCGGCGTGCAGATGTCGATGATGTCGATATCGGGCATGTTGAGGATTTCGGAGAAATCCTTGAGGCGCCTGGCGATACCGAATTCGTCGCCGACCGCGTTCAGGCGCTCCTCGTTCAGATCGCAGAGGGCGGCGACCTCGAAACGGTCCGGATGCGGCAGATAGCCCTCGACGATGTGGGAGCGGCCGATGCCGAGGCCGATGATCGCGACTTTCTTTACGTCGGACATGTCGAGATTACCTTTGAATGCTGTTGAGCGATGTTGCCTCGGCCAGCGCCTGCGCCTTCAGCGCCAGCTCCATGGCCTTGAAGCAGTGTTCCTGGCCCATGGCCGTTTCGGTACGGTCGCGGATGTCGGCGGCCAATTGCCGGCCGTAGGGCAGCTCGACCCCCATGCAGTCGATATGCTGCATGCCCTTGCGATCGGTGAGGAAGAGGTGATCGGTGCCGGGGCGGCCGGCGACGTCGATGTATTTTCTGAGCTCGATCGTGCCTTCGGTGCCGACGATGAACAGGCGGCCGTCGCCCCAGGTGGAAAGCCCGTCCGGGGTGAACCAGTCGACGCGGACATAGCCGGTGACGTCGGGGGTGCGCACGTGGAAGTCGCCATAGTCCTGCAGGCCGGGCGTTTCGGGATTGGCGCGGTTGGACACGGTGGCCGACAGCACTTCGGCCTCCAGCGAACCGGCGAAGAACAGGAATTGCTCGCATTGGTGCGAGGCGATGTCGGCGATGATGCCGCCATAGCGCTTGCGGTCGAAGAACCAGTCCGGCCGGGTCGGCTTGCGCAGCCGGTGCGGACCGAGGCCCGTCGTGTGGATGACCTTGCCGATGGCGCCGGCCTTGACCAGTTCGCCGGCCTTGACGGTCGATGCCGTCTCGAAATGCTCGGAATAGAGAATGGAGACGATGCGCTTGGTCTCGGCCTGCACCTTTTTGACCTCGGCAAGCTGATCGAGCGTCACCATGCCGGGCTTGTCGAGCATCACGTCCTTGCCGTGGCGCATGGCCTCGGTGGCAAGCCCGGCCCGTTCGCTGGAAATGGCGGCGCTGACGATCAGCGAGATGGAGCTGTCCTCCAATATCTCGCGCTTGTCGGCGACGCGTTTGGCCTGCGGGAAACGCCCGGCGAAGACGGCGGCGAGATCGTCCTCGACGGCGTGGAAGGCGACGAGTTCGGCGCCGGCCCGCAGCATGACGTTGACCTGGCCGTAGATGTGATCGTGGTTGAGACCGATGGCGGCAAAGCGCAGCGCGCTCATGCGACATTTCCTTTCAATGGGTTTCTCTAGACGCGATCCCGAATCTTGGGCGTTCGGGATCGCAGGGTTCGTGTCAGCGTTTGAGGCCGGCGGTGGCGATGCCGTCGATCAGCAGCCTCTGGAAGAACAGGAAGATCAGGAAGACCGGGATCAGCGAGATGCTCGACATGGCAAACAGGCTGCTCCAGTCGGAGCTTCCCGTGGAGTCGACGAAGGAGCGCAGGCCGAGCTGCACCGTGTAGGTATTGATGTCGGAGAGGTAGATCAGCGGCCCGAAGAAATCGTCCCAGGTCCAGATGAAGGAGAAGATGGCGGCGGTGGCGAGAACCGGCAGCGATAGCGGCAGCATGATGCGCCAGTAGATGCGCCAGGGGCTGCAGCCGTCCATCATCGCCGCCTCGTCCAGCTCGCGCGGAATGCCGCGGAAGAACTGCACCATCAGGAAGATGAAGAAGGCATCGACCGCCAGGAATTTCGGCACGACCAGCGGCAGCATGGTCTTCACCCAGCCGAGCTTCAGGAAGAGGATATATTGCGGGATCAGGGTGACGTGATAGGGCAGCATCAGCGTGCCGAGCATCAGCGCGAACCAGAAATTCTTACCCCAGAAATTCAGCCGCGCGAAGGCGTAAGCCGCCAGCGAGCAGGAGATGACGTTGCCGATGACCGAGAGCACGGCAATGACGGCCGAGTTCCAGACGAAGGCGCCGAAATTCACCTGTCCGCCGAACCAGCCGCGCGAAAACGAGCTGAAGTCGAAATGCGAGGGGATCAGCGATGCCGTGCCGAAGATCTCGTTCTGGTCCTTGACCGCGCCCGACAGCATCCACAGCAGCGGATAGAGCATCACGATCGAGGCGCCGATCAGCGCGACGTGGATGAGGACGGACAGGAACCAGGGGCGCTCGCGCGGCGGGTTCATGTCGTCGGAAAAGTGAGTGAGCTTCGCGTCAGTCATCGTAGTGAACCCAATAACGAGCGGAGAGGAAGGAGAAGGCGGTGAAGATCGCGATGATAACAACCAGAATCCAGGCGAGCGCCGAGGCGTAGCCCATGCGGAAATAGCCGAAGGCCTCCTGGTAGAGGTAGAGCGTGTAGAACAGCGTCGAATCGATCGGCCCGCCGGTGCCCGACGAGATGACATAGGCCGGCGTGAAGGCCTTGAAGGCATCGATGGTCTGGACGACGGCGTTGAAGAAGATGACCGGTGTCAAAAGCGGCAGGGTGATCTTGAAGAAGATCCGCGCCTTGGAGGCGCCGTCGAGGCTGGCGGCCTCATAGAGATCGGTCGGGATCTGCCGGAGGCCGGCGAGGAAGATGATCATCGGCGAGCCGAACTGCCAGACCGCCAGAATGACGAGGGTGTAGAGCGAATAGTCCGGATTGGAGATCCAGCTCGGGCCGTTGATGCCAAACAGATACCAGAGCAGCGTATTGACGACGCCGTCGGCATCGAAGATCTGCCGCCAGAGCACGGCGATGGCGACGCTGGAACCGAGCAGCGACGGCAGGTAGAAGATGGCGCGATAGACGGGCAGGCCGCGAATGCCGCGGTTCAGCAACAGCGCCACCAGCAATGCGAAGGTGAGCTTCAGCGGCACGGAACAGACCACATAGAACAGCGTCACCTTCATCGACGAGATGAACTTGTCGTCGGCGGTGGCGATGCGCGCGTAATTTTCCAGTCCGACGAGGTTCGGCGCCTGCAGCAGATTGTAGTCGGTGAAGGAAAGATAGAGCGAGGCGATCGCCGGCCCCAGCGTCAGGCCGAAAAAGCCGATCAGCCAGGGCAGGAGAAAGAGGTAGCCCGGCGCATTGCGCGCCAGCGCTCCCGGCGCCTTGTAAGCGGTCTCTGTGCGCACTGGCGCGTTCGCGCCGATGGCAAGGCCACCGGCGACGCTGTTGCTGTTTGTACCCACGGTATCAGCCTCGTGTTACGTTTGCTGCTGCCTGTTCGGTGAACTTCGTCGCGCCGTCCTGCGCGCTGCTTTTGCCGAAGGCCACTTCCTCGGCGATTTTCTTCAGGAGGAACGCATTTTCGCCCGCGCCGTTCGGCGGTGCCGGCGGCAGGGCGCCGACGCGGGGCGTCAGCCGGCCGATATAGTCGACCACCTGCTTGCTCGTCGCGTCGAGATTGGGCGTCAGGAGCTCGCGGATCTTCGACGAGGCGGGCACGCCGCGCTCGACGCCGAGCGTCTTGGCGCCTTCCGGGTCTTCCACCAGATAGTTCACGAAGGCGACGGCGGCGTCCTTGTTGGCGGAGCTTGCCGAGACCGACATCAGCATCGACGGCTTCAGGTACTGGCCGGGCTTGCTGTCCGGATTGCTCGGATAGGCGATCAGGTCCAGCTTTTCCTTGACGAGGCCCTGGATGGCGACGAACTGGTTGGAATGGGCGTAGCTGACGGCCGCCTTCTTGGTGACGAGCATGTCGGTTTCGAGGGTCTGCTGGTCGAGCGCCTGAACGTCGGCCGGCACGCAGGCGCCGATTTCGCGCATGTGGCCCCACAGCGCAAACCATTCGGCGGCATCCTTGGCCTCGAAGCCGAGCTTGCCGTCGCCTGTGTAGAGCGCCTTGCCGCGCTGGCGCAGCCAGCATTCGAAAGCGGGCTCTCCGCCGCTCTGATCGCCGGTGCCGTAGAAGCCGCGGCGTTTCTTGGCGGCGGTGACCTTGGCGCAGGCATCGCCGAGCTGCTCCCAGGTGATGCCATCATGCGGCGGTTCGACGCCGGCTTCCTGCCAGGCTGCCACATTGACGACGACCATGGAGGAATTCACCCCGAGATTGACGCCGTAGATCTTGCCGTCGACCTTGCCGGAATTGATGTTGGGGGCGCCGAAATCCTCGATCGCCAGGCTCTTGCCGAGATAGGGCGTCAGGTCGAGCAGCGTGCCGCGCCGCGCATATTCGAAGATGTAGCGATAATCCATCTGGATGAGATCGGGCGCATTGCCGCCGGCGGTCTGGGTGGCGAGACGGGTCCAGTAGCTGTCCCAGCCGAAGGTCTCGCCGGCGATCGTCACATCCGGGTTCCTGGCCTGATAGGCCTTCACGGCGGCGAATGTGCGGTCGGCTCGCTCCTTGGACCCCCACCAGAGAAGGCGCATCGCGGCGGCCGCATTGGCGCGGTCAAGTCCGATGCCGCCGAAAGCGAGCGTGGCTGCCATGCCGGCCAATAGTCGCCGGCGGTCGATCGTCAAAGTCATCTTGGTCTCCTCCCCAGTTAACCGATGATTTACGAACTGCTCTGCGTGATATAACTATTTGGTTACAAGTTGGATAGAAACGCGACCGCTGTCAAGCGCCAATCGTGTCACACTCGAAACGGCATGCGCCGAGGCCGGATTAGCCGGCTGCGGAGTAGATAGATCAGGGAGGAGAAATGCCAATGGCGACAAAGGCGGGGCAAGGACCTGAAAAATCAGCCGGAACCGGCATCGATGCGGCGCGGGCGCCAAGGCGCAACAGGGTGGCGCGCAATCCACAACGCACCCATGCGACAATCCTGGATGCGGCGATGGCGGAATTCGCCGCCCATGGCTTCGGTGGCGCCAGGGTGGATGCGATCGCGGCGAGGGCGCAGACCAACAAGCGGATGCTCTATCATTATTTCGGCGACAAGGAGGGGCTCTATGTCGCCGTGCTCGAGGCGACCTATGCGCAGATCCGCAGCGCGGAGCGGAATCTCGATCTCGCCAACCGCAATCCCGAGGAGGGAATGCGGGAACTGGCGCTGTTTACCTGGCATCACTTTCTCGATCATCCCGAATTCCTGAGCCTGCTGGTTACGGAAAACCTGCATCAGGCCCATTATCTCAAGCGCTCCGAAAAGATCCTGGCGATGCATTCGCATTTCATCGCCGAGCTTGCCGAGGTGCTGCGACGTGGTGAAGCAGCCGGGGTCTTCCGTCCCTCCGTCGATCCGGTATCCGTCTACCTGACCGTCGCGGCACTTGGCTTCTTCTACCTGTCCAACCGTCATACGCTGTCGACCATCTTTGCCCGCAAACTGACGGCGCCGGAGGCGTTGAGGGACTGGGGAGAGCATATCGTGTCGGTAACGCTTGCCTCGATCCGGGCCTGATGGCCGTCCCGCGCACCCGATATCCGGTGACGGCGAGAAATTTTCGAAAGGCGATTGACAAGGCCGGATGGAACGCGCCATCGTGTAACCATATAGTTACATTGCCTGTGCGGCCAAGCCTTTGCTTTTCCTGACTCGGGAGGGAGTCGGGTCGAACGATCGGGAGGGATCATGAAACGCATCGGTATCATCATGCACGGCGTCACCGGACGCGTGGGCCCGAAGAGCCGGGCGGAGCGTCGCCGGCTGGATGTCGAGCCGCTGGAGATTTGAGACGTTGCCGCACAAGCTCGTACAGCCCCTCACCCTAGCCCTCTCACCGTTGAAACGGGGAAAGGGGACGACAGGGCAAGCCAACTCGCTTTGTCGGATTTCGAACCAGTTGCAAAGCCTGAAGACTCCCTCTCCCTGCTTGCGGGGAGAGGGCAGGGGTGTGGGGCCGGGCACACAGGTGCGGCAAGGACAGACCCGCCTGACAATCACAGGAGCAGCCTAGAACCATGACCGAGCCCCTGAAAATCCGGCTGGTCGAGGCCGAAACCTTCGAGCGTCCGGTCAGGCTGCGGCTGCCTTTCCGTTTCGGCGCGGCGACCTTGCGCGAGGCGCGGCAGATGTTTCTGCGTGTGCGTATCGAGGACGCGCGCGGCCGCTCCGCCATCGGCATGGCGGCCGAGCTGATGGTGCCGAAATGGTTCGACAAGTCGCCGGAGCTTTCCAACGCCGACAATGAGAACCAGCTTCGCCGCTCGCTGGTGCTGGCGCTCGACGGGCTGCAGGGGGCAGGACTGGAAACGGCCTTCAGGCTGCATGCTGCCGTCGAGGCCGCCCATCATGGCCGGGCAGCGGCGGAAGGACTGAACGGTCTCGTCGCCTCGTTCGGTCTCGCGCTCGCCAACCGGGCCATGCTGGATGCGCTTTGCCGGCTGGAGGGGCTGACGATCGCCCGGGCGATCGCCGCCAATCGCCCCGGCATCGATGCGGCAACGGCACCGGATCTGCAGGGATTCGATCTTGCCGCCTTCCTGTCGACGCTGGCGCCGGCGAAAAGCCTTGCCGCCCGCCATACCGTCGGCCTCGTCGACGCCATAGAGGCGCGCGACGTTCCCTCCGGCGAGCGCCTGAACGACGGCCTGCCGGAAAGCTTCGAGGAGGCGATCGATGCCTATGGGCTCACCTTCTTCAAGGTGAAGGTCTCGGGCGTTCCCGAGGCCGATATCGATCGCCTCTGCCGCATCGCCGCGGTGATCGATGCCAAGGTGCCGGCCTATTCGGTGACGCTCGACGGCAACGAACAGTTCTCTTCCGCCGAGGCGGTGGCCGATCTTCTCTCCCGCGTCCGGGCCGAACCGCGGCTCGCCCGTTTCGCGGCTTCGATCCTGTTCGTCGAGCAGCCGATCGCCCGCGCCTATGCCTTCGAGAAGCCGGTGACGGCGCTTGCCGCCTTCAAGCCGGTGGAGATCGACGAGTCCGATGCCGATATCGATGCCTTCGTCACGGCGAGACGGCTCGGCTATACCGGCATATCCTCGAAATCCTGCAAGGGCTTCTACCGCTCGCTCCTGAACCGGGCGCGGGTGACGAAATGGAGCGCCGACGACAAATCCCCCTATTTCATGTCGGCGGAGGATCTGACGACGCAGGGCGGTCTTGCCGTGCAGCAGGATCTGGCGCTCGCCGCGCTGATCGGCATGACCCATATCGAACGCAATGGCCATCACTATGTCGACGGCATGGCCGGCGCGCCCGAGGCCGAGCAGGAGGCTTTCGCGCGGGCGCATGCCGATCTCTATCGTGTCGACAAGGGCCGCACGCGGCTGCGGATCGAAGGCGGCAGGATCGCCATCGGCTCCGTCATCGCCGCCATCGGCCTCGGCTCCTCCGTCGCGCCGGACTGGAGCGCGATGGAAAGATGATTCCTTCTCCCCGTCGGGGAGAAGGTAAGAAACCTTGGAGGAAAGACATGCCGTCGTCATCGAAGAAGCGCTATGTGCTGGTCGGCACCGGCAATCGCGGTGCCACCATGTGGGGCAAGGATCTGGTCGAGCGCTGGGGCAACGAGGTCGACCTCGTCGCCGTCTGCGATCTCAACACCATGCGTGCCGAGCGGGCGCTGGTCTATATCGGTGCTTCCGTGCCTGTCTACACCGATTTCGACGAGCTGTTGCGGGTCGAGAAACCCGATCTCGTCATCGTTTGCACGCGCGATTCCAGCCATGACGATCTGATCGTCAAGGCGATGGAGGCCGGCGCCGACGTGATCAGCGAAAAGCCGATGACGACGACGGTCGGCAAGATCAAGCGCATCCTCGATGCCGAGGCGCGCACCGGCCGCCGCCTGGACGTCTCCTTCAACTACCGCTTCGCGCCGACGGCGGCGAAGATCAAGGAGCTGATCAATTCCGGCGCCATCGGCGAGGTCACGTCGGTCGACTTCCACTGGTATCTTGATACCAGCCATGGCGCCGACTATTTCCGCCGCTGGCACGCCTTCGTCGAAAATTCCGGCAGCCTCTTCGTCCACAAGGCGACGCATCACTTCGACCTCTTGAACTGGTATCTCGATTCCGATCCGGAAACGGTCGCCGCCTTTGCCGAGCTCAAGCATTACGGCCGCAAGGGACCGTTCCGCGGCGAGCGCTGTCGCACCTGTCGGTACAGGGACGAGTGCGACTATTATCTCGACATCGGCGCGACGCCGTTGCTCGAAAGCCTCTATGAGGACCCGTCGACGGTGGACGGCTATGTCCGCGACGCCTGCGTCTTCCGCGAGGATATCGACATCCCCGATACGATGGTCGCCTCGATCCGGTACCGCAACGGCGTCAACGTTTCCTATTCGCTGAACACCTACATGCCGATCGAGGGGCATCACATCGCCTTCAACGGCCATAAGGGCCGCATCGAACTCCGGCAGTACGAGAAGCAGAACTGGACGACGCCGCCGGCGGACGAGATCGTTCTCATGAAGAATTTCGGCGAGGTCGAGCGCATCTGGGTGCCGCATTCCTCCGGCGGCCATTATGGCGGCGACGACCGGTTGCGCAACATGCTGCTGCGCTCCGGTCCGAACGACGAGTTGAAGCAGCGCGCCGGCTCGCGCGCGGGCGCCATGTCGGTGCTTTGCGGCATCGCGGCGCTGGAAAGCAGCCGCAGCGGCCGGGAGGTCTCGATCGCCGATATCTGGGGCGAGGACGGCGGCCTGAACCTGCTGGAGCCGCGGCCTTAGAGCAATTCCAGGAAAAGTGCGAAGCGTTTTCCGTCCGGAATTGCGTCGAAACAAAAGGACAGAGCGGTTCAGTCACTCCATGAAAAGCTGAACCGCCCCAAGACTAGGAGCCACGTTCCGTCAGCTGCAAGTCGGCAATTGCTGGGCGTAGAGCCTCGTCATGCCGTTGAAGCGCTTGGCGCCGGACAGCGCCGCCGCATTGCCGCGCCATGCCCCCTGCAGATAGCCCTTCGAGCCGGAATAATAGGCCAGATAGAGATCGTAGGAATCGTTGAGCGGGATACCGGTCTCCAGGTGCGTCTGATAGTGATACCAGCCGACGAAATCGATGGCGTCGGAGAAGCTGGTGCGGCTTGCGCCCCAATTGCCGGTTTCGCGCTTGTACTTGTCCCATGTGCCGTCGAGCGCCTGCGAATAGCCGTAGGCCGTCGAGGGGCGCTTCCAGGGAATGAAGCCGAGCAGATAGCGTCTGGGCGGACGGGCGCGCGGCCGGAAGCCGGATTCGGTATAGATGGTCGCCATCAGGATCGGCACGGGAACGCCGTATTTGCGCTCGGTGCGTTCGGCTGCTCTTTGCCAATTGTTGAACCAGCCGTCACGCTGATCGAAGATCGCGCAGACATTGCGGATACGGTTGGGCGCGGTGGCGCAGCCCGCCAGCGTGCCGAGCAGCAAGACAGCCAGAATGGAAAGAACGCGAGTACGCATGACTAGAACCTCTTCATTGCTGCGCCGCGCGTCTTGTGGACGCGCAAAGGACGCAGCAACAACTTTGTTGGCGCATGATCCTTTCCAAAATTCGAGGTCGAACTTTTGAGGGCATGCGCTGAAGAAATTGCTAGCCGAGAATGATTAAAAACGGGTTTTCCGACCGTGCCGAAATAGGGCGGTTTCAGGGTGTTTTCATGAATTTACCGCGTCGCATCATGCCATGCGCGCCAGGTCCTCGCGGCGGATTTCATAGAGCAGGGGTTTGCCCTCGATGAAGCGGATGGCTTCCTCGGCCGCCATCTCGCCGAGACGGGTGCGTTCGAGCCCGACGGCGCCTGCGATATGCGGTGTCAGGAAGACGTTCGGCAGTTCGTAGAAGGCCGAGCCGGCCTCGGGGATTTCGGGATCGGTGACGTCGATGATCGCCTCGATGCGGCCGGTCTTGAGGACGGCGATGAGGGCGGTTTCGTCGACCAGGGCGCCGCGCGCCGTGTTGATGAAGGTCGCGCCATCCTTCATGAGCGACAGGCGTTGGGCGTCGATCATGTGCCGCGTCGCCGGCAGCGAGGGGGCGTGCAGCGAGACGATATCGGCGCGGGCCATCAGGGTGTCGAGCTCGGCCTTCCGCACGCCGAGACGAGCCGCCTCCGCGTCGCTCACCATCGGGTCGTAGAGCAGGATTTCATAGTCGAAGGGGGTGAGCAGCTCGATCACGCGCCGACCGATGCGCGAGGCGCCGATGATGCCGACCGTACGGCCGTAATTGCCGATGGCTTCCGCCTGGATCGGCTGGGTGCGGCCGCGATGCCGGTCGGCGACGTAGAGATCGCGGAAGCGGAAGACCTTCTTGCCGGCAAAGATGATGGCCGCCAGCGTGAATTCGGCGACCGGCAGGGCGTTGGCCTGCGCGGCATGGCTGACCAATATGCCCCTGTCGAACAGGTCGCCGCCCACCAGGCCCTTCACCGTGCCGGCCGCGTGCGCCACTAGCTTCAGATGCGGCGCCAGCGCCAGTGCCGCCGCATCGACGGGTGGCGAGCCCCAGCCGGTGATCAGAATTTCGGCTTCGCCGAGCAGTTTACAGGCCCGTTCGTCATCGAAGCGCTGCATGGGCTCGGTATCGAGGACGCGGCCGACGGTGTCGAGGTGATGGATCAGCGAGGCCGGCAGCACATGCTGCGTGCGCGAGGGCTGCATGGCGAAGGCGATGGCGGGGCGGGAGGATGCGGGCGTCATGGCAGGCGGCCCGGTGCCTGAATGGCGCTGACGGTGACGCCCTTCTCGGCGATCAGGGCGCGCAGCGCATCGATATCGGGCTTTGCCGGCGGTCTCGTCCAGGCGCCGGATACGGCAGCGATATCCTTTTCGGCAAGGACGGCGGATATGAGAACGGTTTCGCCCGCCGGGATCGTGGCGCGCAGCTGCGGCACCAGCGTCTTGGCGACGATGAGGTTGGTGTTCGGCGGCGCTTTCTGCGCCACGCCGTTGCGGGCGACCGTCGAGCCGAGATCGAGGATGCCGCTGAAATCCTCCGCACCGACGACATAGGCAGCACCCGGTCCGCCGGAGAGCGTATCGGCCTCGAAATCGCGCCGAGGGATGGCGAAGCCGCCTTCGGCCGTCTGCAGCGGCCGCGGCGTGACGATCCGGTGCAGGCGGATATGCCAGGGCGCGGCCGGGATCAGCCATGTCTCGACGGTCACATCGGCAAAGGGCGACCATCTGGCATAGAGCGTGTCGCCGGCGATCCTGGCCTCCTGATTGGTCTCGCGCACCCGATAGTGCAGTCCGTCATCGCTGAAGGCGAGCATCGAGTCGAAGGCGGCACCGGCAAAGATCCGCTCGTCGCTCTCGACGCTGAAGCCGTAGCGGGCGGAATAGGCGAATTTCGCGTATTTCTCCGCCCCGAAGCGCATCTGCTGGTTTTCCTGACCGGAAGACAGCGCCACGGCATCGTCCCTGCTGCGCATGATCACCATGCCGGGATGCTTCAGTGGGACGATAGCCGGCTCATTACGCTGCGGCTTTTCCTCGGCGGTCCAGAAGGGATGCGTGTCGGGAAGCGCCAGCGGCAGGAAGGCCTTGAAGGCCCAATAGGGCGAGCCGGCGGAATTGTAGTTCTCCGACATCAGCAGGTTGGGATAGGCATAGCCGATCGGCAGGGTGCCGTCGCGGTTGGCGATGGGCTTGTCGGCCCACCAGCGCAGGTGCCGGAGGCACAGCCCCTTGACCTCGCCCCAGGGCAGCGCCTCGACGCCGGCGAAGGCGAGCGCCGACCAGAAGCCGGCGCAGGCGAAGCGATAGGTCAGGCTGCGGCCGAAGGGGATGGTCGCGCCATCGGGCGCGAACCAGTGGCGGAAATCCTGCGCGAACAGAACCGCGCGTTCGCGGTAGCGCTCGGCGCGGTCGTCCTCGACGAGCCTGGAATAGATCAGCCCATAGAAATGCATGGCGAAGGGGATGTAATGGTCGATGCGCCTGACATTGCCGTCGCGATACCAGCCGTCGGCGATATAGAAGCTGTCGAGTTCCTTCAGATAATCCTCGGTGAGGCTGCGGTCGAAGCTGGCGCCCAGCCGGTCGAGGGCGATGTCCACCAGCACGCGGAAGAAGCGCCAGTTGTTGTCGGCATAGTCGAAGGCGCGGGCATGCTTGAGATAGGCGACGAGGTTGCCGCGGGCACGGGCGTCCAGCGGTTCCCAGATCCTCTCCGGCACCAGGGCCAGCGCGAAGCCAAGGGCTGCAAGCTCGACCATGCGCTGGTCGCGGCCGTTCACCGTACCCCAGTATTCGGGGTGGTCGGGATCGACGCCGTTGGCGAGGCCCTCGGCAAAGCGGTCCCAATGGGCGAAATCGCCGCCGCCGGCGCCAAGCGGCGCAAGCCCCCAGAGCGGGCGGGCGAAACCTTCGAGATCGGCGGCGGCCCGGTCGAAATGCGCGCCGGCGGCATCGATGCGGACGCGGGCATTGCCCTTGGAGAAATAGGGCAGGAGCGGATCGAACAGGTCGGTGAGCGCGCGGCGCATGTCGGCGCGGTCTGCAAGCGGATTGCCGGCGAGCGGATTGGTGCTGACGGGATCGTAGGTCATCGGTTCTGCTCTGGTTGGCCGTCTCTTCGGAAGATGCGGCTCAGGTTTCGGGCGGAAGCGTGCCGCCGGGGACGGGGATGACGGCATGGCAGATTTGGCGGGCGGGCGCGTCGCGGTCGCGCAAGCGGGCAATCATCAGGTTGACCGCCTCGCGCCCCAGCGCGGCGCGGTCGACCCGCATGGTGGCGAGCCGCGGATGGGTCATCAGCGCGCAGGGCAGGTCGTCGAAGCCGACGATGGCGAAATCCTCGGGCACGCGCAGGCCGGCTTCGGTCACGGCGTCGAGCACACCGACGGCGATGAAATCGTTCATGCAGAAGGCGGCGGTGAAGCCGCTGTTTTCGCCCAGGATCGCGGCGGTGCTGTCATGGGCCTCGTGGCTGGAGCTGCCGCGAAAGGTCATCGGCACGATCCGGCCCTCGGCGCCCTCCACGGAAGCGATTGCCGCCTCGAAGCCGCGCACGCGCTCGCGGATCGTCTGGCGATGCGAGCCGGTGAAATGCAGGATGCGGCGATGGCCGGCGTCGAGCAGCCGGCGGGTCGCCGCATAGGCGCCGAAGAAATTCGAGGGCGAGACGCCGTCGAAGCGCAGCTTCGGATCGGTGCCGTTGACGAGCACCGTCGGCGTGCCGCTCGCTTCCAGCCAGGGGCGCAGCTCGTCGGGCGGATCGATGCCGACGAGGAAGAGACCCTCGGCCCCGGTCGCCTGAAGCTGCTTCTGGATGTGGTCGGGCGAGGTCCGGGCTTCGCGCACCAGGCGGATATCGAAGGGCATGCCGCGTTCGGCTGCGCCGGCGCGCAGGCCTTCGAGAATGCCTTCATAGAAGACGCTGAGGCCGCCGGTGGCGCTGTCGCTGGCAATCAGCGCCAGCCCGCCGGGCATGCTGTCGGCCGCCGTCTTCAGGGGATAGCCGAGATCGCTCGCCACCTTCAGGATCTGCTGGCGGATTGCGTCGCTGATGCCGGGTTCGTTGGTCAGCACCCGTGACACCGTCGAGACGGAGACGCCGGCTTTGGTGGCGATATCGGCTTGGGTGATGCGTTTGGATCGAAGTTCGTTCATGGCGCAATAGTTATGCAAATTATGCAAATTTGCAAGAAAAAGATTGTTTATTGCGTTTCGCAATGAAGTTGCATATCCTCCCGCGAAATTGTTCGCAGAAGGCGTCGGGGAGATCGTCGCGGACAGCAACGCAAGAGAAGGAGGAATCTCATGCGCATGAATCGCCGTTCATTCATGATCGGAACTGCCGGAGCCGCGGCCGGCCTCGCTTTCGGTGGGGGAGCGATGCCGGCTTTTGCCGATGCCACGCAATTGCGGGCGATGTGGTGGGGCTCGCCCGATCGCGGCAAGCGCACGGTTGCCGTGGCTGAGCTGTTCCATACGAAGAATCCCGATCTTTCGGTCATCGGCGAGAGCATCAGCGGCGACGGCTACTGGGCCAAGCTTGCAACCGGCATGGCCAGCCAGAACATCGCCGATGTCTTCCAGCTCGAGCCGAGCACGATCTCCGATTATTCCAAGCGGGGCGCCTGCATGCCGCTCGACCAGTTCGTGCCCGCGACGCTGAATGTCGACAGTTTCGGCAAGGACGTGCTGAAGCTCACCACGGTCGACAACAAGCTTTATGGCGTCGGCCTCGGGCTGAATTCCTTCGCGATGTTCTACGACGAGGACATCTTCAAGAAGACCGGCCTGACACCACCCAGCCCGACCACGACATGGGCCGAGTATGCCGATCTCGTGGTGGAGCTCACCAAGGCGGCCGGCAAGCGTGCCTATTGGGGCGGTCCCTATGGCGCACGCTACAACTATGTGCTGGATGCCTGGCTGCGTCAGCGCGGCAAGAGCCTCTTCACCGAGGAGGGCGGGCTCGGCTTCGGCGTTGACGATGCCAAGGAGTGGTACGCCTATTGGGAAGACCTGCGCCAGCGCGGCGGCACCGTCTCGCCCGATGTCCAGACGCTGGATCAGAACACCATCGAAAGCAATTGCCTGGCGCAGGGCAAATCGGCCATCGGCATGGCCTATTCCAACCAGCTCGTCGGCTATCAGCTCGTGGTCAAGAGCAAGCTTGCCGTCACGATGCTGCCGCGCGAAAAGAAGGGCGGGCCTTCCGGCCATTATTATCGCCCGGCGCTGATCTGGAGCGTCGGCGCCACCAGCAAGAATGGCGAAGCGGCCGCGAAATTCATCAATTTCTTCGTCAACGATGTCGATGCCGGCAAGATCCTCGGCGTCGAGCGCGGCGTGCCGATGTCGCCCGCCGTGCGCGCCGCCATCCTGCCGACGCTCAATCCGGTCGAGCAGCAGACGGTCGGATATGTCGAGCTCCTGAAGGACCAGGTCGGCACCTATCCCGCACCGGCGCCGCTCGGCTCGCAAGAGTTCGACCAGAACGTCGCCCGCCCCGTCGCCGACCAGCTCGCCTTCGGCAAGATCACCGTGGCCGAGGCCGCACAGAGGCTGGTGGACGAGGGCAAGACGAAGCTCAAGCGGAAGAGTTGATGGATAGCTGGCTATTGGGGGAAAGGTCAGGTGGGTTCGGCTTTGCCGCAACCCTGTGCCCGGCCGCTCATCCCAGCCTTCTCCCCGCTTGCGGGGGGAAGGGACGAGCGTGTGAAATGATCAGTTTCTCCGTTTGAACGGAAGCCCTGTCGAGCATTGGAGAGCCCCTCGCCCCGCAATGCGGGGAGAGGGTTGGGATGAGGGGCCGGCCACAGAGCTACGGCGAGCATGAACTCCCCTGGCAAGCCTCTGCCGCGAATGCCTACTTCCCATCCCAGGGCTTCAGCGCATCCTGCTTCAGTTGGCGCTGCTGGTCGGCCGGCAGCTTATAGTCGCCCTTGTAAGGTGCGCTTTCGAACGAGCCGTAGGTCGGATTGGCGATGGCGATCCAGTCGTGGCCGAAATGGGCGGCATTGGCTTCGAAAGCTTTCTGGCGCTCCTCGACTGTGCCCTTGTAGTCGTCGGTGAAGTCGCCGAAATTGTCGCCGAACAGCAGCAGGATGCGATAGTTCTTGGCGATGAAGGCGCGGCGGGTGCCCTTGGCCGAGCCCCAGTCCGGCTGTTCCTTGGCGCTGAGGAAGGTATCGACATTGTCGCCCATCGGGAAGCCGAAGCGCTTCATTTCCTCGACGGTTGGGCCCTCTTCATCGGCGGTGCGATTGGTGACGTAGAAGACCTTCACGCCCTTGGAGGCGGCATATTGCGTGAACTCGACAGCGCCCGGAATGGGGCTGTCCTGCTGGGCGTTGACATATTTGGTCCAGCTGTCCGGCGTGAAGCCGGTGCCGGCAATGATGTTCTGGGCCTGATAGGGCGAAGTGTTGAGCACGGTATCGTCGACATCGAGGATGACGGCCGGCGGCAGATCCTGGAAATTGCCGAATTGTTCGACCGGAGCCGCGGTCCGGCTCTTGTCCGCCAGGGCTTCGTCGAGACGGATGCGGCCGAGCGCGTAGGCGCCGAGCGCATTGGCCTGGGCCTCGACCGAGGTCTGGTCCCAGAGGACCGCATTGAGATTGTCGTTGGGCAGCGGCGCCGGCAGATCGGCGGCCAAAGCCGGCAGGGCGGCGGCAAGGCCGATCACGGTGAAGAGCGCCCTGCGCCCTGGATGTCCATTTTTCACGCTGTTCTCCTTATCTAGAAATCCATGAAGCATATCAACGGGTTCTGATATATGCCGATGTCATGATCCGGATAAGGATAGTTCGCGCTCGCGGGAAATGTGTCAAGCCTGTGACAGCCATCGCGGCCTTACTTTTGCGCGCCTCTCGTCCTGACGAAAAATGCCGGAGCCCTTTCGCGCTCCGGCATCGATGTTGCGCGATGGGCCTGGCTTATTTCGCCGCGTCGGCCCAGCTCTTGACCAGTTCGTCGTAATTGACGGTGACCGGCTTTTCCTTCTCGTTGGCGATCTTCAGCTGCGGAGCGAGATGGCCGTTCTTGACGGCATCGGCGTTCCAGTAGGCGAGATCGTGCTCTTCGGCGAGCTTCGGGCCGATATCGCCCTGGACGCCGGCGCGTTCGAGGCGCTGAAGCACCTTTTCCTGGTCGGCGCAAAGCGCATCCATGGCGCCCTGGGCATCCTTGGCGCCGGATGCGGCGTCGCCGATGGCCTGCCACCACAGCTGCGCCAGCTTCGGATAGTCCGGAACGTTGGTGCCGGTCGGCGACCACTGGACACGGGCCGGCGAGCGGTAGAACTCGATCAGACCGCCGAGTTCAGGCGCACGCTTGGTGAAGCTCTTGTCGCGGATGGTCGATTCGCGGATGAAGGTGAGGCCGACATGGCTCTTCTTCACGTCCACGGTCTTCGAGGTCACGAACTGCGCATAGAGCCAGGCGGCCTTGGCGCGATCGACCGGGGTCGACTTCATCAGCGTCCAGGAGCCCACGTCCTGATAGCCGAGCTTCATGCCGTCCTTCCAGTAGACGCCGTGCGGCGACGGTGCCATGCGCCATTTCGGCTTGCCGTCCGCGTTCATGACCGGCAGGCCGGGCTTGACCATGTCGGCGGTAAACGCGGTGTACCAGAAGATCTGCTGGGCGACGTTGCCCTGTGCCGGAACCGGGCCGGATTCGGAGAAGGTCATGCCCTGAGCTTCCGGCGGCGCATAGGCCTTCAGCCAGTCGAGATACTTCTGGATGGAGTAGACGGCGGCCGGGCCGTTGGTGTCGCCGCCGCGGGCGACGCAGGAGCCGACCGGACGGGAGTTGGCGTCGACCTTGATGCCCCATTCGTCGACGGGCAGGCCGTTCGGCAGGCCCTTGTCGCCGTTGCCGGCCATGGAGAGCCAGGCGTCGGTGAAGCGCCAGCCGAGCGACGGGTCCTTCTTGCCGTAGTCCATATGGCCGAAGACCTTCTTGCCGTCGACATCGCGGCCGGTGAAGAACTGGGCGATGTCCTCATAGGCCGACCAGTTGACCGGCACGCCGAGTTCGTAGCCGTACTTGGCCTTGAAGTCCGCCTTGTTCTTCGGGTCGTTGAACCAGTCGTAGCGGAACCAGTAGAGGTTGGCGAACTGCTGGTCGGGAAGCTGGTAGAGCTTCTTGTCCGGCGCGGTGGTGAAGCTGGTGCCGATGAAATCGGTAAGGTCGAGGCCGGGATTGGTGACGTCCTTGCCTTCGCCGGCCATCCAGTCCGTCAGGTTGCGGACCTGCTTGTAGCGCCAATGGGTGCCGATCAGGTCGGAGTCGTTGACCCAGCCGTCATAGAGGTTCTGGCCGGTCTGCATCTGCGTCTGGATCTTCTCGACGACGTCGCCTTCCTGGATGACGTCGTGGGTGACCTTGATGCCGGTGATGGCGGTGAAGGCCGGCGCGAGGACCTGCGATTCATACTGGTGGGTCGTCAGGGTTTCCGAGACGACCTTGATTTCCATGCCCTGGAAAGGCTTGGCCGCATCGACGAACCACTGCATTTCCTTTTCCTGGTCGGCGCGCGAGAGCGTCGAGAGATCGCCGATCTCCTTGTCCAGGAATGCCTTTGCTTCGTTCATGCCGGCATGTGCCGTGCCGGCCAGGGCGAGCAGGGCAACTGCCGTCGTAGTCAAGAGATGCCGTCGCATATATTCCTCCCAAAGGTTGCGAGTGCATTGTCAGCCGGCCGGATTTCCGGCCATCTGTATCGACTTGTCTTACTGCGCCGTAGCCGGATGAGCATGGGCGCGGTAACTCCTTGAAACCGCGTCAGACCAGGCGGAAGACGCCGAGGGCATAGACCACGGAGAGGGCAAGCGCCCACCACAGGTTGGACCCCACGAGACCCAGCCATGCGATATGGATGAAGGCGGCGCCGAGCAGCGAGATGAACAGCCGGTCGCCGCGCGTCGTTTCGAAATGCAGGATGCCGACGCGCGGATTGCCGCCGGGCGAGACGTATTCCCAGACGGCCATGCCGATCAGCAGGGCCAGGATGGTCGCGAAGAACAACACCGTCGGCAGCGTCCAGGCCATCCAGGAGAAGTCGGTATTCATGGGCGGTCTCCCTTCAGACGCGGCCGAGCGCGAAGCCCTTGGCGATGTAGTTGCGGACGAAATAGATGACGAGCGCGCCAGGCACCAAGGTCAGCACGCCGGCGGCGGCCAGCAGGCCCCAGTCCATGCCGGCGGCCGAGACCGTACGCGTCATGATGGCGGCGATCGGCTTGGCGTCCGTGGTCGTCAGCGTGCGGGCGATCAGCAGTTCCACCCAGGAGAACATGAAGCAGAAGAAGGCGGCGACGCCGATGCCGCTGGCGATCAGCGGAATGAAGATCTTGATGAAGAAGCGCGGGAAGGAATAGCCGTCGATATAGGCCGTCTCGTCGATTTCCTTCGGCACGCCGGACATGAAGCCTTCGAGAATCCAGACCGCGAGCGGCACGTTGAACAGGCAATGCGCCAGCGCCACGGCGATATGGGTGTCGATCAGCCCGAAGGCCGAATAGAGCTGGAAGAAGGGCAGGGCGAAGACC
This sequence comes from Rhizobium sp., assembly GCA_047606605.1. Classification (GTDB taxonomy): domain Bacteria; phylum Pseudomonadota; class Alphaproteobacteria; order Rhizobiales; family Rhizobiaceae; genus Rhizobium. The sequence continues at coordinate 42,091 of JASGEG010000369.1, forward strand.
GCCGGCGGCGCCATGCGGTTGGTCAGCAGCCAGAAGAAGACATGCTTGTCGCCGAGGAAGCGGTAGCGCGAGAAGGCATAGGCGGCAGGCAGCGCGCAGCCGACCGAGATCACCATGTTCATGACGACATAGGTGATGGAGTTGATGTAGCCCTTGTACCAGGACGGATCGGTGAAGATGATCGTGTAATTGCGCAGTGTCGGCTGATGCGGATAGAGCGTCAGGCCGGTGACGATCTCCTCGTTGGTCTTGAAGCTCATGTTGACGAGCCAGTAGATCGGCAGCAGCAGGAAGAGGATGTAGAGCGTCGGCACCAGCCAGGACCAGCGGCCCTTTTCGCCGTGCCGGCGCGCGGCCCTGGCATCGGTTGCGGCGGCAGCGCTGCTGGCCGGGCCGGAAGCGGACGCCTTGTGCATGGCGGTATCGTCCACGGAGGTCGAAAGGGACTTGGCGCTCATCGGGACGCTCCCGCATCGTAATTGGTCATGACGGTGTAGAAGACCCAGGACAGCAGCAGCACGATCAGGAAGTAGACGAGCGACATCGCCGCCGCCGGGCCGAGGTCGAACTGGCCGAGCGCCATCTTGACGAGGTCGATCGACAGGAAGGTTGTGGAGTTGCCCGGGCCGCCGCCGGTGACGACGAAGGGTTCGGTGTAGATCATGAAACTGTCCATGAAGCGCAGCAGCACGGCGATCAGCAGCACGCGGTTCATCTTCGGCAGCTGGATATAGCGGAAGACGGACCAGCGCGAGGCGCCGTCGATCTTGGCCGCCTGGTAGAAGGCGTCGGGGATCGAGGCGAGGCCGGCATAGCACAAGAGCACGACGAGGCTGGTCCAGTGCCAGACGTCCATGATGATGATCGTCGCCCACGCGTCGGCCGGATCGGACACGTAGTTATAGTCGATGCCGAGATTGACGAGCACATAGCCCATCAGGCCGATATCGCTGCGGCCGAAGACCTGCCAGATCGTGCCGACGACGTTCCACGGGATCAGCAGCGGCAGCGCCATCAGCACGAGGCATACGGGCACGCCGATCCCCTTCTTCGGCATGTTGAGAGCGATGAGGATGCCGAGCGGCACCTCGATCGCCAGGATGACGAAGGAGAAGATGAGGTTGCGGATCATCGAATCCCAGAAGCGGCCGGAATGGAGAATCTCCTCGAACCACTGCGTCCCCGCCCAGAAGAAGACGTTGTTGCCGAAGGTGTCCTGCACCGAATAGTTCACCACCGTCATCAGCGGGATGACGGCCGAGAAGCCGACCAGCAGCAGGACCGGGATGAGCATGAACCAGGCTTTGTTGTTCCAGGTCTTGTCCATGATCAAGCTCCCATCTCGACGCGCCAGGAGTCGGCGTAGATATTGATGCCGGCAGGATCGAAGGCGATGTGCGGCTCGGCCGGCACCGTCTGGTCCTCGCCGATGACGGCGACGATGTCCTGGCCGTCCAGCTTGGCGCGCACCACCTTGCGGCGGCCGAGATCCTCGACCTGGGTGACGGTGGCGGGCATGCCCTCGCGGCCGATGCGGACGAATTCCGGGCGGATGCCGAGTTCGGAGCGGCCCGCTTGCTTTTTCGCCGGCGCGCCGGGCAGCGCGATGGTGCGGTTGCCGATGCGCGCGCTGCTGCCGTCGATCTCGACCGGCATGACGTTCATGCCGGGCGAGCCGATGAAATAGCCGACGAAGGTATGGCGCGGCCGCTCGAACAGGTCGTTCGGCGTGCCGATCTGCACCACCTCGCCGTTGTACATCACCACCACCTTGTCGGCGAAGGTCAGCGCTTCCGTCTGGTCGTGGGTGACATAGACCATGGTGAAGCCGAATTGGCGGTGCAGCTGCTTCAGCTGCGAACGCAGCACCCATTTCATGTGCGGATCGATGACCGTCAGCGGTTCGTCGAACAGGATGGCGTTGACGTCGGAGCGCACCAGGCCGCGGCCGAGCGAGATCTTCTGCTTGGCGTCGGCCGTCAGCCCGCGCGCCTTGCGGTGGGCGCTGTCGGAAAGGCCGATCATCTCGATGATCTCATCGACCTTGCGCTTCACGTCGGCTTCCGGGACATGACGGTTGCGCAAGGGAAAGGCGAGGTTCTCATAGACCGTCATCGTGTCGTAGACGACCGGGAACTGGAAGACCTGGGCGATGTTGCGCTCCTGCGTCGACAGGCGGGTCACGTCCTTGCCGTCGAACAGGATGCGGCCCTCGGAGGCCTGCACCAGGCCGGAGACGATGTTGAGCAGCGTGGTCTTGCCGCAGCCGGACGGGCCGAGCAGCGCATAGGCGCTGCCGTCTTCCCAGCTGTGGTTGACTTCCTTCAGCGCATAGTCGGCGTCGGACTTCGGATGGTCGTTATAGGCGTGTCTGATATGGTCAAGGTCGATGCGGGCCATGGCCGTGTCTCCTCAGGCGGCCCGTTGCAGGGCAGGTGTGACGGCGCCATCGGTGTCGAACACCATGATGTGGCGCGGGTCGATATAGATGCTGATCGCGTCGTCGACATCGATGTCCTGCACGCCCTGGGTCAGCATCACCCAGCGGTGGCCGGAAAAATCGATATGGATGAAGCTTTCCGAGCCGGTGATCTCGGTGACCATCACGCGGGCCGGGGCGGCGACGGCTTCCGGCGTCTGCGGCGCCAGCGCCAGGTGATGCGGCTGGAAGGCGATGGTATAGGCGCCGTCGGCCTGCGCCTCGAGGCCCTTCGGCACGGGCAGGCGGATATTGCCGTCGAGCACGAATTCGCTGCCGCGCTTGTCGACGGCGATGATGTTCAGCGGCGGATCGGCGAAGGTGGTGGCGGTGATCAGGTCCTTCGGGCTGCGGAAGACGTCGATCGTCGGTCCGAACTGGGTGATGCTGCCCTGCGAGAGGGTTGCGGTGTTGCCGCCGAGAAGCAGCGCTTCGGAGGGTTCGGTGGTCGCATAGACGAAGATGGCGCCGGATTCGGCGAAGATTTTCGGCAATTCGGCGCGCAGTTCCTCGCGCAGCTTGTAATCGAGATTGGCGAGCGGCTCGTCGAGCAGCACCAGGCCGGCCTTCTTGACGATGGCGCGGGCGAGCGCCGTGCGCTGCTGCTGGCCGCCGGAGAGGCTGAGCGGCAGGCGATCGAGGAAGGGGCCGAGCCGCAGAAGATCGGCGGCCTTCTTCACTTCCTGGTCGATGACAGCGGCACTTTTGCCGCTCAATCGCATCGGCGAGGCGATGTTGTCGTAGACCGTCATGGCGGGATAGTTGATGAACTGCTGGTAGACCATGGCGACGTTGCGGCGCTGCACCGGCTGGCCGGTCACGTCATGGCCGTCGACATGGATCGTGCCGGTCGTCGGCTTGTCGAGGCCTGCCATCAGCCGCATCAGCGAGGTCTTGCCCGAAAGCGTCGGCCCGAGCAAAACATTCAGCGTGCCGCGCTGCAGCGTCAGGTTCGTTTCCGCGATATGCGTTTCGCCGCTGACCGATTTCGACACGTTTCTGAGTTCAAGCACGATAGGCTCCTTCTACACGCCGCATGCCGGAGCCGCGACGGACTGCTGGCCGCAAGGCCTGTTTGTTGCCCACTGAATGGCGATCGGCAGCGTCACGGAGCGATGCCTTCGGCCAAAACCGGCATAGGGGCAGAATGCCGTGCGTTTTCAACAAATTGATAAGAATTAAACAGGCGCGCCGACGCCAATTGTCGCGATCCGCTCGTGAGTGATTCGCGCCGCGGACGGTCGTGGCGGGCAGGCTTTGCGCCATGCGAAACGGAGGTTTTGATCTGCCCTGAAAGGACACGGCAAGCCTGCTCGACAGGGTTGCGGCCCGCGGCGCAACCGATGCCGTCTGTCTTGTCGTTTCGAGCTTTGGACAATGATCTCTCCCCCTGTTTCGGTTTCTACCCCTCAAGCTAAAACCGAAACTATAATGACGATAAATGAAGCTAAAGGAATGTCAAACGAAAATTCGGCGAATCCCGATTGCCCGCCGAAAGCCATGTCGGAGGACGATATTGCTTCCGGTGGCGGTGAAATCGGTAAGCGATTGATCAGGATTGGAAATGCCCGAAATCCTTGCGTCGATCCCGAAAAATAAACCGTTGGTTTCGGATCTCTTTCGCCGTCCTGTGCGCATGGCGGGCGGTCGAATTGTCGCTGGGAGCAGCCGTTCCACCATCCGAAAGGGCGGTCTTTGGGCCGCGTGTGGCCGAAACCGCGGGCCGCTCCATCCTTTTGTCTTGGCGCAATTCCGGACGGAAAACCGCCGCGCAAATTGCTTTAGAGCCAGTTGATGCGCTTGAGCACCCAGAGCGTTGCGATCGAGGTGATCGTGACGAAGGCGACGATGACGATGAAGGCCCAGGTGTCGTTGACGCCGGGAATGCCGCCGACATTCATGCCGAACAGGCCTGCCACGACGCTTGGCGGCAGAAGCAGGGCCGCCAGGGCCGCCAGGCGATTGGAGTTGCGGGCGATGCGCTCGCTGATGACGGTCGAAAGGTCGTCATGCAGAATGCTGGTGCGGTCGCGGATGGCGTCGAGATATTCGATGTAGCGCATCAGCTTGTCGATGACCTCGCGCATGCGCAGCTTGTCGCGTTCGGCAAGCCAGGGCGCGTCGTCATGCTCGATGCGGTTCAGCGCGTCGCGCTGTGGGGCGAGATAGCGACGCAGCTGTACGGCGCGCCGGCGCAGCAGCTTCAGCCGTCCGCGCACCTCGCCCGCCTCGCCGTGGAAGATCAGCTCGTCGAGTTCGTCCACCTCTTCGTCCATGGCGTCGAGGACCGGTTCGAGATCGCGCACCAGCTTGTCGCCGATCAGAGCGAGCAGGTCGCCGGCGCGCTGCGGCCCCTTCTTCTTTTCCAGCGACAGACGAATATCGCGCAGCGCCGTGATGTAATGGCCGCTGTCGCGCAGTGAGATGATGCGGTCCGTGTCGATCCAGAGATGCAGGGGTACGAGATCGATGTCCGCAGGCTTCTGCGTCGTGCCGTCAGGCGAGGTCGCGCAGACGCTGCGCAGGATGATCAGCAGCCCGTCGCCCACCGGCTCGACGCGTGGTCGGGATTCTTCCTCCAGCAGGGCTTCGATGACGAAAGGGTCGAGGCCGCTCTTGTGGGTGATCCAGTCGGCGGTGGCGGGATGGTCGCGTTCGAGATGCAGCCAGATGACGCCCTCTCCGGGCTTCCAGGCGCAGACCTCATCCATAGTGAGCTGCCGCTTGCAGCCGCCATGTCCGTCGAGCAGCGAGGCGAAGCGCAATCCCGGTTCGATGCCGTAGCTGACGGTCGAGGTGTTCGTTGCTTCCATGGCGCCTTGATCCATCCATCCTCCATGGCAGCAAAAAAGCGCAAGCAGCACAAGCGTTTGTGGCGTGCAGGCACTATTCTAGCAGTTCGGATCAAGGTAGCAAGATGCCCACCTCTTGCGATCAGTCGGGAGAATTGAAGACGGCTTCGATGTGGTGGCCATCCAGATCGATCACGAATGCCGCAAAATAATACGGTCCATAATGGGGGCGAAGGCCGGGGGAGCCGTTGTCCGTGCCGCCATGTTCGATAGCCGCCTCATGAAAGTCGATAACGGCTTGTCTGCTTGGGGCTGCCAAAGCCAGATGAAACCCAGGGCCAGGCGGCCGTTGACCTTCCGGACAAGACTTCAGAGCCAGTTTGTCACCGCCGCCGGCAATGCCATAGCCAACGGCCTGCCCCATTTCTCCCGGTCTGATATCCTCCCAAACACGGACATATCCGAGCGGGGCGACAGCGGCGTCGTAGAATTGCGCCGAACGTTCGATATCGGAGACGCCCAAGGAAATATGATGGAGCATATGTTCGGAAACTCCGGTTTCGGACCAATTAGCGCGGGTATACGTAAGGCGAGACCATAGATTCCATTTTCATATATGGAAACCGTCCGCAGCGGCAAGCTTTCGGACGGTTCCAGATACTGATCTAACGCGGTTGTTCTCAGCCGAGGCGGCCGGACGTCAACGGGCCGCCCAGTTGGCGCCGCGGCGGAAGATGGTCTTCATCTGCGGCACGTCGAATTCCTTGGCCTGATGGCCGAGCGAGGAATAGAAGACGCGGCCCTTGCCGTATTTGCGCTTCCAGGCGACGGGCATGACGACGCCGTCGATCCAGTAGGCGTGGTCGCCGGTGAAGGTGGTGGTTGCCAGCACCTCGTTCGACGGGTCGACATGCATGTAATATTGCTCGGACGTGTAGGGGAAATCGGTGATCCCCTCCATGATCGGGTCGTCCGGCCGGGTGATGTTGACGGTATAATCGATGATGTTGCCGGGATGGGCGACCCACTGGCCGCCGATGATGAACTGATACTCGACGCTGTCGCGGAACGAGTCGCCGGCGCCGCCATGATAGCCGGCAATACCGACGCCGCTTTCGATGGCATCGGCGAGGTTCTTCACCTCTTCCTTCTCGATCTTCGACATAGTGACGATCGGCACGATCAGGCTGAGATCGTGGATCGACGGATCGGCGAAGGCCTCGGTGCTGTTTTCGAGATAGACCTTGAAGCCGTCCTCCTCCAGCATGTCGCGGATGATATGGGCGCATTCCTGCGGTTCGTGGCCGCTCCAGCCGCCCCAGACGATAAGTGCTTCACGCATGATGCTTCTCCTGAAATTGTGCGGTTAGCGGCCGATTTTTCCGTCCACCAGGGATTCGGACAGAGGGGCCGGGCGTTCGGTTTTCGTTGATATTGCGACCGTGCGGCCGGTGTCGGAGGCGGTCTGGAAGGCTTCCATGACCTCGAGCACATGCAGCGCCAGGCTGCCATTGGCGCGGTGCGGACGGTTGGAGCGAATGGCATGCGCGAGATCCGCGACGCCGAGCGAGCGGTAATTGCCGTCGGCATAGGGGGCGGTGACCTCGCGTCCCTCGAACTGGCCGCCCTTCTTCAGATACTCGACGGCACCGCCGAAATGGTTCGGATCAGGCACGATCAGCGTGCCCTCGGTGCCGTAGACTTCGAGCGGCACATGCTTGTGGCCGGCGACGTCGAAGCTCATGCCGATCTGGACGACCGCGCCATTGGCAAAGGCCATCACGCCGGCGACATGCGTCGGCACCTGCACGGGGATGCGCTCGCCATTGCGCGGCTCGCTGGTGATGATGCGCTCCTTGCGCGGCGTCACCGCAAAGCCTGCGACCTGCGAGACGGGGCCGAGCAGGTTGACGAGATCGGTGATGTAATAGGGGCCCATGTCGAGCATCGGGCCGCCGCCGACTTCGTAATAGAAAGCCGGATTCGGATGCCAGCGTTCATGGCCCGGGCACATGAAGGTGGCGGTGCCGCCGACCGGGATGCCGATCGCGCCCTCGTCGATGATGGCGCGCGCCGTCTGGTGGCCGCCGCCGAGGAAGGTATCGGGGGCCGCGCCGATGCGCAGGCCCTTGGCGGCCGCGGCATCCGCAAGCCTCTTGCCCTCGGCGAAATTGATGCCGAGCGGCTTTTCCGAATAGGTGTGCTTGCCGGCATCCAGCGCCTGGAGACCGACGGCGACATGCGCCTTCGGGATCGTCAGGTTGACAATGATCTCGATCGAAGGGTCGGCGAACAGGGTGGCGATATCGACCGCCTTCAGGCCGAATTCGGCGGCCTTCGCCTCGGCCAGCTCCCGATTGAGGTCGGCCACGCCTTTGATGTCGAGGATGGGGAACGATTTCATCGCGGTGAGATAGGCGCCGGAAATATTTCCGCAGCCGATAATGCCGATGCCGACCTTGTTCATAAGCTTCCTCCGAATGAATTGTCTTTGCTTGTCCCGGGGGATCAGAGGGCCGGTGCCGGTCCCGTCGTTCCCCAGGGCGATTCGTAGAGTTCGCGCAGCGCCACAACCGCAGCACCCTGCGCCCAGGTCTCATCGGTCGACTGGTCGAAGACGAGTTCGGTCACGCCCTGGATCGACGGCGGGATGGCCAGCGAATAGGCCTCCCGCAGGCTGTCGAGGAAGGGCTGGCCGAGCGCCAGGCTCGATCCCACAAGAATGACGCGCGGCGGCGCGAACAGCGTTACGATATTGGCGAGCGCCATGCCGCAGGCTTCGCCGGCGCGGATCGCCGCGCTGATCAGCGAGATGTCCTCGGCGTCGATCAGCGTCTTGGCATGCGCCATGCCCCGGCCGAGGCGGATGGCTTCGGCGAAGCGGCCGCTCGGCTGATCGCCGAGAATGGCGCTTTCGCCGGCAAGGCTTGCCAGACGGATGATGCCCTGAGGCCCGATGCCGAGCACGAGGTCGCCGAGATTGTGGCTGAGGCCGCCGGCGCCGCGGAAGAGCTGGCCGCCATGCAGCACGCCGAGCCCCAGCGTCTGTTCCAGCGACACGAGCACCATGTCGTCGAGATCCTTGGCCTTGCCGAACCAGTGATGCGCCAGCGTGATGGCATGGGCATCGCTTTCGACAATGGTGGTCACGCCGAGGCGCTCCGACATTTCCTTGGCGAAATCGACGCCGCTTTCGCGGAAGATCGGGCTCGATCGCACATGGCCGGTGCGATGCTCGACGACGCCGGGCAGGCCGAGGCAGACGGAATCGATCTCGTCCAGAGCCAGATTGGCATCGACGACGCACCGGCGCACGCCATCCTCGATGAGATCGGCGATGACGCCGATCGGCTGCCGGTCGACGCGCAGCGCCAGCGTCAGCGTGGACAGAACCTCGCCGCGGAAGTCGGTGACGACGAAGACCATGCGGTTGGCGGCGATCTTGGCGCCGACGACGCGGGCGGCGTCCGGATTGAGCTCGAGCATGACGCGCGGGCGACCTCTGGCGGCCGCCTCGCGCAGGTCGCCTTCGGTGCGCGCCAGGATCAGCCCGTCATCCAGCAGCGAGGCGGTGATCGCCGACACGGTGGTGGTCGAAAGCTGGGTGCGCTCGCTGATTTCGATGCGCGCGATGGAGCCCGCCCGCCGGATGGTGTCCAGCACGTTGAAGCGGTTTATCGCCCGCATAAGTTCGGGATCTGCTGTTTTCATAAAAATGGCGCCGAATGATGATTCCGCTCGGCTGCGGCCTGATATTTTTGACGGGATACGAATTAAATAACCTATGCTTACCGCTGGATGTCAAGCCGTTTCCGGCCCAATCTGCCGAAAATTTAGCGTTGCCGGTTGACATTTCGGCAAAGCTCCGTTGAATTAATCCGCATAAGGGAAAAATTAGTGAGGCTCTTGTTCCCTTGGGAGGAGACAATCATGTTTTATGAACGCGGGGCCAAGACCCTCCGCAGCGCGCGCTTTGCCGCCATTGCCGCAGCCACCGGATTTGCGATTCTCGCCGGCGCCACGAATGCTGCCGCCGATACCACCGTCAAATGGCTGCATCTGGAGACCGATCCGAACTATGTCGCCGTCTGGCGCAAGATCGCGGATCAGTATGAGGCCAAGCATCCCGGCACGAAGATCGAGATGCAGTTCCTGGCCAACGAGGCCTTCAAGGCGAAGCTGCCGACCTTGCTGCAATCGAAGGACGCGCCGGATTTCTTCTTCAGCTGGGGCGGCGGCGTGCTGAAACAGCAGCAGCAAACCGGTACGCTCATGGACTTGACCGAGGCGATGAATGCCAAGGATGGCGCCTGGCTGAAGAGCTATAATCCGGCCGCTGTCAAAGGCCTGACCTTCGACGACAAGATCAGTGCCGTACCCTACAAGATGGGCACCGTTTCCTTCTTCTACAACAAGGCGCTTTTCGCCAAGGCCGGCGTCGATGCGGCCGCCATCAAGAGCTGGGACGACTATCTGGCCGCGGTCAAGAAGCTCAAGGCGGCCGGCATCGCGCCGATCGCCGGCGGCGGCGGCGAGAAATGGCCGATCCATTTCTACTGGAGTTATCTGGTGATGCGCGACGGCGGCCAGCCGGTCTTCACCGCGGCCAAGACCGGCCAGGGCAACGGCTTCAACGATCCGGCGATCATCAAGGCCGGCGAACAGCTGGCCGAACTCGGCAAGCTCGAACCCTTCCAGCCCGGCTATCTCGGCGCCACCTGGCCGCAGGCGCTCGGCGTCTTCGGCGACGGCAAGGCGGCGATGGTCCTCGGCTTCGAAAATACGGTTGCCAACCAGCGCACCAATTCCGGCGACGGCAAGGGCCTGGCGGACGACAATATCGGCCGCTTCGCCTTCCCGGCCGTGACCGGTGGCGCCGGCCTTGCGACCGATACGCTCGGCGGCCTGAACGGCTGGGCCGTCACCAAGAAGGCGCCGCCGGAGGCGCTCGATTTCCTCGCCTATCTGACCAATGCCGAAAACGAGCGCACCATGGCGCAGGCCGGCATGCTCATTCCGGTTGCCACCGGCGCCGAAGACGGCGTCAAGGGTCCGCTGATGCACGAGGCGGCTGACCAGCTGGCGCATTCGACCTGGCACCAGAATTTCTTCGACCAGGATCTCGGCCCCTCGGTCGGCCGCGTCGTCAACGATGTGGCCGTCGGCATCGTCTCCGGCCAGATTTCGCCGAAGGATGGCGCGCAGCAGGTCCAGGACGCCTTCGAACAGGACCAGCTCTAGCGGCATCCGGCGCCGGCCGCTCCCTTGTGCCGGCGCCGGTTTTTCTTTGAACTGCAATCGTCGAGACTGCCCATGACCGATGTCAGCGCCACGACCGCCATGCCTTCCGTCGCAAGAGCGAGGCCCGCAGCGAAGCGAAAATCGCCGGCCGCGCGCGGCCGCTTGCCCGTCATTCTGCTGTTTCTGCCGCCCGCGCTTCTGCTCTTCACCATCTTCGTCATCCTGCCGATGGGCGAGGCCGCCTGGTACAGCCTCTATCGCTGGAACGGCTACGGCCCGCCGACCGAGTTCGTGGGGCTGCGCAATTTCCAGGTCTTGTTCAAGAATGCGGCGTTCCTGACCTCGCTCAAGAACAATGCGCTGATCATCCTGGTGTCGATCGCCATCCAGGTGCCGCTTGCCATCTGGCTGGCGACGATGCTGGCGAACCGCATCCGCGGCGTCGTGCTCTTCCGGCTGATCTTCTTCCTGCCCTATGTGCTGGCGGAGGTTGCCGCCGGTCTGATCTGGCGCTTCGTCTATGACGGCGATTACGGCCTGTTTGCCGCGATCGCGCATGTCCTCGGCACCGCCACGCCTTACGTGCTCGCCGACAAGGATCTGGCGATGTACGCCGTGCTCGGCGTGATCGTGTGGAAATATTTCGGCTTCCACATGATGCTGTTCATCGCCGGGCTGCAATCGCTCGACAAGAGCGTGCTGGAGGCCGCCGAGATCGACGGCGCCACCGGCTGGCAGAAGTTCCGCTACGTCACTCTGCCGCTGCTCGGCTCGACGCTGCGTCTTTCCGTCTTCTTCGCCGTCGTCGGTTCGCTGCAGCTCTTCGACATGATCATGCCGCTCACCGGCGGCGGACCGTTCAACGCGACGCAGACCATGGTGACCTTCCTCTACAATTTCGGCGTCACGCGCATGCAGGTCGGCCTCGGCAGCGCCGTCGGCGTCGTGCTGTTCGTGATCTGCGTCACCCTCGCCTTCGGCTATAAACGGATATTTATGCGCAATGACTGATCTGGCCTCATCCGTTCGACTGAGCACCGGCACGAAGATCTATCTCTATGTGTCGCTGACCATCATCGCCGCCATCGTGCTGATCCCGCTTCTGACGACCGCGCTCGGCGGCTTCAAGACGCTGGGCGATCTTAGGGTCAATCCCTTCGGCCTGCCGGCCGAATGGCATTTCGAAAATTACACCGGCATCCTGTTCGGCGACCGCTACTGGCGGCAGATGATGAATTCGCTGATCATTGCCGTGCTGACCGTGTTCCTGACCTTGTCGGTCTCGGCCATGGCGGCCTTCGCCTTCGCGCATGTGAAGTTCTTCGGCTCGAACTTCCTGCTCAACTACTTCCTGATCGGGCTGATGTTTCCGGCGGCCACCGCCATTCTGCCGCTGTTCATCCGCATCCGGGATCTCGGCCTGCTCAACACCTATTGGGGTGTGGTGCTGCCTCAGGTGGCTTTCGGCCTCGGCATGAGCATTCTTCTCTTCCGGAATTATTTTAGAAACCTTCCGGAAGAATTGTTTCAGGCGGCGTTTGTCGATGGCTGCGGCTATATCCGCTTCTTCTGGCATATCTCGCTGCCGCTCTCGCGGCCGATCATCGCCACCGTCAGCATCATCTCCTTCGTCGGCAGCTGGAACAGCTACATCCTGCCGCTGATCATGCTGAACTCGGATTCGATCTATCCCTGGCCGCTCGGCATGATGGTCTATAGCGGCGAATTCGGCACGGAGTGGGAACTGGTGCTGGCCTTCATCACGCTCACCATCCTGCCCACCATCATCGTCTTCTTCCTGGCACAGAAGCACATCATCGCCGGCCTGACCGCCGGCGCCGTGAAATCCTGAGCCTTATTGGAGCGCAAACAAATGGCATCCGTCGAACTGCACAACATCCACAAGGCCTATGGGGCGCTGACCGTCATCCACGATATCTCGCTTTCGATCGAGGACGGCGAGTTCATCGCGCTCGTCGGCCCCTCGGGCTGCGGGAAATCGACCCTGCTGCGGATGATCGCCGGCCTTGAGGAAATCACCGATGGCGACGTGTCGATCGGCGGGCAGGTGGTCAACGCCATGACGCCGCGCGAGCGCAACATCGCCATGGTCTTCCAGTCCTATGCGCTCTATCCGCATATGACGGTCGCCGAGAACATGGGCTTCAACCTGAAGCTCTCGGGCGAGACCAAGCAGAGCATCGAGCAGCGGGTCAACGAGGCCGCGCGCATGCTCGATCTCACCAAGCTGCTCGACCGCAAGCCGGCGCAGCTGTCCGGCGGCCAGCGCCAGCGCGTTGCCATGGGCCGCGCCATCGTGCGCAATCCTGCCGTCTTCCTGTTCGACGAGCCGCTCTCCAACCTCGATGCGAAGCTGCGCGTGCAGATGCGCTCGGAGATCAAGGCGCTGCATCAGAAGGTGCAGACCACCTCGATCTACGTGACCCACGACCAGATCGAAGCCATGACGCTGGCCGACCGTATCGTGGTGCTGAACCAGGGCCGCATCGAGCAGCAGGGTACGCCGATCGAGCTTTACAGACAGCCGGCCAATCTCTTCGTCGCCGGCTTCATCGGTTCGCCGGCCATGAATTTCCTCGATGGCGTGGTGGAGGGCGTCGACGGTTCGCCCGCCGTGCGCCTGAAGGACAGCACGCCGGTGCGCATCGCCGGCGAGCGCAGGGTCAAATCGGGTCAGAGCGTGAAGATCGGCCTCAGGCCGGAGCATCTGAGCCTTGCCGGCAACGGTTCGCCGCTGACCGGGCAGACGCTGCTGGTCGAGCCGACCGGCGCGCAGACGCATGTGCTGTTCGATCTGGCCGGCGAGCAGGTGACCGCCGTCGTCGATGGCGAGGCGCCGGTCCGCTATGGCGAACCGCTGAAGGTCGCCGTCAGCCCCGAGCAGGTCTATGTCTTCGATGCGTCGAGCGGGCTGGCGCTTTAGGGAGTTCGACAACGAAAACGGGCGACCCTTTCGAGCCGCCCGTCGGATGTCTGTCCCAGATCGCTCGTGGGACTTAGCTTGCCTTTTCCGGCGGTTCCACGAAGCGCTGAAACGCGCTAGGCGTCAATGTTGATGGCATCGACCCGATCCGGATAGAAGGCCATGTAGTCCTTGATCCGGCCTACGGAAGGATAAGGGTTTTCGTAGGTCCAGACCGCGTTCACCGACCGCTCACCGCCGGCGGGGATGCTGTAATAGGAACAGTCGCCCTTGTAGGGGCAATATGTGGCGTGATCGGTCCTCTGAAGTGCCGACATGTCGACATCCTTGCGCGGCACGTAGATGACTGCCGGATAGGAGGCTTCCTTCAGGGACAGGGCGTCCTGCGTATCGGCAATGATCTTGCCGGCGACCGAAACGGTGACGTGCGCCTGCTTGTTCTCGATCGTGATGGGGTGATCCGGGCCGGGAATCTTGATCGGTTTTTCGGACATTTCGGTTCTCCTCGGCTTTGGTGGATCTCCGGTGAGTTCGGTTTCGCCGTGTCTATGGGCCTGGTGGCCCCTCGCCTGACATTCTCATCTCAACTGCATATAGGAAGCATCCCGCCGATTGTCAGCTCCCCTGCGGCACCCGTGCTTTCGGCGCGCCCCAGCGCAATCCGTCCATCAACAGGCCGACGAGGCGGCGGGAGCGGTCGTGCCAATCCGGCGAACTGGGCATGGAATAGGTGCCGGAGAGCGCCTGCAATACGTCGGTGCTGTCGACGTCGGCGCGAATCGAGCCGTCGGCCACCGCCCGGGCGATCAGGCCCGTCAGCACGACCGGCACCTTGCCGTAGCTGTCGGCAAAGAGTTCGGAATTGCTGTTGAGCAGGATGCGCAGGCTGTCGGCCATACCGCGCTTGGTGGCGATGTAGCCGACGAAACGATGCATCCATTCCTCCAGTGCCCGATCCGGTGTCAGCTCGCCGGCAAGCGTCTCGGCCGCGTCGCAGAGCACTTCGACCTCATGGCGATAGACGGCCTCGACCAGATGTTCGCGGGTCGGGAAATGCCGGTAGAGCGTGCCGACGCCGACGCCTGCGCGCCGGGCGATCTCCTCGAGCGAGGCGGCCGTGCCGTGGCTGGCGAAGGCCTGGGCGGCGATATCGATGAGCTTGTCGCGGTTGCGGCGCGCATCGGCGCGCAGGGTCTTTCCGCCTGGCGGTGTGGCATCCTTCGGTTCTGGCGGCGGCTTGGCGGCCAATTTTCGCTCCACGCGGATTGCGACTTGACGGCATCGGCCAAGTCTCTAAATATTAAACGGAGGCGCCTCCGTTTATTCTGGAGTACCGGAGGATTGTTATCGCATAATGCGCCGGGATGCCATCGCCGTCTGCTGGAGGATCGAGGATGGCACAAGCGCGATTTGATCCGATGTCCCGCCGAATTCCGATAATTTCATGATGATGACCCGAACAGGGAGTGAGTTGATGACCACCGTCCATCTCGATATCAACGGGCATGCGCATGAGCTTTCGCTCGATCCGCGTGTCACGCTTCTCGATGCCCTTCGCGAGCATCTCTGTCTGACCGGCACCAAGAAGGGCTGCGACCAGGGCCAGTGCGGCGCCTGCACCGTCCATGTCGACGGCGAGCGCGTGCTGTCCTGTCTGACGCTCGCCGCCCAGGCCGAGGGCCGCAAGGTGACCACGATCGAGGGGCTGGCCGCCGAAAACGGTGATCTGCACCCGGTCCAGGCCGCCTTTCTCGAGCATGATGCCTTTCAGTGCGGCTATTGCACGCCCGGGCAGATCATGTCGGCGGTCGCCTGCATCCGCGAGGGCCATGCCGGTTCCGATGACGAGATCCGCGAATACATGGCCGGCAATCTCTGTCGTTGCGGCGCCTATCCGCATATCGTCGCCGCCGTGCGCGAAGCCGCGGAGGCTGCCCGATGAAGGAATTTTCCTATCTTCGCGCCGGCTCGATCGATGATGCCCGGCAGGCTGCCGCGTCTTCGGCCACGGCGCTGCTTGCCGGCGGCACGACGCTGCTCGATCTCGCCAAATGCGGCGTCAGCGAACCCGAGACGGTGGTCGATATCAGCCATCTTTCCGGGCTCGATGCCATCGCCTTCACCGATCAGGGTGTTACCATCGGCGCGCTGGCGAAGATGAGTCGCGTTGCCGATGACGCCAATATCAAGGCGCAGTTCCCGGCGGTGTCGCAGGCCTTGTCGCTGGCGGCCTCGGCGCAGATCCGCAACATGGCGACCATCGGCGGGAATCTGATGCAGCGCACGCGCTGTCCCTATTTCCGCGACCCCGCGACCTTTGCCGCCTGCAACAAGCGCGTGCCCGGTTCCGGCTGTTCCGCCATCGGCGGGGTGACGCGCAACCATGCGGTTCTCGGCACGAGCGAGGCCTGCATCGCCACCAATCCAGGCGATCTCGCCGTCGCGCTCGTGGCCTTCGACGCCGTCGTGCATCTCGGCGAGCGTTCCATTGCGGTCGATGATTTCTTCCTGCTGCCGGGCACGACGCCGGAGCGGGAACATGCGATTTCGCCCGGCGAGATGATCACTGCTGTCACCATCCCGGCCTCGGCTGCGGCGCGGCGCTCGATCTATCTCAAGGTCCGCGACCGCCAGTCTTATGAGTTCGCCGCCGCAAGTGCGGCTGTCGGTCTTGAGCTGGAGGCGGACGGAAGGACGATCCGCGATATCCGGGTGGCGCTTGGCGGTGTCGCCACCAAGCCCTGGCGCGCCCGTGCTGTCGAGGCGGCTTTGAAGGGCAAGGTGCTGGAGCCCGCCGCTGTGAAGCGCGCCAGCCTGCTCGCCGTCCAAGGCGCCGTCTATCATGGCGGCAACCACTACAAGATTGCGCTTGCGCCGCGTGTCGTCGAGCGCGCCATCCTGACGATGGGAGAATTGGCATGACCATCATGGAAACCAGAAAGCGCGGCGCAGCCGACGGCGCCCTCGGCGGACGACTGTCACGCCTCGACGGCATTGCGAAGATCAAGGGCGAGGCGGATTATGCCGTCGAACGCGATCTCGAGGGGCTCACCCATGCGGTGATGGTGCAGAGCACGATCGCCGCCGGCCGTATCGTCGATATCGATCTCTCGGCGGCGGAAAAGGCGGCGGGCGTCCTGCTTATCCTGACGCCAGACAGCATGCCGGATCTGAACTCGCCGACCACCTGGCTCGATACGCCCGGCCCGGAAGGCCCATACCGGCCGCTCGTTCGGGACGTTCTCCATAACGGCCAGAATATCGCCATCGTCGTTGCCGAGACCTTCGAGCAGGCGACGGCGGCGGCGGCTCTGGTGAAGGTGGCCTATGCGGAAGCGCCTGCTGTCTTCAGCCTTGAGGATGCCAAAGGCGGCGACGGATTTCCGCTCGATCCGATGACCAAGGAATGGGGCGATGCCGCAGCCGCGCTTGCCGCCGCGCCCGTCAAGATCGAGGCGGAGTACAGGACGCCGCGCGAATACAACGTGCCGATCGAGCCGCATGGGCTGATCGCCAAATGGGACGATGACAGGCTCACCCTCTGGGAACCGAGCCAGTGGATCGACGGCATGGCGCGCACCTATGCCGAATGGTTCGGCATCCCCTTCGAGAACGTGCGGATGATCTCGCCCTATATTGGCGGCGGCTTCGGCTCCAAGGCGCTGGCACTGCCGCATGGCGCGGTCGCGGCCATGGCGGCAAAGCTGCTCGGCCGTCCGGTGAAGCTCGCCATTACCCGGCCGCAGACCTTCACCGCCTTCGGCGGCCGTCCGGGGACCCGCCAGACCATCGCGCTCGGCGCCACGAGGGATGGCCGGCTCACCTCCGTCGTCCAGACGGGCGCCAACGAGACCTCGATGGACGATATCGCCGTCGAGCCGCTCGGCGTCGTCACCGCCATCATGTACGCGACGCCCAATCTGTCGTCGCGGCAGAGCCTGGTGCGCGTCAATACGGTCAAGCCCGGCGCCCTGCGCGCTCCGGGCGAAAACCCCAGTGCCTTCGGCATCGAAAGCGCCATCGACGAGCTTGCTCATAAACTCGGCATGGACCCGCTGCAGATCCGGCTGCTCAATTATGCCGAACGCGACCAGGAAGCCGACAAGCCCTGGTCGACGCGGCAGCTGCGCGAGGCCTTCGATGCCGGCGCGAAAGCCTTCGGGTGGGCGAAGCGCTCGCATGCGCCGCGCTCCATGCGCGACGGCCGGCATCTGATTGGCTGGGGTGTGGCGGCGGGAACCTATCCCGTGCGGCGCACGCCGGGCGAGGCGCTGGTGCGCATCCTTGCCGACGGCTCGGCCGAGGTGGCGAGCAGCGGCATCGATATGGGTCAGGGCACCTATACGATCCTGGCGCAGACGGCGGCCGAAACGCTCGGCATTCCGGTCGAGCAGATCCGCGTCAAGCTCGGCGATTCAGCCCTGCCGCGCGCGCCCGTCGCCGGCGGCTCGCAGCTCGCCAATCTGATGACGGGCGCCGTCTACAAGGCGGCGATCGCGGCTCGTGAAGAGCTGGTGGGGCTGGCGATCAACGATCCGAAATCGCCGCTGCGCGACCTGCAGGCGAACACGCTGACCGTCTCCGAAGGCCGTATCCTGCCGCCGCGCGACGGCGGCGACGGCATCGCCATTTCCGAACTGCTGCGGCAGATCGGCCGCGACAAGATCGAGGTGCTGCGCAACACGCTGCCGGAGGACAAGCAGAGCAAGGCGGATCACTACCGCAACTTTTCCACCATCGCGACCATGCGCTCGCCGACCGAGGGCGACTATTCGCTGCATAGCTGGTGCGCGCATTTCATCGAGGTGCGGGTGGACGAGGATTTCGGCACGGTGCGCGTCTCGCGCGTCGTCTCGGCGCTCGATTCCGGCCGGCTCTACAATCCGAAGCTCGCCGAAAGCCAGTGGAAGGGCGGCATCATCATGGGGATCGGTCAGGCCCTGCTCGAGGAAGGCATTGTCGATGAGCGCCATGCGCGTGTCCTCAACAACAATCTCGGCGACTACCTCGTGCCGACCAATGCCGATATCCCGGATATCGAGGTGATCAATGTCGGCATTCCCGACCACCATGCCTCGGTGCTCGGCGGCAAGGCGGTCGGCGAACTGGCGATCGTCGGCGTCGCCCCCGCCATCGCCAACGCCGTCTTCCACGCCACGGGCAAGCGCATCCGCGACCTGCCGATCACGCTGGAGAAGCTGCTGTAGGTTGGGCCAAAGGGCGGTCAGGCGCGAGCGGTCGTTCGTGCCTGACTGCTTATGAGACTTGATATCTTCTCAAGGATGCTTTCCCCGGCTTAGCGGGAAATTGGTCGGATCGTCGTTCCACGGATTGAAAAGCGCGGCTCCGGTACGATTCACGTCAATAATGTTGCGAGTGGCGAAAAACAGATTGAATTCCAGCGCAGTCGCAGCCAGCATCGTATTAATGACAGACGGAAATTGCCTTGTCTGGCGTTTGATCGTCCCGGAAATTTCTCCCCAGCGCCGGACGACGGGATTGCTGACCGGCAGAATTCGTTCTCCAAAGCGTTCCAGCAAGGTGTCGCGAGATGCCAAA
>JASGEG010000370.1:0-8602 GCA_047606605.1 Rhizobium sp.
AACTTGATGGCGGCCAAATCAATCACCCCACCACACTATAAAGTAACGCCAGAAAAGGGAATCCCGCCGCCAGAAATTTTACGATTCAGCTATTTATCGATGCTTCCTAAGCCTTCTCTGAGGGATGCGTCTCCGCGCCAGTCTCAAGATTGGCCGCGCCATCGGCGGCCGTTACAAGGCGGGCGTCGCCGTCGCGCAGCTGGAAGGCTTTAAGCGATCTTCTTCTTCAGCGGCGGCTTGGCTTTCAGCATCAGGTGCGCCGCCAGGACGGCCTTCAGGCCGAGCGGGCGATAAAGCATGCTGGGATCGATCTTTGCCTGCGGTTGTGCCGCTTCGTTTTTCTTCGTGGTCATGGGGTTACTCCTCACCGTATTCCCGTATGGATTTGCCGATTCACGACATGTCGCTAATTTGTCGTAAATCTTGACAAATCAAAGGCATTTGCCGATCAGCTTTTGTAAACACCGACCATAATTCGCGAGTGGAACGCGAAAATGCGACGGATGAATTATCCATTATAGATAATAATTTCTTTATTAATGGTTGCAAAAGACGCGGGAGAGCGGCCGCGAATGCGGCGGCCCCGCTGGCGGAGGGCCAGCTGCCGGATGGCCTGAATGGCTTGGGTTCTGGCTAGATATGCCGGCCGATATCGTCGTTCGAATCGTCGACATCCGGGTCGGCGGGACCGTTGATGGTGAAGGTGCCGTATTTGCGCGCCCAGGAGCGGGCGCCGAGCGGCAGCGACAGCAGGTAGACGATGACGGTCACCACCATCACATGCCAGGTATAGCTCATCAGCAGCGCCACATAGACGACCACGGCCAGCATGATCGGCAGCACGAGGTCGCGCCGGATGCGGCTGCCTTCCGATTTTCCCGACCAGACCGGCAGGCGGCTGACGAGCAGGAAGCCGATCAGCACGGTATAGGCCGCGCCCCAATAGGCGAACGTCCTGTCGGGCGCCACGCCGAGGAAGCCGATATAGACCGGCAGCAGCACCAGCATGGCGCCGGCCGGCGCCGGTACGCCGACGAAATATTCCGATTGCCAGGAGGCCTTGTGCTCGCGCTCCGCCATGACGTTGAAGCGGGCAAGGCGCAGGCCGGCGGCAATCGTATAGATCAGGGCGGCGATCCAGCCCAGCGAGCGGGCCTGATCCAGGAGGAAGACATAGACGACGAGCGCCGGCGCCACGCCGAAATTGACGATGTCGGCCAGCGAATCCATCTGCGCGCCGAACTTGGACGTGGCCTTCATCAGCCGCGCCACGCGGCCGTCGATGCCATCGAGGAAGGCGGCGACCAGGACGGCGACGACGGCCAGTTCATAGCGGTTCTCGAAGGCGAGACGAATGCCCGTCAGGCCGGCGCAGATCGCCAGCACGGTGATCATGTTCGGCACGATCAGCCGCAAGGGGATTTCCCGGAGGCGCGGACCGCGCGCCTCCTCATTGGGGCCATGCGGTTCGAAGGGCGGAAAAGGCGTCTTCATCTCGCTCGTTTCTCTAGAGCAGTTCCAGCAAAAGTGTGAAGCGGTTTTGCGTCCGGAACTGCGGGAAAACAAAGATAGGGGCATTTCCGCGACTTCGTTGGAAGCGGAAATGCTCCAGGCTCAGCTGCGGCGGCTAAGGGTCGTGCCCTTCGCGGAACCGAACTCGGCAATCACGGTCTCGCCGGCAATGGCCCGCTGGCCAACTGCGACACGAGCGACCGCGCCCTCCGGCAGGAAGACGTCGAGGCGCGAGCCGAAGCGAATGAGGCCGAAGCGCTCGCCGGCGTCGAGCGGCTCGTTTTCATTGACGAAGCACAGGATGCGGCGGGCAACGAGACCGGCGATCTGCACGACGCCGATTTCGCCATGCTTGGTCTGGATGGTAAGCCCGTTGCGCTCGTTCTGCTCGCTTGCCTTGTCCAGCTCGGCATTGAGGAAGCTGCCCTGGCGGTAGGCGATCGTGGTGATGCGCCCGCGCATCGGCGCGCGGTTCACGTGGCAATCGAAGACATTCATGAAGATCGATACGCGCAGCATCGGCTCGCTACCGAGATTGAGCTCGGCCGGCGGCGTCACCATCTGCACGCCGGAAACCTTGCCGTCGGCCGGCGATATGGCGAGATCATCGTCCTGCGGCGTCATGCGCTCGGGATCGCGGAAGAAATAGGCGCACCAGAGCGTCAGGATGAGGCCGATCCAGAAGAGCGGCTTGAAGATCCAGCCGAGAACCAGCGATGCAACAAAGAAGCCTGCGACGAAAGGATAGCCTTCCTTGTGCACGGGGACGATTACGTTGCGGACGCTATTCAACAAGCTCATCGATGGCGGGCTCCTGTGATTGCCAGTTGGAGGTGACTACAGGCAAAAGCCGTCATGAGCAATGGTTTCGCGCATTCGCCCCCAGGCGAAACCCACCGGCAGGGGGCTGCCGGATAGGATTCCGGCAGCCGGTCGCTTTCCCGTTTCCGTTCAGATCAGGTCAGAGGCCGAGTGCGGCGCGCAGCTCGTCCCGGGCGGCTTCATATTCGGCCTTGTAGTCCTCATGCGTGGTGATGGTCTGTGCGATGACCGTGCCGGCGATGCGGCCGGCTTCGATATCGGAGGCGAAGTGAATGCCGCCGACGAGGCGGTTGTGACCATATTCCCAGGCGCGGGCCATGATCGCCGCCTTCTTTTCCGGCACCATGTTGGACAGCACGATGCCCATCAGCGTTCCGACCGTCGTGTGGCCGGAGGGATAGGCGCCGGATTTCGACAGCGGCACGATCGGCTTGACGAGGTCGCTGTAGAGATGCGGGCGGGGGCGCTTCCAGACATCCTTGGCCGGATCGACCACGGCACCCTCGGTTTCGACGATGCGATCGAAGAAGGCCGAGAATTTCGGCAGGTTTTCCTTGGTGAACTTCGGATTGTCGATGACGTCGGAGAAGCGCCAGACGTTTTCCTCGGCATCGGCGACGGCGCGGGCGGCCATCTCAGGCGTGCGGGTCACCTGGATGGTGAGGATCTCCGCGAGTTCGGCCTTCGTCTGGACGGAATCATTGGCAGGCGGCGGGGGCAGCAGGTTCAGCAGATTGATTTCCTTGGCATCGGTAAACGGCTTGGCATCGCCGGCAAGAGCCGGTGCGGCAAAGCCGATGGCAAGGACGAGCGTGAGGGTTTGGGCGAGATTGCGCATTCGGGGGCCTCTTCGAATGAGTGACCACCCTCGCTATCAGGCGGGTATCTCAGTCTCGTGACATCCGCTCGTTTCAGCGCGCCGGCGCCAGCCGGTTGACCACGCCGAGGTCGTCGTTCTCGCGCACCTGCTTCAGATGCTCCTCCGCCTGCGTCGCCTCGCGCTGGCGGTTCCACATGGAGGCATAAAGGCCATTCTGCTCCAGCAGGGCCGCATGCGTGCCGCGTTCGGCGATCTCGCCGCTTTTCAGCACGATGATTTCGTCGGCGCTGATGACGGTGGAGAGACGATGGGCGATGACCAGCGTCGTCCGGTTCTGGGAAACGACATCGAGCGCGGTCTGGATTTCCCGCTCGGTCGTCGTATCGAGCGCCGAGGTCGCTTCATCGAGAATGAGCACGGGCGGTGCCTTGAGAATGGTGCGGGCGATGGCGACGCGCTGCTTTTCGCCGCCGGAGAGTTTTAATCCACGTTCGCCGACCTTGGTGTCGAACCCTTCGGGCAGTTGGCGGATGAAATCGCCGATCTGGGCGATCTCGGCGGCGGCCGTCACTTCGGCATCGCTGGCGCCCGGCCGGCCATAGCGGATGTTGTAGGCGACGGTATCGTTGAAGAGAACCGTATCCTGCGGCACCATGCCGATCACCTTGCGCAGGCTTTTCTGGGTGACGTTGCGCACGTCCTGGCCGTCGATGCTGATCGTCCCGCCCTGTACGTCGTAGAAGCGGTAAAGCAGCCGCGACAGGGTCGATTTGCCGGCGCCGGAGGGGCCGACCACGGCGACGGTCTTGCCGGCCGGGACTTCGAAGGAAATGCCCTTGAGGATCGGCCGGGCGGCATCATAGGCGAAATGCACGTCCTTGAAGGCAATGGCGCCCTGGCCGATCACCAGTTCCTTGGCATCGGCAGCATCCGTCACTTCCGGCTTGACCTCCAGCAGGTCGAACATCTCCTCGATATCGGTCAGCCCCTGGCGGATTTCGCGATAGACGAAGCCGATGAAGTTGAGCGGCACCGACAGCTGCAGCAGCATGGCGTTGATGAAGACGAAATCGCCGACCGTCTGGTGGCCATTGAGAACGGACCAGCCGGAGACGACCATCATGACCGTGGTGCCGAGCCCGAAGATCACGCCCTGTCCGAAGTTCAGCCAGCCGAGCGATGTCCAGACGCCGGTCGCCGCTTTTTCGTATCGCGCCATCGACTGATCGAAGCGCCTGGCCTCCATCTCCTCATTGCCGAAATATTTGACCGTCTCGAAGTTCAACAGCGAATCGATCGCCTTGGTGTTGGCGTCGGTATCGCTCTGGTTCATCGTCCGGCGAATGGAGATGCGCCAGTCGCTCGCCTTCACCGTGAACCAGATGTAGAGCCAGACGGTGACGGCGGTGATGGCGAGATAGGAGAAGCCGTAGCCGCGCCAGAAGATGATGGCGGTCAGCAGGAATTCGATGAAGGTCGGAACGGTGTTGAGGATGGTGAAGCGGACGATCGTCTCGATGCCCTTGGTGCCGCGCTCGATGATGCGCGACAGGCCGCCGGTCTTGCGTTCGAGATGGAAGCGCAGCGACAGCTCGTGCATATGGACGAAGGTCTTGTAGGCAAGCTGGCGCACGGCATATTGGCCGACGCTGGCAAAGAGCGAATCCCGAAGCTGGTTGAGGCCGAGCTGGATGAGGCGCGTGAGGTTGGTGGCAATGATCAGCGCGATGGCGCCCACCATGAAGGCGGGCAGGATGCCCTGCATGTCGAGCTTGCCGTTCAGCGCATC
Source organism: Rhizobium sp. (assembly GCA_047606605.1). Taxonomy (GTDB): domain Bacteria; phylum Pseudomonadota; class Alphaproteobacteria; order Rhizobiales; family Rhizobiaceae; genus Rhizobium. The sequence goes on from JASGEG010000370.1 coordinate 4,944, forward strand.
GACGGACCATTTGAAGAAATAGGGAACCAGCAGCAGGAAGAATTTCGAGATCAGCAGGAAGACGGTCGCCCAGACGACGCGCATCTTCAGGTCCATGCGTCCGGCCGGCCACATATAGGGCCAGAGATTGACGAGCGTATTCAATGGATTGCTGGAATCCGCCGATATGGTCTTCTTGCGGTCTGCCATCTCCGTCTCCGGCGAATGTGTGAAGCAGCCGGGCCAATGGCGTCTTGTCGCGCAGCCTGGCTGAAAAGGCTCCGTCGGATCGGGATCGGAGCAATGAGGGTTGGCGGCACGCTTATACTATTTTCAGGCCGGATAAAAGCAGCAGCCGGGCGTGGATGGCGCCCGGCTGCATGGTACTCAATATGGTGTAAGGCGCGCCTTACAGGTGTTCGCCCGACAGCCGCTTGCGATGCAGTTCTTCCGCATTGGGCAGGGCGTCCTTGGGCAGGCCAAAGACCTGGCCCGGCAGGATACGATCCGGATTGTTGATCTTGTCCTCGTTGGCGAGATAGATCGTCGTGTAGCGCACGCCGGCGCCGTAGATACGGCGCGAAATCTGCCAGAGCGTGTCGCCGCGGCGGATGATGACGGCGTTGGTGTCCTGTGCCAGCGGTGCCTGTTGCAGGACCTTCGGGCCGTTGCCGTTGGCGGAGGTCTCGGCATTCGCCGGCGCCGGGTTCATCGGCTTGGTGACGGTGGCGATCATCTGCTCGAGATTGGCCAGCGCGGCGCCGATCGATTGCGGATCTTTCGGCAGGGCCTGAAGCGAGGAAAGCGCTCTGACGGCCGCGTTCGATGCATCGGTCGCGTGCTGCTTCAGCGCCGCATCCGCACCGACCGCCGGGCGGAATTCCGAGAGCGACTTCAATGCGATTTCCGTACCCGAACGCGCAGCGGCGAGCTGCTCGGCGTTCGGCTGCTTGCCGTCGGCGAACAGGCCCTTCAGCAGGGCGAAGGCCTTGCCGGCATTTTCCGTGAGCTTGCCGAGTTCGCCTTCGTCGAGCGGCACCATCGTGCCAGTCGTCGCGCCGCCGCCGGAAGCCGCCGGCGTCTGCGCAGCGACGGTCACCTGATTGCCTTCCGGGCGGGTGAAATTGACGCTGGTGCGCACCGTCACGTCGCCGCCGTCGCCGAGGACATCGACACGGATCTTATGGTCGCCGACGGTCAGCGGCATGGTGCCGTCGACGACGAAATGTCCGTCCGCTCCGGCCTTGATCTCGCCGATCAGCCTGTCGTCGGCATAGGCGCGGACCTTGGCGTTCGGCTTGGTCGTGCCGGCGACGAAGATCTTGTCGCCTTCGATTTCGACCGCATTGACCATCACATCCGGTTCGCCGCCGCTGGCGGCGGCCGGCGACGTTGCCGTGGCGCCTGCGGCGGCATTGGCCGGCGGCTTGCCGGCACCGGCCACATTCGTCATGTCGTTGGAGGTTGCCGCGGGGGCAGGGGTGGCGGATGCCTGTTCGCCCGTCGCAACGCGTCCCTGCTTGGCGGTGGGGGCGGTGATGACGCGGCTCGCCTCGCCGGGCTTGGAGACCATAGCGAGAAGCTGGCTCTTGTCATCCTTCGGAACGGAAATGGTGGCGACTTCCTCCGAGGTCACCGCTTTGCCGTCCTTGCCGGTCGCGCGCAGCACCAGCTCATGGTCGCCGGGCGGCAGCGGATTGTCGAGCACGGCGACGAAATCGCCGCTGGGGCCGACCTCGGTCGTGGTGACGAGCTTGTCGCCGTCGAGAATTTCGAGCTTGGAGTTGGGCAGGGCCGAGCCGGCGATGACGGTGGAGCCGTCCGGCTCGACGCGCAGCACGTCGAAGGTCGGCGTCGAGCTGCCGGCCGCTGCCTGTGTCTGCGGTGCTGCCTGGCCGGTGAGGGCAGCCAGCGCCTTGTCGATTGCGGCTCCGGCCTCGGCGATGTTTTCGGGGAGCGACTGCACGATGGCGAGCGCCTTGCCGGCGCCGTCATGCGCCTTGTCGACCAAAGCGGCGGTCGCGGCATCGGCACCTTGCGGCGCGGCGAAGGCGACGATCGCCTGCAGCGCCGTGACCGCTTTCGTCTTGGCGGCGGCAAAGACATCCTCGCTCGGGCCTTTGCCGTCCTTGAACAGTGCCTTGAGATCGGCAAGGGAGGCGGTCGCCGTCGTGCCGAGATCGGTAAGCTTCTTGCCGACTTCGGCCGCGTTGGTCAGCGTGGCGGCGGCATTTTGAGTTGCTTCGGTGGCCTTTTGCGCCGCATCATTCGCCTTTTGCGCGTTTTCGGTAATGGTGTTCTTCACCGCGTCGCTGGCCTGATTGACAGCCTCGCCGATCGGCTTCTTGTCGCCGTTGATGCGCGGCATCACAAAGAAGACCATCAGGATGGTCGCAATTACCAGCACCAACAGAGCCAGCCAGCCGGCACGGTTCTTCATCATCATTCATCTCCACGCGGCGGTATCGTCGCAACTCTTGAAATTGCTAACGATTTCGCATGCTTTTACAAGCTTTCTCAGCCATTTCCGCATGATCCGGCACAAGTTTTCCTTTGAAAATTCTTGACTGAGCACCTGCAGCATAGTTGTTTGCTTCCATGACCGACGATTCTGCGCCCATTCGATCCATTTGCGTCTATTGCGGCTCGAGGCCGGGACGCGATCCCGCCCATATGGCCGCAGGCCGCGAGCTTGGCAGGCTGATCGCCGAAAGCGGGCTGCGCCTCGTCTATGGCGGCGGAACCAAGGGCATCATGGGCGCGGTGGCAAGCGGCGTCCTGTCGCATGGCGGCAAGGTCACCGGCATCATCCCCGAATTCCTCGTCGACATGGAAGCGACGCGCCATTCGCTCGGTCAGTTGGACGAGCTGATCATAACCCCGGACATGCATACGCGCAAACACGGCATGTTCGAGCGCGCCGACGCTTTCGTCGCCCTGCCGGGCGGCATCGGCACGCTGGAGGAGATCGTCGAGATCATGACCTGGGGCCAGCTTGGCCGTCATGAGAAGCCGATGGTCTTTGCCAATATCAACGGTTTCTGGGACCCGATGATGGAGCTGATCCGCCACATGACGGAAGAGGGCTTCATCCACACCTCGCATCGCGTCCAGCCGCTGGTCATCGACGCGATCGCCGAGATCATTCCGGCGATCCGCAAGCATGCCGCCGAAACGCGGGGCGACCGCGGCGGCGAGGCGGCGGTCATCTCGAAGCTTTGATTGTAGAGTAGGACTTCAGCGCCAAGTATCGAAGGTTGCTGACCGAATGCGTTTGGGTAACATACGGCTCAGTTCTATCTCAAAATGAGAGATCTAATATGTGGCCGATCTTCAAGACGTTGTTATCTGGCTCGAAGTTGTTAAGCGTGACCGCTGGCAAGGTCATTCTCACGACTTCACAAGAAAGCGGCGTCTCCCGTCGCTCGTTTTTCGAATGGCGTGTCAAGGAATCCATTGATAAATCCGACGTCTTTATCGCCGTTGAAATGCGGCCCGACAGCTATGCTGGGCCAGAAGGCTCCGTCAAAAATTATATCAACTTCGATGTTGATACGTAAGCGCCGTCTGCTCCCCATTGAATTGGCTGTATTTTGAGGCTTGTTGCCTATGCGAGAATGTCTCCAGGAGTATCTGGAGATTTGCATGGCAGAAGATGGATTTGTCGGGCTTTATGAAGT
>JASGEG010000371.1:0-10617 GCA_047606605.1 Rhizobium sp.
CCCCTTCAACCTGCCGGGGCGCGACAGGTCGACGGGCTTGATCCTTGGTCGCCTCTTCGAGATACGCGATGAAGGCCTCTTCGAGATTGGCGGCGGACTTGTTCCCGATGATGGCTTTCGGCGTATCGCTGACGAGCACCTTTCCGGCATGCATCAGCGAAATGCGATCGCAAAGTTCAGCCTCGTTCATGAAATGGGTTGAAACAAAGACGGTAACGCCGTCCTTCCGGGACAGGTCGGCGAGGATCTGCCAGAAAGCGTCGCGGGCCACCGGGTCGACACCGGAGGTCGGCTCATCGAGGATAAGGATGTCCGGGGCGTGGATCATTGCGACTGCCAGCGACAGGCGCTGACGGATGCCGAGCGGAAGGGAATTTGGAAGAACATCGATCACGTCGTCGAGTTCGAATCGTTCCACCATTTCGATAATGCAAGAAGATATTTTCTCTTCGTCCATCTTGAAAAGGCGCGCATGAAGCTGGAGGTTCTGCCAGACGGTCAGTTCGCCATAGAGCGAAAACGCCTGGCTCATGTAGCCGACGCGCCGGCGAACGGCCATGTCGTTCGGATCGACCTCCTGCCCGAACAGCTTCGCCGTGCCCTCGCTCGCAGGCAGGAGCCCGGTGAGCATCTTCATGGTCGTGGTCTTGCCGCAGCCGTTCGAGCCGAGGAAGCCGAATATTTCACCACGCAGAATCTGGAAGCTCACATTATCGACTGCGGTGAAATCACCGAAGCGCATGGTCAGGTGCTCGGCCTCGATTGCAAAACCGTCGCTGCCATGATCTTCGATCGGCGGTATATCGACCTTATGATGATCTTTGCGGCTTTCCTCTGGAAGAAGCTCGATGAAGGCGGCGTCGAGGTTCTCGGTTCCGGTCCTGGTCCGAAGCTCCGCGGGCGTCCCTGTCGCGAGGATTTTTCCCGCGTTCATTGCTACCAGCCAGTCGAAGCGTGACGCTTCTTCCATGTAGGCGGTGGCGACGATCACGCTCATTCCCGGCCTGTCGGCGCGGATGCGGTCGATCAGCTCCCAGAACTGCCGCCGGGAAAGTGGATCGACGCCGGTCGTCGGCTCGTCGAGGATCAGAAGGTCGGGATCGTGGATGAGGGCGCAGCAAAGGCCGAGCTTCTGCTTCATGCCGCCGGAGAGCTTTCCGGCAGGCCGGTCGCGAAAGGGGGCAAGTCCGGTTGCCTGAAGCAGATCGGTGATGCGCGCCTCGCGCTCTGGTCCGTCCTGGCCGAACAGCCTTGCGAAAAAATCGATATTCTCGAAGATCGACAGCGTCGGATAGAGGTTCTTGCCGAGTCCCTGCGGCATATAGGCGATTTGCGGGCAGACCATCCGCCGATGACCAGAGAAACGCATGTCACCGCCGAGAACTTGCAAGTTACCGCCCTGTATGGCGCGGGCGCCGGCGATCAGGGATAACAGGCTTGACTTGCCGACACCGTCAGGACCAATCAGCCCGACCATGCGTCCAGCCGGGATCGACAGGGAGATATCGTCCAGTGCGCGGGTCCTGCCGTAGACCAGCTCGAGCTGCTCGAAGGAAGCAACGGGGACGTTGGATCGCTCGCTCATCGCACGAGGTTCGCTTCAAGGAAAGCCGGCCAGGGTGTTGACGTATCGAGGCGAACATAGGCCATGCCCGGAAGGCCGGTCTTCACCTGCTCGACGTAACGCTGTAGCAGGTCGGCCGGGATACGCGCCCTGACCCTGAACATCAGCTTGAGTCGTTCCTCCTCCGTTTCGACCGTCTTCGGCGTGAACTGCGCCACGTCCGACACGAAGGAAACCGTCGCCGGAATGATGGCCTGCGGAGCGGCATCCATGACCAGGCGGACTTCGGCGCCGAGTGTGACACGTCCCGCCTCTTCGGTGGGCAGGAAGAAGGTCATGTAGACGTCGGACACATCGATCATGTTGACGACGCGGCCACCGCTCGACAGAACCTCGCCGGGTTGGGCGACGCGATACTGGATGCGCCCGTCTCTCGGTGAAACAAGGGTGCTATCGGCGATATCGGCCTCAAGACTTTCGATTGCTGCGCGGGATGCTTCGACGTTTGCCTCGGCGTCGATCACCTGGGCTTTCGCCGATCCGATCGCCGCATCGGAAGCGGCAAGCGACGCTTTCGCGGCGGCCACGGCCGCTTTTGCGCTTCGCTCAGCCGCGCGATCGTCGTCAAGTGTCTGTTGGGAGATCGTATTGCCACGGGCAAGTTGCTCGGAACGCGCGAGTTTACTCTGAGCGCCCTCAAGTTCAGCCTGTCGCTGATCGACGACGGCTTCGGCCGCCCCCCGCTCGGCTTCGCGCTGTGATACGAGGCTGTTGGCCGTTTCGATGGCGATCTGAGCCCGGCGAAGCTCGGCCTCCGCCTGGCGTTTCCTCGCCACGAGCTGAACCGTATCCATTTGCGCCAGGGACTGGCCAGCTTTGACGAATTGCCCTTCACCGACAAGGATGTCTTTCAATCGGCCGGCCGCCTTGGCGGCAATATCGATTTCGACTGCTTCCAGCCGACCATTGCCGCTGGCAATCCCGACGGGAAGCGGCTTCCTGGATGGTGCGTTCCAGGCGAAATATCCTGAGAAGGCTGCGATCGCGATCGCGCCCGCCAGTAGCCACTTCAACTTGCCCAATTTCATGTTCTCGTCCCCGCATATGGCCGGGCATCGTCAAGTCGCATCTCGGCCGTAACAGGAAAATGCACCTGGAGAAGATTGCATTGCGTGATTTTTTGTTGAGAAATGTTGTGAGCGCGCGGGCGGTCGCGCGACGCGAAATAGGCTCAGTAAAGGGAGGCGGGTGAAAGCCGATCGATCAGGACGCTGACGACATCGCAGGCGACGACACTCTGAAGCGAAAAGATCAATAACGCCTTGCAGCGCGACCGGGACCAAGCTTCTCAGTATCCGACATTGACTGCTGATATCGCAAGATCAGCATAAGTAGGCAGCATACGTTGAGAACGATTGCCTGATGGAGGCCAGCGTTGAGCAGCCAGTATATCGCATTGCCGCCACCCCAGCCGAGCAATGAGGAGAATATGCGCAAATGCTTGGACGCACTCTCACGTCTCGAATGACCTGCCCGCGTGATTCCAGTCACTCCTCGCGACCCCAAGCTATTGATGATCGGGCGATCAGACCAGCTTCGGGAGATACTGTGTGTTCAGTTTCATTGCGGCAGATGATTTTTGATGAGCCCGGCTCTACCGCGGTCGTTGGCGACAGGGACCTCTGCCTACTGACTGTCGCACAACATAACGCAACAAATCAGAACACCGCTTTGCACAGACTTCTCGTAGAGTGGCCTTGTCCCAACCAGAGGCCAATCCATGTCTGTCGAAGCTTCCTCTTCTCAGCCGCCGGTGCTGATTTTTCTTGAAAGCCATCAAGCCGCTGATCGTATCCGTTCAGCGCTTGCCCGTTATGGGCTGAATGCGATCGTCATGGACGCGGACCAAACTCCCAAAAGCCGCGACGCCGCAGATTGGGGGCTCGTCGTCACCTACGCAGCCATGATCGGTCATGTCAGATCGCTGCTGGATGTGCCGGTGGTCAATATCGAAACCTTCTTCTTCGAAAAGCTCGATCGGGCGGACTTGGGCGCCAAAAGACAGTTCGATGGAGGGGCATTCATCAAGCGGATTTTTTCTATTCTTTCCGCGGAACGTCGGTTGGCGTAACGCAGAGCAAATCTTGACGATGCCTATAGTAGCAGGAGTAACGGCGTGACAGTTCATTCGGCAAATGAGATGATCGGCCCTCTAGCGGCCGCCTCGGCGACTGCCCGGCGAGACGCGGTGGCATATGAAATGGCGGCATCAGAGAGCATGAGCGAACTACCTAATATTCTCATCGTAGAGGACGATGGCGACATTGCCGACATGCTTGTCGAACTTGTCAAAAGCAATGGCTACAATGCCTCAATGGTGGCGAACGGCGTCGACATGGATCGCGCGCTGGCACGCCAGAGGGTCGATCTTATTGTGCTTGACGGCATGTTGCCTGGCGAGGATGGTTTCAGCATCTGCATGCGGCTGCGAGCATCGCGCACTATTCCGATCCTGATGCTGACGGCAAGGCGGGAAGACATTGATCGTGTTCTTGGCCTTGAACTCGGGGCAGATGACTACGTCACAAAGCCATTCAACTCTCGGGAGCTTCTGGCGAGGATCAAAAGCATCCTGCGTCGCTCCGCTATGTCGCAGCACCATATCAGCGAGGATGTGCCGCTTACCTTCGCAGGATGGCGCATTGACCCGAAAAGTCGTCAATTGTTCGACGCCGACGGCGATGAAGTTTCCATGACCACGGCGGAATTCGATTTGCTCTGGGCGTTTTGCTGCAATCCGAATAAGGTCTTGACCCGTGAACAGCTGCTCTCCATGACGCACGCGGGTTCGGCCGGTCCGGTCGAACGCAGCATCGACGCCCATATAAGTCGGCTTCGGCAGAAAATCGAACCCAATCTGAAGGATCCAGTCTTCATCAAGACGGTCCGACTGGGCGGATATCTGTTCGCAGCAAGCGTGGAGCGCACACGATGAACCGTCTACGCAGGGCGTCGATCCGCACGCAGGTTCTGGTGCTGGCGCTCCTGTTGGTCGTTCTCGTCTCGGCTGTCGCGGCAACAACGGAGCCGTTTGTCTACGGCCGGCATGACAAAGGGGTTGAGATCGGCCTCATGGCCGGTCGCATCGAGCGCCTGGTCGACCAGTATCGGGCAGCACGCACCATCACGGAGGAACGCGCGGCTTTGAGCCTTGCTCCGCATTATGGATTCGCCGTCGAAGCGATCGTTGCCGACCAAATCCCTATTGCCGACCGCGAAGAAGCCAGATCCGGCGATCTTGCCAAGCGAGCTCGCGCGGCGCTTGAGACGGAGTTCGCAGACGAGCTTCGCCATCTGTTCGACAAGAAACCGACCGTTATTCCGCTCGCCGTCCAGGTCGATGATCAGCGAGCGCTGCTGTTCCAGCTTCCTGTTTTCGCCCCTTCGCTGTGGTTCTATCCCGCCGTTGCGAGCGGGACCCTGAAAATCGTCATCCCCCTCATCGTGCTCGCCTACCTCAGCAGCTGGTTGATCATCCGACCAGTCGGTCGGTTCGCGGCAGCTGCCGAACTCGCCAGCGCCGATGACAGGCTGGAACATCCGTTCGTCGCCGAAGGGCCGTCCGAAATCCGAAGCCTTGCCGCATCTCTCAATGTCATGCGCTCGCGAATCCTGCAGATGGCGGAAAGCCGGACAAGAATGCTGAGCTCCATCAGCCATGATCTCAGAACGCCGTTGACACGCCTGCGCATGCGGGTCGAGCGTTGTGAGCCTCCAGAGCTTCAACGCAAGATGCTGGACGATCTGACGGTGCTCGACTCGATGATCAACGAGAGCCTGGCGTTTCTGACCAATGCCTCACATAAGGTTCCATCGCGGAAAGTCGATCTTTCAAGCCTGTTGCAAACCATTGCCACGGATTTTTCCGAGACCGGCATCGATGTGCGATTTTCCGGACCCCGCCGGCTAAAATATATCTGCAAGCCGGAATCGATGACCAGGGCGATCTCCAACCTGGTTGAAAACGCGTCCCGCTATGCGACCCAGGTCGATATCGAATTGGAGGATGCAGGCGATCGCGGGATTTGTGTCAGGGTCTGCGACAACGGCCCTGGCCTGTCCGACGAGCTGAAGGTCAAAGTTATGGAGCCTTTCTTCAAGGCTGACGCGGCGCGAACCAGTGGAACCGGCGGAGGGTTCGGTCTGGGCCTTCCAACGGCAGAAGGAATGATCAGGAAAGGCCATGGCGGAGCCATGACACTGCGAGACCGGAAACCGCATGGTCTGATCGTCGATATCGTTCTACCGGCTGTGCGCGATACGGGGATCGGTGCACTTTCCACTGCTTCCCTAGTTGCCAGAGGGCCAGGCGAGGGCTCTTCCACGGATTGAGGGTCTCGCGAACATTTCTGAATATTATAGATCACAACACAACGCTGCTTCTCGATACGACAGTTCCAGCACATTCTCCGTTTTGCTGGAGCACGCTTTTGAAGAGAAAAACATTCACCGTGGCAGTTTGTCTGATGACTTGTGCCGCCCTCGCGGCCTGCACGACCGCTGATCCGACCATCTATGAGGGGCTTGCGTCGGCTGCGCATCTTCAGCCAAACGCGCAGGACAAAGGTGGCCGGGTTCCGTACGAGTACAGAGGCAACGCCGACTGGCGACGATATAACAAGATCATTGTCGAGCCGGTCGTCGTTTACACTGGCCGGGACAATCAGTTCGTCAAGATGCAGGAAAAAGACAAGGCCGAGTTGGCCGTCTACATGCGCAGCGAGTTTGCCACCAAGCTGCGGACACGCTTCGCAGTGGTGGACATGCCAGGCCCGTCGACACTACGACTTCGCCTGACGCTGACGGGTGCGAAAACGACGACGCCCGTGCTCGGGCCGTTCTCCCATCTTGACGTAGGTGGTGGAGTTTACAACTCCGTCCAGGCAGTTCGCGGTCGCGAAGGAAGCATGACCGGCTCTGTCAACTACGCCGTCGAAATCTTCGATGCCCAGAGCAACAAGCTCTTGAGGGCGTATGTCACGAAACAATATCCCAATGCCATGAATGTCGGCGCAACCTTCTCCTCCCTGCAGGCATCGAAGGTCGGCATTCAAAAAGGCGCCGATGCTCTGCTGGCAGAATTAAAATGACAAACATGCGGGAGCTATCCGCCGATGGTCCCCATGCCCGGCAAACAATCTACCGCAATGCAATCGAATAACATGCCCAGCTTTCGCCGGCTTTCCGTCATTACCGCTCTGCGAACGTCGTCCACTTTCCTCACGCAACCAAAGGAGATGGAGAACAAGATGGCCGATCAGGAATTCACGATTGCAAGGATACTGCGCGACCCAATCATTCGGCAGGTGTTGAAGGCTGACAACACGTCTCTGAGCGATTTCGCGCGCTTGCTGCGCGATGCGGCCACCAGAATGAGCGATGGGCCTGCTCGGCATCACGGCATCGGGCCGGTCCTGTTGCCATCAATCTGAATTTTCGACTTCCTCATGGATGAGCTTCAGGGAAACAAACTCGACGAGACATGCGGTTGGCGACGCCGATCGGGGCGCCCGTATTCGACATCGCATCTGCCATCGCCTTTTCGACGCCCAGCTGCCGAATCTATATATGTGGGGCGCAATGAGGCTGCGCTCGCGCCAGAGCGGTTTGAACGTGAGAAAAAAAGCGACAGACAGACCTTCCAGCTCCGCGGCAAAGATTTCTATGTGGAGTTGATTCAGCCAGATTCTCATGCCAAGCGAGTGGTCCAAAATTAGTGGTCTAAAAGACCGCGCTCGTTTGAGGCATCGTACTTTCGGATATCGCCACTCATCCGCCTCTACCAATGTTTAACGAACGCGACCGTATCGACGGACTCAAGGTGAGCGCTGAGAGCAGGCTGATTTGCCCAACGTTCGGATATGAGCAATCGGCCGGTCTGTGGGTCATCGACAGCTACATCATACGAGATGTTTCCGGCTCGCACCCGCGTGGCAATCGCAAGCGCTTTCAGATCTCTGACAAGTTCCGCCAGATCAGCTGGATCGACTTCAACATATCCTGCAACCATCAGTATTGTAGATCTCCTATGAGAATGGCCCCGGTCTGATGCAGATCGGAGAGCCAAATTATCATTCCGCGACCAGCACGACTTTGCCCTGGATACCGCCTTTGGAAACACGTTCGTGCGCGGCGGACGCTTCCGCCAGCGGATAGGTGCTGTCGATCATCACACGGATGATGCTGCTATCCAGCAAGCGACCGGCCTCCGCCAGCTGCGCGCCATTGGAGCTTACCTGCGTCGATGACACGGTGATGGCGCGCTTTAAAGCCTCCTCGTGGCCAGAGAAGCCAAGCGGATTGACGAGGAAGAGGGCGCCGCCAGTCTTGATGACATCGAGGAAGCGCACCATATGCGAGCCGCCGACGGCATCAATGACGAGGTCCACATCCCGTGCGGCGGTTTCGACTGTCTGTTTGGTGTAGTGATGAACTCGTCTGCGCCGAGATCGCGCAAGAGTGCCTCATGCTTTCCTGACGCAACGGCGATGACACGCACGCCTTTCCATTTCGCCACCTGCATCGCCAGGTGCCCGACACCACCGCCGGCGCCATTGACCAGGATCGTCCTGCCGTCGAGCGGGACCGGCGCATGGGCGAACGACTGGAAGGGGTTCGGCGCGTCATGTCCCAGCTCCACCAGGAACTGCCAGGCCGTCAGCAGCGACATCGGTGCTCCCGCCGCCTGGATGTCGCCGATCCCTTTCGGCTTCAGGGCCAGTTCCCGGGCCGGTACGCTGATATATTCCGCGTAAGCGCCACTGCCCGTCATCAGATCAGCTGGAAAGCGGACCATTGCATAGACTTCATCGCCGACGCTAAACCCCGCGACGTTCTCGCCGAGCGCGGTGATGACGCCCGCGACGTCGGTGCCAAGGATCAGGGGGAAAGTCGGACTGGGTTGCCATTCCGGCGGCAGGGCGCGGTAGCCGTCGCGAAGATAGAGATCCGGCGGATTGAGGCTTGCCGCATGAACCCGGACAAGGACTTCGCCCCCGCCGGCTACGGGCCGGTGTGCATCCTCATAACGCAGGACTTCCGGGCCTCCGAATTCATGCAGACGGATCGCTTTCATTATCTCAGTCATCGTGATCTCCTTCGAATCTCGTTCGGTTGCCATCGGAGATAAGATTGATCGAACATATTGATAATGGTGGCCCTGTTCGCTTTTATAATGCCATGAAGGAACAAATCGGTATTGAAAGACTGGCCGGATTGATCGCGTTTGCTCGCGCCAGTTCTCTCGGCAGCTACACTGCTGCGGCTCGAGCGCTCTCCGTTTCGCCATCGGCCGTCAGCAAGAGCATACAGCGGCTGGAGCATCAGCTCGGTGTATCGCTCTTCACACGCACGACACGCTCGCTGGCGCTGACGCCGGAGGGACGTGACATCCATCAGCGTGCGCTTCGGCTGCTGCGGGACGCCGAGGACATCGAGCAAGCGGCCAAGGCGGCGCGCTCTGAGCCTGCGGGGACGCTGCGCATCGCCGCATCATTGCCGATCGGCCTGCATGTGATCGGTCCTGCACTTGCGCAGTTCAGGATGCTTCATCCGAAGGTGAATATCGATCTGCGGCTGAGCGACCAGATCGTCGACCTCGTTGAGGGAGGAATAGATCAGGCGATCAGGATCGGCGACCTAGCGGACTCGCGGCTTCTCTCCCGCCGGCTCTTCTCCCATCGCCTCTGCTGTTATGCCTCTCCCGAATACCTCGCCGCACGGGGCGCGCCGAAGCATCCTGATGATCTGGCGAAGCACGAGACAGTCAATCTCCGCTACCAGAGCACCGGCCAGCTTTTTCGCTGGCCGTTCAGGGTGTCAGATAGAGAGATAGAGATCGTCCCGTCCTCCGAAATCGTCGCCGACGCGAGTGAGGCTGTCATCGCGGCAATCGCGGCGGGTGCGGGAATAGGGATGGCGACCAGCTTCACGGCTGCGCCGTGGGTGAAGCGTGGAGAGTTGATCCCCGTTCTGTCCGATTTCGCCGTCGATCGGCAAAATATCAACGCGGTATGGCCGGAGAACCGTCGCACCAATCCGGCCGTTCGTGCCTTCCTCGACCTGTTGGTCGATTTGGCCTGGCCGGAGACCGATGCGGCAGAGGGGCCCCGCAAGCATTTCCTCGGCCGCTAGGCCGAGGTTGCGATCTTGTCGGCGAAGTCGCGGTAGGTGTGAAGCGGCCGGCCGAGCATATTGGTCAGACGTTCGACATCCCCGGCCTCGGGAACCATGCCGTCGCTGACGTAGCGTTCGGCCATGAGGCGCATTTCGTAAGCCATCCACTTCGGCATGAAGGTCGCAAGGTTCTGCTCGAAGCCGGACGGGTCGTCGCCGCCGTAGCTGACCTGCCGACCAAGGACCTGCGACCAGATCGCGGCAATCCCAGCACCGGTCAGTGTGTCGGGGCCGACCAGATTGATGGTTTCGATCGGCAGCTTGCCAGGCGCCTGGTCGCGTCGCATCAACTCGATCGCGGCAACTTCGGCGATATCGCGGGCATCGACCATGGCGACACCCTTGTCGCCGATCGGCATGGGATAGACGCCATGGTTCAGAACGACATCCTTGATCATCAATTCATTGTCAATGAAGTAGCACGGGCGCAGGATGGTGGCGCTGAAGCCCATCTGCGCGAGCATCCGCTCGGCGCCGGATTTCACTGCGAAATGCGGTACGTTGACGGCACTGTCGGCGTTGAACACCGAAAGATACACGACCCGTTCGACACCGGTTTCGCGGGCAATGTTGAGGGTGATGATCGCCTGGGTGAACTCGTCTCCAGTGACCGCATTGAGCAGAAATAACGTGCGGACGCCGGCGAATGCGGAACGCAATGCGTCGATGTCGAGCAGTTCGCCCTGTGCGACGTAACCGCCCGATTGCGACCGCCTGTCGGAAAAGGCCGCGCTTGTTTATGAGCCGTCTATAACGACGTCGTTAACGACGTGTTTTAGGCGAGGCCAGCGATGCGCGTGGAAATTCTCGGCGATGAA
>JASGEG010000372.1:0-15870 GCA_047606605.1 Rhizobium sp.
GCCACGCTGTTCGGCCAGTCCAACGACGTCTATTTCAAGGTCGGCCTGCTCACCACCATAGGCCTTGCGGCCAAGAACGCCATCCTGATCGTCGAATTCGCCATCGAGCAGCAGAACAACGGCAAGGGCCTGATCGAGGCGACGCTGGAGGCCTCGCGCCAGCGCCTGCGGCCGATCCTGATGACCTCGCTCGCCTTCATCCTCGGCGTCATGCCGCTCGCCGTCGCCAACGGCGCCGGTTCCGGCAGCCAGAACTCCATCGGCATCGGCGTCATGGGCGGCATGATCTCGGCCACCGTGCTGGGCATCTTCTTCATCCCGCTCCTCTTCGTCTCCGTCCGCCGCGTCTTCAAGGGTAGGATTGGGCCGGCCACGACAGCGGAGCCAGCCAGCCCGGATGGCGCCCACTGAGACTTACCCAGTCTCTCGATTTGCAAATCCCGTCGTCAATGATGAATAATACAATCATTGATGACGGGATCTTCCTATGGCCAGCATGACCATTCGCGACATCGATGATCAACTGACGGCACGGTTGCCCATGCGCGCCGCCGCCCACGGACGATCGATGGAGGATGAGACACGAGACATATTGCGTGCCGCCTTGTCCGTTGAAGACAAACGTCCATCCAATTTGGCTGAGACAATTCGTCGTCGCATGGCGGCGAGCGGTGGAGTGACATTGGATATTCCGGCACGCGAACCGATCCGTCCGATCGGACTTGATCCATGATCGTTCTGGATACGAATATCATTTCAGGGAGCCATCGGCGCAATTGACAGCCCGCGCCGTGAAAGCCAGTCGGCACCAGCAGTAACTTTCAATCACGCCGACAGCGAAGACCTCGCCGGCACCGGCTTCGGCGACCACCTGGCATGCAGCTTGGCCAGCATCAGATAGATGATCGGCGTCGTATAGAGCGTCAGCACCTGCGAGACGACCAGGCCGCCGACGATGGTGATGCCCAGCGGCCGGCGCAGTTCCGCGCCGGGGCCGGTGGCGATGATCAGCGGAATGGCACCCATCAGCGCAGCGAGCGTCGTCATCAGGATCGGACGGAAGCGCTTGAGGCACGCCTGGTAGATCGCCTCTTCCGACGGCAGGCCGAGCATACGCTCACCCTGAAGCGCGAAATCCACCATCATGATCCCGTTCTTCTTGACGATGCCGATCAGGAGGATGATGCCGATGAAGGCGATGATGGTCAGTTCCGTGCCGCTGATCATCAGCGCCAGCAGCGCCCCGAGACCCGCCGACGGCAGCGTCGAGATGATGGTCAGCGGATGGGCGAGGCTCTCATAGAGAATGCCGAGCACGATATAGACGGTCAGAAGCGCCGCCAGCAGCAAAAGCGGCTGGCTGCTGGAGGATTGCGTGATGCTTGCCGCATCGCCGGCGAAATCGGCATGCAGGTCGTCGGGCAGATGCATGTCGAGCACCGCCGTCTGGATCGCGTCGTTCGCCGTCTGCAGCGGCGTGTTAAGCGCCAGATTGTAGGAGATGGTCACCGAGGGATATTGCCCCTGATGATTGACCACCAGCGGCGCCAGCGTCCGGTCGATCGAGGCGACGGCACTGAGCGGCACCTGGATGCCGCCGGCCCCCGGCACGTAGAGCTTGGAAATATCGTTGGGATCGCGGGCATAGTCCGGGTTCGCCTCCAGCACGACGCGGTACTGGTTGCGCTGGGTATAGATCGTCGAGATCTGCCGCTGCGCGAAGGCATTGTTGAGGGCCGCGTCGATCGACTGGATGCTGACGCCGAGCCGCGACGCCTCGCTGCGGTTGATGTTGACCGTCGCCTGCAGGCCGTTCGGCTGCCGGTCGGTGGCGACATCGGTCAGTCCCGGCAGAGCCTGCATGCGCGCCAGCACCTTCGGCGCCCACTCCACCAGCTCATCGTAATTCGCGCCCCAGAGCGTGAACTGATATTGCGATTGCGACTGGCGCGCGCCGGCGCGGATGTCGCCCGGCGAAAACAGGAAGGTGCTGAGGCCGGGAATGGCCATCAGCTGCTTGCGCAGCCGGTCGATCACCTCGGCGGTCGGCACCCGCTCGGATTCCGGCTTCAGCGAGATGAAGAGCTGGCCGCGATTGATCGAGTTGGAGAAGCCGCCGCCGCCCACCGACGAGCCGACACCGGAAACCGCCGGGTCCTTGGCGACCAGATCGGCCGCCTGCTGCTGCAGCGTGACCATGGCCGGATAGGAAATATCGGTCGCCGCCTGCGTGCCGCCCTGGATGAAGCCGGTATCGTCCTGCGGGATGAAGCCCTTCGGCACCTTGACGTAGAGATAGGCCGACATGACGACGCAGGCGAGAATGACGAGGACGGAGAGCACGCGATGATGCAGCACCGCCCTCAGCGTCCGGCCGTAGAAATCGGTAACAGTACCAAGCGTTCCCTCGACCATCCGGGCAAACAGGCCGGGCCTGGCCTCCATGTCGTGGGCGCGCAGGCGATGGCCGCAGATCATCGGCGTCAGTGTCAGCGACACCAGGGTCGAGACGACGATGGTGAAGCCGAGCGTCAGCGAGAAGGTCTGGAAGAACCGGCCGACGATGCCGCCCATGAAGAAGAGCGGGATGAAGGCGGCAAGCAATGACAGGCTGATCGAGATGACGGTGAAGCCGATCTGTTTGGCACCCTCGAGCGCCGCCCGCATCGGCTTCATGCCGTTTTCGAGATTGGCGTAGATATTCTCGATCATCACGATCGCGTCGTCGACCACGAAGCCGACGGAGACGGCGAGCGCCATCAGCGAGAGATTGTCGATCGACAGGCCGAAAAGCCACATGGCCGCGAAGGTGCCGCACAGCGACAGCGGCACGGTGACGCCGGCGGCAAAGGTCGGCGTGGCGCGCCGCAGGAAGGTGAAGACCACGGCCATCACCAGGCAGATGGTGGCGAGCAGCGTCCATTGCATGTCGGTGACGCTGGCATGGATCGTCGTCGTGCGGTCGGAGAGCACGGCGATGCGCACGCCGGCCGGGATCAGCCGCTGCAGCTCCGGGATCAGCGCCTTGACGCCGTCGACGGTGGCGATGACGTTGGCATCCGCCTCCTTGGTGATGTTGAGCAGCACCGCCGGCTTGCCGTCATACCAGGCATCCGAGCGGCTGTTGCGCACGCCGGGCTCGACGGTGGCGATATCGGCGAGCCGCACCGCCGTACCGTCGCCGCTCTGCACGATGATCCGGCCATAATCCTCCGGTGTCCGCAGCTGCCCGTTCATGGCGATGGAAAAGCCGCCGGTGCCGCCGTCGATCGAACCGATCGGGCCGAGCACGCTGGCATTGACGATTGCCGTGCGCACGCTGTCCAGCGACATGCCCATGGCCGACAGCCGGTCCGGATCGAGCCGGACGCGCACCGCCGGCTGGTCGGCGCCGCTGACGGTGACGCCGCCGACGCCGTCCACCTGCGAGATGCGCTGCACGACCACGGTATCGGCTGCGTCATAGATGGCGCTCGCCGAGACATTGTCGGAGGTCAGCGCCAGGATCAGCACAGGGGCCGCGGCCGGATTGATCTTGCGGAAGGACGGTAGCGTCGGCAGGTCGCCGGGCAGGTCGGTCGCCGCCGCGTTCAGCGCCGCCTGCACGTCCTGCGCCGCCCCATCGACACTGCGCGACAGGTCGAACTGCGCGACGATGCTGCTCGACCCGAGCGAGCTGACGGAGGTCAATTGCGTGATGCCGGCAATGGTGCCGAGATGCCGCTCGAGGGGGGCGGCGACGCTCGCCGCCATGCTGGCGGGATCGGCACCGGGCCGGCTGGCGGAAACGACGATGGTCGGCAGGTCGACGGTCGGCAGGCTCGCCACCGGCAGGAAGCGATAGGAGACGATGCCGAGGATCACCAACCCGATCGCCAGAAGCGTCGTTCCGACAGGACGTTTGATGAACGGCTCGGAGAGGTTCATGTGCCCTCACCCATGGCTTCGTCGAGCTCGGGGGCCGGCGTGCCGGTTGGCCGGCCGACGACGCGGGCGCGCAGGCGCTCGAAGGCGAGATAGATGACCGGCGTCGTATAGAGCGTCAACAGCTGCGACAGGACGAGGCCGCCGATGATGGTGATGCCGAGCGGCACGCGCAGTTCCGCACCGGTCCCCTGCGCCAGCGCCAGCGGCAACGCGCCGAAGAGCGCGGCGAGCGTCGTCATCATGATCGGGCGGAAACGCAGGATCGATGCCTTCAGGATCGCCTCGCGCGGCGCCAATCCCTCCCCGCGCTCGGCCTCCAGTGCGAAGTCGATCATCATGATGGCGTTCTTCTTGACGATGCCCATCAGGAGCACGATGCCGATCAGCGCGATGATCGACAGATCCTGCCCGAAGAGCATCAGCGCCAGCAGCGCGCCGACACCGGCCGAGGGCAGCGTCGACAGGATCGTCACCGGATGCACGGCGCTCTCATAAAGCAGGCCGAGCACGATATAGATCGTCACCACAGCGGCCAGGATCAGCCAGGGCTCGCCGGCAAGCGAGGAGGCGAATTCCTCCGCATCGCCGGAATAGCGGCGCTGGATCGAGCTCGCCATGCCGATGTCCTGCTCGGCCGCCTGTATCTCGGCGACCGCCTCGCTGAGCGAGGCGCCCTTGGCGAGATCGAAGCTGATGGTGACGGCCGGGAACTGCTCGTCATGGCTGATGACCAGCGGCGCCGTCGTGAACGAAGCCGTGGTGAAGGCGTTGAGCGGCACCTGCGTGTCGCTGGCGCCGGCCACATAGAGCTTGCCGAGCGATTTCGGGTCCGACTGGTATTGCGGCGCCGCCTCCAGGATGACGCGATACTGGTTGGACTGGCCATAGATGGTGGCGATCTGGCGCTGACCGAAAGCGTTGTTCAGCGTGTCGCTCACGGCCTGCATCGACACACCGAGGCGCGAGGCGGTCTCGCGGTCGACTTTGACGAAGATGCGGCCGCCGCCCATCTCGACCTCGGAGGCGACGTCGATCAGCTTCGGGCTCTGCTGCAGCCGCTGCGCGAGCTTCGCCGACCAGTCGACCACGGTCGCCGTGTCGGTGCCGGTCAGCGTGTACTGATAGGGCGCGCGGCTGACGCGGGTGCTGATCGAGATATCGCGCACGCTCTGGAAGGTGACGTGGATGCCGGGCAGATCGGCCACCTCGTCGCGCATGCGGTCGATGATCTCGGCGGCCGACGCCTTGCGCTCGCTCCGCGGCTTCAGGATGAGGCTGAGATTGCCGGTATTGAGCGTCAGGTTGCTGGCGCTGGTGCCGATGACGGAGACGACGCCTTTCACATCCGGGTCGGCGCGCAGGCGGCTCGCCACGACCTCCTGCGTCTGCTTCATGGCCTCGAAGGAGGTGGTCGGCTCGGTCTCGATGACGGCGGTGATCAGGCCGGTATCCTGCGGCGGCAGAAACCCCTTGGGAATGACGATATAGAGGGCGACGGTCGCCGCGAGCGTGACGACGGTGACGATCAGCATCACGGCGCTGCGGTCCACCGCCCAGACGAGGCTGCGGCGATAGTGCTCGATCAGCCACTCCATGAAACGGTCGGCGCCGGCCAGAAAACCGCCGCGATGCTCCCTGGGCTTGCGCAGGATGCGGGCGCACATCATCGGCGTCAATGTCAGCGAAACCACCGCCGACACCACCACGGCAATGGTCAGCGTCAGCGCGAATTCGCGGAACATGCGCCCGACGATACCGGTCATGAACAGCAGCGGAATGAAGACGGCGACCAGCGACACGGTCAGCGAAATGATGGTGAAACCGATCTCGCCGGCGCCCTTCAGCGCCGCCGCCATCGGGTTCTCGCCCTCCTCGATGTGGCGGGCGATGTTCTCGATCATGACGATGGCGTCATCGACCACGAAGCCGGTGCCGATGGTCAGCGCCATCAGCGAGAGATTGTCGAGACTGAAGCCGGCAAACCACATGACGCCGAAGGTGGCGATCAGCGACAGCGGCAGCGCCACGCCGGCGATGAAAGTGGCGGTGATCGTGCGCAGGAACAGAAGGACGACGAGAATGACGAGGCCGATGCTGACCACCAGCGTCCATTGCACGTCATGGATCGAGGCCCGGATCGTTTCCGTACGATCGTTGACGATTTCGAGCGAGATGCCCGCCGGCATCGCCTGCCTCAGCTTCGGAAGCTGCTTCAGCACGCTCTCCACCGTCTGGATGACATTGGCGCCGGGCTGGCGCATGACGTCGAGGATGACGGCGGGCTGGCCCTGATACCAGGCGCCGACGCGATTGTTCTCCAGCCCTTCGACGACGGTGGCGACGTCCTTCAGCTGCACCGGCGCATTGTTGCGATAGGCGACGATGATGGATTTGTAGATATTGGGATCGACGATCTGGTCGTTGGCGGCGAGCGTGAAACTCTGCTGCGTGCCGTCGAGCGCGCCCTTGGCGCCGGCGACGCTGGCATTGGTGATCGCCGTACGCAGATCTTCCAGCGCCAGCCCATAGGAGGCGAGGCGCGGCAGGTCGGCCTGGATGCGGATGGCCGGCTTGACGCCGCCCTGGATATTGACGTCGCCGACGCCGGAGACCTCGCTCAACCGCTGCGCCATCATCGTATCGGCGAAATCGCTGAGTTCGCGGATCGAATAGCTGTCGGAGCGCAGCGCCAGCGTCACGATCGGCGTGTCGGCCGGGTTCACCTTCGCATAGGTCGGCGGATAGGGCAGCGTGCGCGGCAGCGTCGAGCCGGCGGCGTTGATCGCCGCCTGCACGTCCTGCGCCGCCCCGTCGATGTCGCGGCCGAGATCGAATTGCAGGGTGATCTGGCTGATGCCGAAGGCGCTGGACGAGGTCATCGATGCCAGCGACGGGATCTGGCCGAGCGGCCGCTCCAGCGGCGCTGTCACCAGCGCTGCCATCGTGTCGGGATCGGCACCCGGCAATTGCGTCGTCACCCGGATCGTCGGGAAATCCACCTGCGGCAGCGGCGCGACCGGCAGGAAGAGGAAGCCGAGAATACCGCCCAACAGCACCGCCACCCCGAGAAGCGAGGTGGCGATCGGCCGGGAGATGAAGAGCGACGAGACGTTCATTGTTGCGGCGTCTGCGGGGTTGTCGAACCGGTCGAGGCAGGCGCGCCGCCATCCGCATTGGAGGAAGGATTGGCGCTGCCGGCGCCATCGGCATTGTGCTTGCGATGGCCGCCATTGCCGTCGCCCTGACCATTATGCTGGCGATGCGGGCGCTGCCCGTCATTGCCGGCGCCCGGCGTGGCGTTTTCGGCGACGGGCTGCCCTTGATCGCCTGCCGGCGCGCCCGGCGCCGCTTGACCCGGATTGGCCGAAATCTGCACCTTCGAACCGTCCTGTAGCCGCGCGAAGCCGGTCGTCACCACCTTGTCGCCGGCGGCGACCCCCTCGGCGATGACGGCCTGCGCGTCGTCCTGCTGACGCACCTTCACCGGCTTCATGGCAACCGTCTGGTCCGGCTTGACGATATAGACGAAGGTGCCGTTCGGCCCGCGCTGTACGGCCGCCGTCGGGATGACGGTAACACCCTTCAGCGTCTCCACCAGCAGGCGGGCATTGACGAAGGCGCCAGGCCAGAGCGCCAGCTTGTCGTTGGGGAAATTGGCCTTGAGCTTCACCGTGCCCGTGGTCGGATCGACCTGGTTGTCGACCACGGCCAGCGAACCGTTGTCGACCACCGTCTGGCCGTCGCCTCCCATCGCCTGGACCGAAAGCGTGCCGGCGGCGCTGGCCGCATTGACGCGGGCGAGCTGCTGCTGCGGAATGGAGAACAGGACGGAGATCGGCCTGATCTGCGACAGCGTCACGATGCCGGTCGTATCCGACGAGCTGACGAGATTGCCGATATCGACGTTGCGGATGCCGGTGCGCCCGTCGATCGGCGCCTTGATCGTCGTATAGTCGAGCGTCGCCTGCGCGCTTTCGATGGCGGCCTGATCGGACTGGATCTGCGCGGTATATTGCGCCACCAGCGACAATTGCGTGTCGACCTGCTGCTGCGTGCCCGAGGCGCTCTTCACCATCAGCTGATAGCGGGCGAGATCGCGCTGGGCGCCGGCGAGCAGGGCTTCGTCCTGCGCTTTCTTGGCGACCGCCTGATCGAGCTGCGCCTTGTAGACGGCATCGTCGATGCGGGCGATGACATCGCCCTTCCGGATGTCCTGCCCTTCCTCGAAATCGATCTCGACGATCTTGCCGTTCACCTGGGCGCGCACCGTCACCGTGTTCAGCGGTTTCACCGAGCCGACGCCGTCGATATAGACGGGCACGTCCGTGGTTGCCGCATCCGCCGCCAGCACCGGCACCGGGCCGCTGAATTGCGAAAGGCTGCCGCGCCGCCGTCCGCCACCCTGCCCCTGACTGCTGCGGCGCTCGCCCTGGGCCTGCTCGCCCTGCGCCGTCGCCCCCTGAAGGCCGAGCAGGCGCTCGGCGCTGCCAAGCCAGCGATCGCGCGTCACATAGGCGCCATAGGCCACCGCGCCAATGACCGCTACCGAGATCAGGACCCGAAATGTCCGAGCCATAGATATACCTTCCTTCAGAGGCGCTGGCCTTCGACGATCCGCCGGCGCAACAGTGGCGCGACCTTAACTTGCATCGCCCTGCTTAGGAATTTGGTATGGCCATTAAATTTTGTCCATTTTCGCGTGGCCCGATGCAACGAATCGTTACATTCGACGAAAATCAGGGTTACGGCCGCGATCTGACGAGATTCGGCCCACGGCGCCATCATTTCCGGCAATCGGCGCCGGCACAGCTCTACATCCTGTGGTAGCATCAAGACGGCGCAGCCCCTCAGATTCCTAATCTGAGGGTCGCGATCACAGCACGCCCCAGCCGCGATAGCGTCCGCGCCCCGTCATCTCGCGCACGCCGAGTTCCGACACCAGGTTCAAAGCGCCGCGGGAGGTGACGCCGACATGGCGGGCGATCATCTTGGCGGAAACGATCGGCCGCGACAGAACGATGTCGATGACGCCGGGCAGGCTGCTGTTCGAGCGCCGATCCTTCAGCCGCCGCTCCATCTGCAGCTTGGCAAGCGACAGGCGGTCCAGCTCCTTCAGCCCGCTATCGGCCGACAGCGCCATGGCCTCGAGAAAGGCCGTGAGCCGCGTGGTGCGGTCCGGCGAGCGGCGGCGTTCGTGGCGGATCGATTTCAGGCCGACATTCAGGCAGAAGAGATGCGAGGAGACCTTTTCCCGACTGCGCAGATAGGCGCTGACCAGCAGGCTGCCCAGCCAATGCTGCCGCCGGAGCGGCTCGATCCGCTCCCAGGCATCGAAGAGCACGGCCGCGCCGAGGGCCGGCGGCAGGAGATCGGCCTGGCGGATGACGGCGCGCCAGCTCTCCAGCCGCTCGTCCTCATCCCAATCCTCGTCATGAATCAAGCCGAGCGGATCGTTCACGGTCACGGCACGGGGCTCCGGCACCTCACCGCTCAGCACCCGCTCGGACCGGGCGATGACGGCATCGATCTCGGAAAAATCGACGCCGAAATCATCCTCTTCCCCCTGATCGTCATCCTCGGTTTGCGTGATCTCCAAAGGCACGGGACGGAACACGCCGCTTTCCTCGGCCTCGCCGAGATCGCCGCGCAGGGCGGCTAGGCCGGCCGTTTCCAGCCCCCAGCCGGGCTCGGCATTCCACAGCCGCCGCCGCGACCGCAGCACTGCATGCGCGATGGTCAGTTCATGCGTCGGCGTGCGCGTATCCATACGCGCATCGTGCAGCACCAGATCCTCGACATGCACCAGTTCGCCGCTGACCCAGAGCGCGCCGACCGCATCGAAAAAATGGCCGCGCTCGCGGAAACCGTCACCGACCGCATGCCGCAGGACCCGCTCATCCAGCCGCGCCAACATGTCCTCCGCCCTGGCAATGGCAGGCAGAAGCGTCGTCAGCGGCAGGTTGGACGTATCATATCGCATTGGAATCGCATGATTGGTTCGCTCTTGCGGAACTTATCACCCTCGCCCGCATCGAGATAGAAAGCACCCTCTTCCATCTGTGGACGGCGATCACTATTTTTCTCTTGACCTTCCAGTCACTGGAAGGTCCATAAGCTATCCGACGCTCACATCCGGGCACTGGAGTCTTTCATGGCATTGCATGACGAACACGATCACAGCCATCACGGCCACAATCACCACCATCATCACGGCGCGGAGAAAGATGCCGTGATCCGCGATCCCGTCTGCGGCATGACCGTCGATCCGAACGCTGGCAAGCCGTCGCTGGACTATCAGGGCCGCACCTTTCATTTCTGCTGCGATGGCTGCCGCAAGAAATTCGAGGCCGCGCCGGAAAGCTATCTGAGCGCGAAAGATCCCGTCTGCGGCATGAATGTCGATCGCGCCGCCGCGCGCCACTTCCTGAGGCACGAGGGTGAAAAGTTCTACTTCTGCTCTGCCGGCTGCAAGGGCAAGTTCGAGGCCGATCCATCCACCTATCTCGATGGCAACCGCCCGGCGGCCAAGCCCATGCCCAAGGGCACGCTCTATACCTGCCCGATGCATCCCGAGGTCGTCAGCGACCATCCGGGCGATTGCCCGAAATGCGGCATGGCGCTGGAGCCGATGGGCGTGCCCGCCGCCGATGAAGGCCCGAACCCGGAACTCGTCGATTTCATCCGTCGGCTCTGGATCAGCGCCGCCCTGTCGCTGCCGCTGCTTCTCATCAGCATGGGCCCGATGCTCGGCCTGCCCCTGCGCGAGCGGATCGGCGAACCCATCGCCACATGGATCGAGCTTGCCCTGGCGACGCCGGTCGTGCTGTGGGCTGCGCTACCCTTCTTCCGTCGTGCCTGGAACTCGCTCGTCAATCGCAGCCCCAACATGTGGACGCTGATCGGCCTCGGCGTCGGCACCGCCTATCTCTACAGCCTCGTCGCCACGCTGGCGCCCGGCCTCTTCCCCATGAGTTTCCGGGGGCATGGCGAGAGCGTGCCGGTTTATTTCGAGGCGGCCTCCGTCATCGTCGCTCTGGTCTTCGTCGGCCAGGTGCTGGAATTGAAAGCCCGCGAACGCACCGGCTCGGCCATCCGCGCCCTGCTCGATCTCGCGCCCAAACAGGCACGACGCATCGATGCCGATGGCAGTGAGAGCGATGTGCCCGTCGACGACATCCAGGCCGGCGACCGGCTGCGCGTGCGCCCCGGTGAACGCGTCCCAGTGGACGGCTCCGTCGTCGAAGGCCAATCCACCATCGATGAATCGATGATCACGGGCGAACCCTTGCCGGTCGAAAAGGCCAGGGGCGACGCCTTGACCGGCGGCACCATCAACAGGAACGGCACGCTGGTCATGCTGGCCGAGAAGGTCGGCACCGAGACGACGCTGTCGCGCATCGTCGAGCTCGTCGCCAAGGCGCAGCGCTCGCGCGCGCCGATCCAGACCATGGTCGACCGCGTCTCGGCCGTCTTCGTGCCC
The DNA here is from genome assembly GCA_047606605.1 of Rhizobium sp. Classification (GTDB taxonomy): domain Bacteria; phylum Pseudomonadota; class Alphaproteobacteria; order Rhizobiales; family Rhizobiaceae; genus Rhizobium. The sequence continues at coordinate 11,408 of JASGEG010000372.1, forward strand.
GCCGTCGTCGCCGCCGCCGTCATCGCCTTTGCCGTCTGGGCCTTTGTCGGGCCGGAGCCGCGGCTGGCGCATGCGCTGCTGGCCGCCGTCGCCGTGCTGATCATCGCCTGCCCCTGCGCGCTCGGCCTGGCGACCCCCATGTCGATCATGATCGCCACCGGCCGCGGCGCACAGGAAGGCGTGCTGGTGCGCGACGCCGAGGCGCTGGAGCGCTTCGCCAAGGTGGACACGCTGATCGTCGACAAGACCGGCACGCTGACCGAAGGCAAGCCGAACCTGACCGACATCGTCACCACGGCCGGCACGGACGAGGCGCGCCTGCTCTCGCTCGCCGCCAGTCTGGAACGCGGCTCGGAACATCCCTTGGCCGAAGCCATCGTTGCCGGAGCCGAGGAGCGTGGCGCAAGCTTCGTCGAAATCTCCGGCTTTGCCGCGACGACCGGCAAGGGCGTCGAAGGCCGCGCCGGCGACACCGCGATCGCGCTCGGCAATGCCGCAATGATGGCCGATCTCGGCGTTTCGACCGATGCCCTGCAGGCCGAGACCGAACGCCTGCGCGGCGAAGGCAAGACCGTGATGTTCATCGCCATCGACAGGAGGCTCGCCGGCCTTGTCGCCGTCGCCGACCGCATCAAGCCGACGACCGCAGCCGCGATCAGGGCGCTGCACGAGAGCGGGTTGAAGATCGTCATGGCGACCGGCGACAACGGCAAGACCGCCGCCGCCGTCGCCAGACAGCTCGGCATCGACGAGGTGCGCGCCGACATGCTGCCCGAGGGCAAGAAGGCGCTGATCGACGAGCTGCGGGCCAAGGGCGGCATCGTCGCCATGGCCGGCGATGGCGTCAACGACGCGCCGGCGCTCGCCGCCGCCGATGTCGGCATCGCCATGGGCACCGGCGCTGACGTCGCCATGGAAAGCGCCGGCATCACGCTGGTCAAGGGCGACCTCAACGGCATCGTCCGGGCGCGCCATCTGTCGGAAGCGACGATCCGCAACATCAAGCAGAACCTGGCTTTCGCCTTCGGTTATAATGCGCTCGGCGTGCCGCTGGCCGCCGGCGTGCTCTATCCGGTCTTCGGCCTGCTTCTGTCGCCGATGATCGCGGCGGCGGCCATGAGCCTGTCCTCGGTCTCGGTCATCGCCAACGCGCTGAGACTGCGGCTGGCCAGATAGAGTATTTCCGCGTTTCTTCGAATCGCGAAAACGCTCTATCCTTTTGTTCTTACGCAATTCCGGACGGAAAACCGCTGCACACTTTTCCTGGAATTGCTCTTGGGAGATTTCGGATGAACATCGGCGAAGCATCGGGCCGCTCCGGCCTGCCGGCCAAGACGATCCGCTACTACGAGGACATCGGCCTCATCCACCCGGACCGGAGCGACAACGGTTATCGCGACTATGGCGCCGACGACGTGCACAAGCTGCGCTTCCTGCACCGCTCCCGCAGCCTCGGCTTCTCGGTCGAGGAATGCCGGCAACTGCTGGCGCTCTACGAAGACAAGAGCCGCGCCAGCGCCGACGTCAAGGAGATCGCAAGCACGAAGCTCACCGAGATCGACCGCAAGATCCGCGAACTCACGGAACTGCGCCGGACGCTGCAGCATCTGGTGCATGCCTGTCACGGCAACGAGCGGCCAGATTGTCCGATTCTGGAGGAATTGTCGGAGGGGTGAGGCCGGGCTGCCCACTAAGGGCGAGATGCCCCCCGAAGACGCCGCTCGCTCCCTGGCTGGACCTCTCTAATCGCCTGGACATCTCAAATAGCGAATGCGACCATTCCTGCATCAAGCAAACTGAAGGATGAGGCCATAAATAGAAACCGGTTCCAGTTGCAACGGCAGAGTGACGATCTCTTCTACACCTTTCATCGCAAAAGCCTGCCCGACGGAAGTATCGGCTATCAGCGTGAGGATGCCGATCTCTGGATACGTTTCCGCCCTGGCTTCGGCTGGGGTGTTTGGGATGGCGACGGTAAGACCTTGCTCGGCAGGCCCTGGGATGTACCGCCGAGCGAGCAGAATATGGAGTATCCTCCCACCGGCGAATGGGTGAGCAGGAAGGGTCCGAAATCCTACGTCTACAATCTCATCTACATCTGACTGCAGCGAACAGCGCCTCGCCCGGACCCCTTATCGTTCCGGTCACCCAACCCGTTCCACCGCAATTGCCGTCGCCTCGCCGCCGCCGATACAAAGCGCGGCGACGCCTCGTTTCGCGCCCTGGCGTTCCAGCGCATGCAGCAGCGTTACGATCAGCCGGGCGCCGGTGGCGCCGATGGGATGGCCCAGCGCGCAGGCGCCGCCATTGACATTGAGGCGGTCGCGGGCGATGCCGAGATCCTTGGCGGCGGCCATGGCGACGACGGCGAAGGCCTCGTTGATCTCGAAGAGATCGACATCGCCGACCGTCCAGCCGCTCTTGTCCAGCACCTTGCGGATCGCCGGGATCGGCGCAGTCGTGTACCAGGCGGGCTCCTGGGAATGGGTGGCATGTGCCCTGATTTCGGCAAGGATCGGCAATCCCTCGCGCTCGGCGACCGAGCGCCGCGTCAGCACCAGGGCCGCGGCGCCATCGGCATTGGCCGAGGCGCTGGCCGCCGTGATGGTGCCGTCCTTGCGGAAGGCCGGCTTCAGCGCCGGGATCTTTTCCGGCGACACTTTCTGCGGATGCTCGTCCTTGGCGATGGTGACCGGACCACCCTTGCCGGCGACGGAGACCGGCGTGATTTCGGCCTCGAAAGCGCCGGTCTCGAGTGCCCAGCGGGCGCGCGACAGCGTCTCGACGGCATAGGCATCCTGATCGTCGCGGCTGAACTGATAGGCCTCCACCGCCATCTCGCCGAAATCACCCATCGAGCGGCCCCTCTCATAGGCATCCTCCAGCCCGTCGAGCATCATATGGTCGAAGATGCGGTCGTGGCCCATGCGATAGCCGCCGCGCGCCTTGGCCAGCAGATAGGGGGCGTTCGACATGGATTCCATGCCGCCGGAGACCGCAATCGACGCCGATCCGGCCAGGATCAGGTCATGCGCCAGCATGGTGGCCTTCATGCCGGAGCCGCAGACCTTGTTGATGGTCGTGGCGCCGACGGCATCCGGCAAGCCGGCGCCGCGCGCCGCCTGCCGGGCCGGCGCCTGGCCCTGACCCGCCGGCAGCACGCAGCCGAACAGCACCTCGTCCACCCTTTCGGCCGACAATCCGGCACGCTCCAGGGCGGCGCGGATCACATGCGCGCCGAGTTCCGGCGCCTGCAAGGAAGACAATTCCCCCTGGAAGCGCCCGAGCGGCGTGCGCGTGGCGGCGACGATGACGACAGGATCGATTGCGGACATGATGGCTCCTCCCAGTCTGCAAATGCGTGGTCGATGCTATTGCTAGCACGTTAGATGATGTTCGTCATATATAATATGCCGAAAACGCTCCTCCTGCAAAACCGCCTTGCTTCAACGCGCGATGATCGCCGAGACGATTGTTCTCTCCCGCGACTTGTCCTATGGATATCCGCATTTTAAGAATTGGATATCCCATGCCCCTCTACATCAAGGACGACGCCATCGACCGGCTGGCGCGACGCTATCAGGCGCTGACGAAAAGCTCCACCAAAACCGAGGCCGTGCGGCTGGCCTTGCAGAAGGCGCTGGACGAGGAGCTCGCCAAGCCCGCGCTTGCCGACGTCGCCGCTGCCTTCTGCCGCAATCTGAAGCAGAAAGCCGCCGAAAAGGCTGGAGAGGCCTGATGTTCATCGACGCATCCGTATTGTCCGACATGATGACCGATGAGGAGGAGGCCCGCCGCTTCGCCCTGCGCATGCAGGCGACGACGACCCGCATGACCTCGCCGATGGCGGCGGCGCAGACGGCGATCGATGTCGCCGCCCGCTTGGGATTGCCGGCCACCGATGCCGGCGACGCCGTGCGCACCTTCCTGCAGCTGATGAACATCCAGCTTCTTGCCGTTCCGCCGCGCGCCGCCTTTATCGCGGTCGAGGCGCTCGCGCTCTACGGCGAGGGCCGCCATCCGGCAGCCCTGAGCTTAGACGATTGCATGACCTATGCCTGCGCCCGCTATTATCGCCAGCCGCTATTGTCGACGGCCGAGAGGTTCAGCCGGACCGATATCGAAATCGCCTGAGTATCCGATGCGTTTCTGCCGTCAGGGGCAGAGCGAGGCCGAGCCGGCGGTATATGTGTTCGAGCGCACGCCGACAGCGGCCGGCGCGGCCGCGCATTGCAGCCGGGAAATCGAATCGCCGGCGCGGATCGGGCCGGTGACCGAGGGATCGGTATTGATGGTGCCGTCCGGAAGGATCGCATCCTTCGAATGGTCGACATTGCCGATATCGGTCTGGATCGTATCGACCTTTAGTTTCTTGGGATGATGCTTTTGCACCGGTTCGGCCATGGCGGCGCCGGACATTGCGATGACGAGGGCCGAAATAGCGAGAGTTTTGAGCAGCATGA
>JASGEG010000373.1:0-6526 GCA_047606605.1 Rhizobium sp.
AGCATCGCTGGCCGGCGCAGACGGATGATTGCTTTACCGTTCTCAAGCAATTGATCGCCGCTGGAAAAACCGTGGTGCTGATCGGCGACAGCGCCGGCGGCAATCTGGCGGCCGGTCTTGCGGTGCGGGCCAAGGAGGAGGAGCTTGCCGGGGTCGTTGGCCAGGTGCTGATCTATCCCGCCCTTGGCGGCGATCTCGTCTCCGGCTCCTATCGGGAGATGGCGGAGGCGCCGGGACTGACGACTGCCGATGTCGGCTATTATCGCGCTATCCTGCAGGCACTGTCGGACGATCCGGTCGCCGCCCCCCTTGTCCAAGCCTCCTGCGCCGGCCTGCCGCCGGCCTTCATCACCGTCGCCAATTTCGATCCGCTGCGCGACGACGGCCGCAACTATGCGGCACGATTGGCGCAGGCCGGCGTCGAGGTCTGGTTTCGCGAGGAGCCGCAGATGGTGCATGCCTGGCTGCGCGCCCGCCATATGAGCGACGGCGCGCGCACGGGGTTCGAAGCCCTCTGCGCCGCCGTCAGCCGGTTTGCCGGATCGGACTGATCACATCAGATCGCGCGGGATGCGCTTTTCCGCAAAGGCCTTCTTGAAGACTTCGGTCTCGCCTTCGAAGGCGGTAACGGTCGCGGAGATGATCCAGTGCGTCGCCGTGCAGGAAATCTTCGATGTCGACATGGTCCGCACGAACCATCCCGGCCGCTGCATGTCGCAGGTCCATGTGGACGTGCCGGTCATCGATAGGGGATCGTCCGGCGCGATCGACCAGACCTCCTCGCGTAATTGCCGTGTCGACAGGCCGGTTCCGGGATGTTCGAAAAGCCCGGTATCCTCGTGGATCTGATAATGCGTCCGGTTGGCGGCGAGATCGCGAAGGACCTGGCGCTTCGTCGCTGCCGGCGCATGTTCGATATAGGTCGGCAGCGGATCGGGATTGTCTGGCTGCCTGATGTCGATCGCCTGATGATCGCCAAGCTGCGGCAGGGCCAGGCCGATCGAGGCGATGTCGATCGTCAGGCCGGGATCGCCCGGCGGCGGCAGCACCGTCGGCCAATAGGCCGTCGATAGCGAGAGCCGAATGCGATGACCCTTGCGGAAGCGGTAGCCGCAGGCATCCAGCACCAGCCGCACCGTGACGCGCTCGCCCTTCGGCAGGGGCTTCGGTTCGGCATTGCCGTCGCGGTGCGCCAGGTTGAGCACGCCGAAGGAGACGCGCGTGGCCGTGCCGTCGGGATGGATGTCGACGAGCCTCGCGCAGAGATTGGCCGTCTCGGCATCGCAGCGCAGCGAGAGGGTCAGAACCGGGCGTCCGAGATAATCGTGATCGACGGCAAGCGGCGCGGTCTGGAAGGTCAGCGAACCGGCGTCGTCGCCTCGCTGGTCGATCGCCATTTCGGCGTCCGGCTTCAGCGTAAACCATTCGCCGGAGCCGGTCCCGGTGTCGAGCGGCGAGCGCAGATAGGTGGGGTGTTCCGGCGCATGCGGGATCGGCATACCGTCCATCAGCGTGCCGAACTGTTCGACATAAAAGCATTGCATCTCCGGCTGCTGCCAATCCTGCTTGGCAATCCAGAAGCCGGGGTCGACATTGCGGCGCCGAGCAGGCCTGACGGCATCGAGAATATAGGCGCGCACCTGTGGCATCTTTTCCGCGCCGTTCGGCTCACCGCGCAGAAAGCGGTTCCACCAGGCGATCGCCTCGCCGTGGAAATCGACGCGGGGCTTTGGCCAGGCGAAATGCGGATATTTGTGGACCCAAGGCCCGATCAGGGCTTTCGCCGTGTCGCCGAGACCTTCGACGGCGAGCAGCGGCGTATTGCGATAGCCATCCGCCCATCCGGCGATGACGAGGGCGGGAATATCGAATTCGGCGAAAGTCTCGCAGATCGAGCCGTGCCGCCAGAAATCGTTGCGGCGCTGGTGCTGAAGCCATTCCTCCATGAAGAAGGGCTCGTTTTCCAGGCGCTGCAGCCACATTTCCCGCCAGCGGTCGCCGACGATCTCGGGATCGGGCGCACGGGACTGATAGGCAAGCATGGTGGCGGCCCAGGAGAGTTGCGCTGAGAGATGGCAGCCGTTCTTGTAGTGGATGTCGTCATTGTAGCGGTCGACCGTGGAAGCGATCGAAATCACCGCTTTCAAGGCCGGCGGGCGCAGGGCCGCCACCTGCAGGCTGTTGAAACCGCCCCAGGAAATGCCCATCATGCCGACCGAACCGTTCGACCAGGGCTGTGTGGCGATCCAGGCGATCAGTTCGCAGGCATTGGCAAGCTCCAGCGCGGTATATTCGCCGTCGATGACGCCGTCGGACTCGCCCGAGCCGCGAATATCGACCCTGACCCCGGCAATGCCGGCGGCTGCGAAGACCGGATAGGTCGATTCATCGCGCGGGCTCGTTCCGTCGCGCTTGCGGTAGGGCAGGAATTCGAAAACGGCCGGTACGGGGTCCTTGTCGGCGCCGTCGGGCATCCAGATGCGCGCCGCAAGCCGCGTGCCGTCCGCAAGCGTGATCCAATGGTTTTCGATGGTGGTGAAACTGCGTTCTGTCATGACGGCTATTCCGGTCTTGCGGATATGTTGTTTGAGGACGGCGCCGGCGCCCTGAGGTCAATTGCCGGCGCTTTCCATTCGTCTCGTCGTCAGCACTTTCTCCAGCCAGCCGATCTCCATCTCCGGAACCGATTTCAGCAGCAGGTCGGTGTAATCGTCGAAGGGCGGCGAGAGCGCCTGGGATTTCGGGCCGAAGCGCACGAGCTTGCCGCGATGCATCACCGCGACGCTGTCGGCGATGGCGCGCACGATGGCGATGTCGTGGGTGATGAAGATATAGGAGAGCTGCGCTTCCTCCTGCAGCTTGAGCAGCAGCTTCAGAATGCCTTCGGCAACCAGCGGGTCGAGCGCCGAGGTCGGCTCGTCGCACAGGATGAGTTCCGGCTTGGCGGCAAGCGCGCGGGCGATCGCAACGCGCTGCTTCTGGCCGCCCGAAAGCTCGGCCGGGTAGCGGTCGATGAAGCCGTTGCCCATCTCGATCTGATCGAGCAGCTCCTTCACGCGCGCCGTTTTTTCCGCGCCACGCAGCCCGTAATAGAAGGAGAGCGGCCGCCCGATGATATCGCCGACGGTCTGGCGCGGGTTCATCGCCGTGTCCGCCATCTGGTAGATGAGCTGGATGCGTCGCAGTTCGTCGCGCGAACGGTTCTTCAAGGCCGGCGTCAGCGGTTTGCCGGCAAAGGAAATCCGTCCTTCGTTCGGCGGCAGCAGGCCGGTAATGACACGGGCAAGCGTCGACTTTCCGGAGCCGGATTCGCCGACGATCGCCAGCGTCTGGCCTTTCGGCACATGGAGAGAAACGCCGTGCAATACCTTGAAACCATTCGAGTATTGTGCGCTGACGTTGTCAACCTTCAAAAGCGCGCCCGTTTGATCGGCTGCTTCCTGCCGGGCCGCCTGCCGGACATTGACGAGGGCGCGGGTATAGTCCTGCCGCGGCTCTTCGATGATCTGCTGGACGCTGCCATATTCCACCGTCTTGCCGTGCCGGAGCACCATGATGTCGTCGGAGATCTGGGCGACGACGGCAAGGTCGTGAGTGATGTAGAGGGCGGCCGTATGGGTCTCCTCGATGGCGTGCTTGATCGCCGCCAGCACGTCGATCTGGGTGGTCACGTCGAGCGCGGTCGTCGGTTCGTCGAAAACGATCAGCTCCGGATTGGAGCAGAGCGCCATCGCCGTCATCGCGCGCTGCAACTGGCCGCCCGAGACCTGGTGCGGATAGCGGTCACCGAAGGTTTCTGGATTGGGCAGGCCGAGGACGCGGAAGAGATAGAGAGCCCGCTTCCTGGCCTCGTCCTTGCTCATCAATCCGTGCTTGACGGTGGCCTCGATCACCTGATCTCCCAGCCTGTGCGCCGGGTTGAAGGCGGCGGCGGCCGATTGCGCGACATAGCAGACGCGGGCGCCGCGGATCTTGCGGATGCCGGATTTGCCGAGCGGCAGGATATCGATGCCGTCGAGCAAGACCTGGCCGCCGGTGATTTCGGCGCCGCCACGGCCATAGGCGAGCGCCGACAGGCCGATGGTGGATTTGCCGGCGCCGGATTCGCCGATCAGGCCGAGCACCTTGCCCTTCTTGAGGTCGAAGGAGACGCCATCGACGATGGTGACGCGCTTCGGCGGTTCGCCGGGCGGATAGCTGGTCGCTTCGATCTTCAGATCGCGAACGGAAAGAAGCTCAGGCATCGCCACGCCCTCCCTTGAGGCTGGCGGTGCGCTTCAACAGCCAGTCGACCACCAGATTGACACAGACCGCGAGCGCCGCGATGGCGGAGCCCGGCACGAGAGCGGCGGAAATGCCGAAGATGATGCCGTCCTTGTTGTCCTTGACCATGCCGCCCCAGTCGGCCGCCGGCGGCTGGATGCCCAGGCCGAGGAACGACAGGGTGGACAGGAACAGGATCGAGAAGGCGAAACGCAGGCCGAATTCGGCCAGCAGCGGCGACAGCGTGTTCGGCAGGATTTCGCGGAAGATGATCCAGATCCTGCCTTCGCCGCGCAGCTTGGCCGCCTCGACGAATTCCATGACCGCCACATCCAGCGCCACGGCGCGGCCGAGGCGATAGACGCGGGTGGAATCGAGGATCGCCATGACGAGGATCAGCACGATCAGGTTCTGCGGCAGGACCGCCAGCACCACGAGCGCGAAGATCAGCGTCGGGATCGACATCATCAGGTCGTTGAAGCGCGAGAAGACCGTATCGATCAGCCCGCGCGACACGGCGGCGGTGAAGCTCAGGATGATGCCGAGCGAAAAGGAGATGATCGTTGCGGCAAGCGCCACGAACAATGTCGTGCGGGTGCCGTAGATCAGCCGCGACAGGATATCGCGGCCGAGATTGTCGAGGCCGAAGATATATTGCGCGTCGGCGGGCTGCCAGACATTGCCGACGACTTCCGTCTCGCCATAGGGCGCCAGAAGGGGCGCAAAGATCGCACAGATGAAGGCGGCAAGGATGCCTATGATGCCGACCCAGGCGGTGATGGGGATATCTCTCAATCTCATCGCGGATGCCTCAGACGCGGGTTGGCAACGATCGCTAGGATATCGGCGATCATGTTGAGGAAGATATAGACGGCGGCGAAGATCAGGCCGCAGGCCTGGACCACCGGCATGTCGCGCACGGTGACGGCATCGACCATGTACTGGCCCATGCCGGGATAGACGAAGACGACCTCGACCACGACGACGCCGACCACGAGATAGGCAAGGTTCAGCGCCACGACGTTGATGATGGGCGCGAGCGCATTGGGAGCGGCGTGCTTGACGATGGCGCGGAAGGCGGACAGCCCCTTCAGCTCGGCCGTTTCCATATAGGCCGACGACATCACCGAGAGGATGGCCGCTCGCGTCATGCGCATCATATGGGCAAGAACGACGAGGACCAGGGTGGCCGTCGGCAGCGCGATCGCCTTCAGCCGGTCGACAAAGGCCATGCCGTCATAGACGGTCGCCGGAAAGGTCGCGATCCCGAATTTGACCCCGAAGAACAGGATCAGCAGATAGCCGATGAAGAATTCCGGCAGCGAGATCGCCGCGAGCGAGACGACGTTGATGATCTTGTCGGGCATGCGGTTCCGGAAATGCACGGCCAGCATGCCGAGCCCGACGGCGAGCGGCACGGAGATGAGCGCGGCGAAGCCGGCGAGGAACAGCGAGTTGCCGAGCCGCTTGCCGATCTGTTCGCTGACGGAATTCTTGCTGGCCCAGGAGGTGCCGAAATCGCCTCGAACTGCGTTGCCGAGCCATTCGACATAGCGAGTGGTCACCGGCCGGTTGAGGCCGAGATCGGCGCGGATATTGGCAACCGCCTGCGGCGTCGCCGATTGGCCGAGATAGGTGGTGGCGAAATCGCCCGGCAAGGCTTCCAGGCCGCCGAAGATCAGGATCGACACGGCAAAAAGCAGCACGAGGCTGAGCACGCAGCGCTCGACAATGAGGGACAGCAGCGGAAAACGCTGCTTGAACCTCAATCCCGGCAGGATCGTGCTGGTTTGAAGATCGGACATGGGGATGCCTCGCTGAAACGTCAGGAGGACCGCGAAGAATTTCCGCGGTCCCGGTTCCGTTAGAGATGAGGGCGATGACGCCCGGCAACGAGCATCAGGCGTCCAGCCAGACGCGGGTGGCGACGTAGCCGTTCGACATGTCGTTGCCGATGTCGTGAACATAGCCCTTCACCTGCTTGGTGGAGGCATTCACGAAGTCGTTGAACATCGGCAGGATGACGCCGCCCTCGTCGCGAACCATCATCGCCATGGCGCGATAAAGTTCCTTGCGCTTGGCTTCGTCGAGCTCGGAACGGGCCTGGAGCAGAAGCTTGTCGAAGTCCGGGCGCTTGAAGCGGGTGTCGTTCCAGTCCGCCGTCGACAGATAGGCGGTGGAGTACATCTGGTCCTGCGTCGGCCGTCCGCCCCAATAAGAGGTGGAGAAGGGCTGCACGTTCCAGACGTTGGTCCAGTAGCCG
>JASGEG010000374.1:0-10878 GCA_047606605.1 Rhizobium sp.
GCCGACGACCAGGGGTGCGTCTATCCGGCAATTTGTCGGAACATGGAAGCTTTCGTCGAAGGCGGGACGCCGCAGCCGCTTCATCACCTGAATGCCGATGAAGGCGATGGCGACGGCACCGCCGAGGACGAAGGCGAGGCTCGGATCCCATTTGCCGAAGACGTCGAGGAAGCCCTGGACGCGGGCCGGATTCAACATGCCCGAGAGCGACAACCCCATTGCGAAGACGATCCCGGAGACGAGTGCGGCGAAGAACTGGCAGACGCTCCTGTTCATAATCCGAAACTCCGTAGAACCGCGACGGCGACCACGCCGGCAGTCAGGAAGGTGGCGACCGCGGCGACTGAGCGCGGCGACAGGCGGGCGAGACCGAGCACGCCGTGCCCGCTGGTGCAGCCGGATCCCATGCGCGCGCCGAAGCCGACGAGCAGGCCCGCAGCGATGATCAGTGGCCAGCGCGCGGTGATTTGAATCTCCGGCCAGCCGCCGAAGAACAGCAGGTAGGCGGGCGGTCCGAAAAGCAACCCGAGCACGAAAGCCAGGTTGGTCGTCAGGTCGATGCCCTGGGCGAGGCGCCCGACGATGCCGCTGATCCCGGCGATCCGTCCGTTGAGAAGCAGAAGCATGACGGCGGAGACGCCGATCAGCATGCCTCCGACCAGAGATGGGAAATAGGTGCTCATGTCTCGTCCTTCACGCAGAAGATGTCATAGAGGGCGGAAACCAGTTGAGCGGCCTTCTCCTCCGTCAGGCGGTAGAAGATCTGCTTTCCCTCCCGCCGCGTTTCGACGATTCCGGAACCTCGCAGCACGGTCAGGTGCTGGGAGAGATGCGGCTGATGGATGTCGAGCTTCTCTTCAAGATCGCCGACCGAGAACTCCCCTTCGACGAGCATGCAGACGATCATCAGACGCGCCTGGTGCGACAGCGTCTTGAGGAGGTTGGCCACGTCTGCAGCCCGGACGGCCATTTCGGCGGGAGAAAGCCCCGCCTTCGGATCGATGCTCATTCCCATACCGCTCCCTGCAATGCATCGAGCGGGAACTTGAGGTAGTGCTTGCCATTGGCTTCCGGCTCCGGCAGACGCCCACCGCGGATGTTCACCTGCAGGGCATGCAGGATCAGCTTCGGCATCGGCAATGTCTTGTCGCGCTTCGTCCTCAGCGCCACGAATTCTTCCTCGGCGATGCCGGCAAGGTGCGTGTTGCACTTCTTCTGCTCGGCCACCGTGCTTTCCCAGCGAGGCGCGCGGCCAGCCGGTTGATAATCATGACCCGTGAAGATGCGCGTCCCGTCCGGGAGCGCGAGAATGCCCTGGATCGACTTCCACAGGATGCGGGCGTCGCCACCGGGGAAATCGGCGCGAGCCGTGCCGCTGTCGGGCATGAAGAGCGTGTCGTGCACAAAGGCCGCGTCGCCGATCACATAGGTGATCGAGGCGAGCGTATGACCCGGCGAAAACAGCACCCTGGCATCGATGGAGCCGACTTTGAACGTTTCGCCATCGGCAAACAACCGGTCCCACTGCGAGCCGTCGGCAGCAAGTTGCGGCCAGTTGTAGATGTCCTTCCAGAGCTTCTGCACGTCCACGACGCGCTCGCCGATCGCCGTGCGAGCGCCGGTCTTCTCCTTAAGATACTGGGCGGCCGAGAGGTGGTCGGCATGGGGATGCGTGTCGAGAATCCATTCGACGGTCAGCCCTTCGCCGCGGACATACGCAAGGATCGCGTCCGCGTTGATGGTCGCCGTCGCCCCTGCTTTTTCGTCGAAGTCGAGCACCGGATCGACGATGGCGCACTTGCGGGTTTCGGGATCAGACACCACGTACTGGATGCTCCAGCTACGCTTGTCGAAGAAGCCCTTCACCTGCGGCCGGCGCGCGCCGTGCCGTTCGAGCCAGGCTGCGATTGCGCTGGTGTCGAAGCCGCAGCTGCGTCCGAACTCGACGACCGCGTTGGCGGACATTCGACCGTCAAGAACTTCGCCGATCAAATGGAGACCGAGCGATCGGGTGCCCGTCTTGCAATGGGCGAGCACCGGCCCTTTGGATTCGTTGACCGCGCGCTGAAACGCACGCACATCAGCCTCGGTGATCGTGCCGAGCGTGACCGGAATGAAAGCGTAAGACAGGCCGCAACGCTCCGCTTCCTGGCGCTCGCCCTGTGTTCCGGGCTGAGCTCCATCCTCGCTTTCTGGCCGGTTGTTGATGAGTGTCTTGAACCCCCGGTCGCCCAGCGACCGGATGTCCGCGATGCTCGGCTGCGACGAGATCGACAGCTTCTCGGATATTGCCGTGACAGACATGACTGGCTCCCTGTTGTGCCATTATTATAAATTATATTATATTGTATAATGATTATATTTCAAGGTGAGGGGCTCAGATTTTATCGTCTTCAGATGAGAGATGAATCTGGAAGCGACGATGGGGATCTCCGGCGACAGGCCGCCGTGCGCCGCATCACGTGCAGTCCCGGGAACTCGTCAGAATCCAGCTAACATGGAAACGAAAGCGTCAGCCTTTTCGGCACGACCCTGTGCGTCCGAATTTCGCCCATTCAGGCATAAAGCCCCGCTCCATGGGCTGCCCGGTCCAGCTCCTCGCGAAAATCAGGATGCGCCAGCGCGATCAGTGCCCTTGCCCGCTCAGCCACAGACTTGCCCTTGAGGTTGGCCCATCCATATTCGGTGACGACGATATGGGTGTCGTTGCGCGATGTGGTCACCGGTCCGGTGAGCGCCGGAACGATGCGGGAAAGCGTGCCCTTCGCCGCGGTGGAATGACAGGCGATGATCGACCGCCCTCCCCGCGACGCATAGGCGCCACGCACGAAATCGACCTGGCCGCCGGAGGCACTGAATTGCCTGCCATTGACGAATTCCGAATTGCATGCCCCGTTCAGATCGATCTGCAGCGTCGCATTGACCGACACCGCCCGGTCGTTCCGAGAAATGACGAAAGGGTTGTTCACATAGTCGACCGGATGGGCTTCGATGTCCGGATTGTTGTGCAGGAAGTCGTAAAGCGACTGATCTCCCAGCGCGAAGGTGAAGATCGACCGCCCGACATGCGTCTGCTTGCGGCTATTGTCGACCACACCCGCCTTGAGCAGATTGGCGAGGCCCACCGTCATCATTTCCGTATGGATGCCAAGATGGCGATGATGCAAAAGGCGTGAGCACACCGCATCCGGCAACGCGCCGATGCCCATCTGCAGGCAATCGCCGTCTTCCACCAGGCCTGCGACGATGGCACCGATGGTATCGTCTACCTCATTGCTCGGCGCTGCCGGCAGGATCGGCAGGCCGACGTCATTTTCGACCAGCGCCGTCACGCTCGATACGGGGATCATGCAATCGCCCCGAACGTAGGGCATATTGGCGTTGACCTCGAGGATCAGCCGAATTCCTGGCTTGCGCGATACGGTGAGCGCATAGTCGGTACTGACGCCAAGGCTGAAATTGCCATCCGCATCCATCGGCGCGACGGTTGCAATCAGCGTATCCACCCCGACATGCTCGACCAGGGAGCGCGGCACCTGGCTGAAATGGCAGGGCACCAGGTCGACGGCCGGCAATGCTTCCGCCGATCGCCGCTTGTCGAGCGCACGCTCCACGCCTCCGTGAAAGTAACTTATCGGAATGATCCGGTGGCACAGGTCGAAATCGAAGACGCTGGTTCCCGCAACGCCGGTGCAAAGGAGATAGTGCAGCCGCACATTGTCGACGGCTCCTGCCCGGGCCCGCTCGGCAAGTGCCGCAAGAACGGCGGGTGGCTGACCGGCTGCGATCGGCATCGCGACCTTCGCGCCCGACGGAATTAGAGCGACGGCCTCCTTCGCGGATCGCAGCCGTTCGCGATACAGCATCTGATGCGTAGCAGTCATTGGGTCCTCCTCCCGATGTCATTCTGAGAAAAAACCAGCATCGATCTGCATGTTGACGCCCTCCCCCCGGCATCGACGATCGTCGCTGATGTTCTCCTCTGCACAGAACACCCGCTATCAAAACCGCGTAATGCGTGTTCTGGCAAGACTGGACGAACCATAGAACACGGGTTGTGCAAAGTTTGAGTTGACCGTTTTCGACGGCAAGGCGACACTTGCAACCCGGAGCACGGCAGGAGGAACAATGATGAACGAGCCAGACCGCTGGCGCCATATGGCAAGCGCGCCGAAAGACGGCAGTCGTATCCTCGTCACGATACGCCCGTCCGAACAGGGGCCGTCTGAAATTGACCTCGCCTATTGGTCGAATGGTGATCAGTTCGGTGCAGAAGGCTGGCGCGCCTCTGATTCCTCGCCCGGCCGTGTCGTCGAATATGCCGAGCCGGAATTGAAATGCTGGATGCCGATGCCCTCGGCCAATCTCAATCGCACCGCGATGCCCCTACCCTGGGAAGGCGAGGACGCCGAGCAGCTTGACGGCTCAGGAATTTAGGACACGCGCTGTCATGCAGCATGCCGGTATGTTCGCCGCCAAGATGTCGGGTTTCATTCGATAGATGGCTTCGCCACCGGTCATGCCTGAGGATAGAGCAAACGGTACCCGCCTCGTCTCCTGGACCTGTAGAAGGCTGCAGACCTAGAACGGGAGCGGCTCCGGTATGTTCTCCGGTCCGTAAAGGACTGTCGGCACCTCGGATTCGATTGGCGCCGTGGATGAGCCATCGCCGTAGGAAAAATATCCGAGGATCAGGTTCACAGCCTTTCTCACCTGGAGCTCCGGGCTCTGGTCGATCGCAATCGACATCAGGCCCTCCCGGAGGAAGGCGGCGGTATTGTGGGTCAATTCATGCCCCACGAAGACCGGTGGCTTGACGAGAAGATTGGCGCGGATGGCATTGGCGACGGCAATGTTGGCTGCGCCGACATTGTATATGGCAACGGCATCGGGATGTTTCCTGAACGCCGCTCGAAGGCCAAGCTCGGACTTGTCCCGATCATCCAGTCCTTCGACGATCTCGGCGATTGGCCAAGACTCCGTGCTATCCTTCAGGAAATCCGTGACCCACGGACGCGGTCCGCATGCGACTGAAATCCGAGATGGTTGCACAGGAGGACGATCGATCCGGGCTTCCGGCTCATCTTGGAGATGAAATAGCCGGCCGATCGTCCCGCCTTATAGTGATCGGTGCCGGCATAGCCGATCCTGCGAGAGCCCTGGACGTCGGAAATCACGGTGACGACGGGAACACCCCGCGCACGCAACCCTTCGACCGCTTGGTGAACCAGAGGATGGTCCGGCATATAGGAAACGACCGCATCGCATGCTGTCTTGCTCAAGGCTTTCGCGATCGTCTCGGGATGCTCGTCATCGAGTATCGTGCGATGGATCACGATGGATCTGTCGATGGATGCCGCAAGACGCCTGAATTCGAAGCCCATCCGGGCGATCAGCGGCAATTCCGGCCGCGCCAGAACAACATCGATCCTGATCATCCGCCTGTGGCTTTGCGGCAGCAGCCGGCGGATGCCAAGCTCGCGTGCGGCCTGGATCACACGGTTACTGATATCTTCGCTGACATTGCCGCGATCGTTCAGGACGCGATCAACCGTCGCCGTGCCGACGCCGGCGCGCCTGGCGACTTCCGTCAATGTTACCTTCCTGCGCTCCCTGTCGGGCATTGGCAGATCATTCCTCCCGCCGGGCAATAGATCGGACTCCCCTCCGATCGCTGAGCAAATCTAGCTCCGCTTGCGGCAGCATCAGTACATGGCAGTTGATTGAAATCAATCAGCTCGCCGCTGAAACATTTATTCCGTTTTGCTATCCCCATTCCATGAGAGGAACATTGCGTCGGGAGGAGCCGACCGCGCTCGGACGGGACGGCGGCTATTCCGTCAAGCCTTTTGCGGCATCCGTGCACGCCGATCCGGACCTGGCAACCAGGCTGCGCAGGAACATGCCGTTCATCCGCCAGACGGTGGCTTAAGAACCCATGTCGCCATGGCGGCAACGATCGACGAACTGACGGTACTCAATCAGGGCATTTGATGCCCGACAGTGGAGGAGGCGTTCCGGATGTCGCAACGACATCCCGGACGCATAACATTCGGGAGGAGTAGATCCCATGGCTAACCAAACCCTTTCCGTTGGGAAGATCACGGGAGGCAACGTTCAGACCGCACCCCGCGGCTCATCCTTCGGCGACCTGTTGCGCAGACCGGAAGCCGGCGCGCTTCTTGGACTTGTCGCCGTGCTGGTGTTCTTCGTCGTGTTCGGCAGCACGAAGTTTCTCGCTCCGGCAGGCGCCGCCAGCTGGCTGAATGTCGCATGCAACCTCGGCATCATCGCGATCCCCGTCGGCCTGCTGATGATCGCCGGCGAGCTCGATATTTCGGTGGGAGCGATGGTTCCCGCCGGATCGATGACAGTGGCGATCCTGTCCGGACATTATGGGCTGCCGATCTGGGCCGGCATTCTCGGCTCCCTGGCCGTCGGGCTCGCGGTCGGCCTGATCAATGGCTACATGGCGATCCGCACAGCGGTGCCGTCCCTCATCATCACATTGGGCACGCTATTTGCGATGCAGGGCATCGTCCTCGGCCTCTCCGTCCTGATGACCGGCACGACCAGCGTGCCGGTGAACGCCGATCCGATCGCCAAGCTCATCTTCGGCCAGTTCATCGGTGGAACCTTCCAGAACATCATTCTCTGGTGGCTCGGCCTGACCGCGGTCTACATTTTCTTCGTCCACTTTTCCCGGTACGGAAACTGGATCTTCGCGATGGGCGGCGACAGGGTCAGCGCCCGAAACGCCGGCATCCCGACCGAGAAGCTGACGGTCGTCCTCTTCGTTCTCTCCTCGGTCAGCGCCGCATTCGTCGGCATGTGCCAGGCGATCCTGTTCAACTCCGCGCAGGTCTCGGCCGGCATGACCTACATCTTCAATTCGATCATCGCCGTTGTCGTCGGCGGCGTCCTGCTGACCGGCGGGTTCGGGTCCATCGTCGGCATCTTTTTCGGTACGCTGACCTTCGCGATCGTCAACCAGGGCATCTACTTCACCGACTTCGACCGGAACTGGTCGAGCCTGATCATCGGCGTGATGCTGCTTGGCGCTGTCCTGATGAACAACACCTTCCGCAGAATGGCCCTGACCCTCAAGACGAAGAAGTGAGCAATGACCATGACGACACCAGTTCTCGAACTTCGCGGAGTGAACAAGTCCTTCGGCCCGATCGACGTCCTGCACGACATCTCGCTCACGGTCCATGCCGGCGAGGTTCTCTGTCTGCTCGGAGACAATGGCGCGGGCAAATCCACCCTGATCAAGACGCTCGCCGGCGTCTACCGGCCGAATTCCGGTCAGATATACATGGATGGCAATCCGATAGAGTTCGCCAGTCCGCGCGAGGCTGCCGATCGCGGGATACAGACCGTTCATCAGTTCGGCGGAACCTTTCCTCTGATGAGCATCGGCCGCTCGTTCTTCGTCGGCGTGGAGCCGACACGGCGATGGGGACCGTTCACCATCTACGACCGCCGCCGCGCCAACGATATCGCCGTCAGGGCCGTCCAGGAATTCGGCATCACCCGTATCGACGATGGCGACCGGCTTGTCGGCGGTCTTTCCGGCGGCGAGAGACAATCGCTCGCGATCGCGCGCGCGGTCCACTTCGGAGCCCGCGTTCTCATCCTTGACGAACCGACGGCGGCGCTCGGCGTCAAGGAAGCGGCCCATGTGTTGCGCATCATCCTGGAGGCCCGCAAGCGCGGCCTGGCCGTCATCTTCATCACCCACCAGGTCATCCATGCGCTGACGGTCGGCGACCATTTCGCCGTGCTGATCCGCGGCGAGGTCGCGGCGGATTTCCGCCGAGGCGAGCGCAGCCGCGAAGAAATTACCGACCTCATGGCCGGCGGCGAACAGATGGCGGAACTGGAAGCGGAGATCGAGGCGCACCAGCGTGCCATCTCCACGCCTGCCGTCGCCTAAGGAACAATCTACTCGAAACGACATCGTGGGCCGATGCCGGCCTTTTCGCGCCGGGATCGCAACGGGCTCCCCTGCCCCGAAAACAACATGCGAGCAGGCATGCCGCCACCTGTCGCAGCTGATTGTTTTGCATCAGCGACCGCCTTGAACCCGCACAGACGCTTAAAGAAAAATCCGCTCCAATAGGTGACTGGGCGGCTTCCGGCGGGAGGAAAACTGGCCGCGGAGTCGTCCAGCGCCAAAACTGAAATTGCCTACGGGAAGTGCAGCAACTGCTTTCCCGGGACCCAGGCTGGCCGATGGCAATAGAAGCCAGCCACAGTCCGTTCATTACGGAATTCGGAGGAGGAACACATGATCAACATTCAACGTATTCTCAAGGGCACGGTCGTCGCCGTAGCCCTTCTTGGAACCACGGTGTCGGCAAGCGCGGCCAAGATCGCGATCGTCGGCGGCAAGGCTGACGATCCATTCTTCGCAATCGTCAAGCGCGGCATCGACGACGCGGCAAAGCTTGTCCAGGCGCGCGGTGGCTCGGTGAACTATCTGGCTCTGCTGACCTATGACAATATCGGTCCCGACGCCGCCCAGTTGATCCGCACCGCCGTCAGCCAGGGCGTCGACGGCATCGCTGCGCCCGACTGGGTGCCGGAAGCCCAGGACGAGGCCTACAAAGCGGCCAAGGCGGCCGGTATCCCGATCCTGCTCTACAACTCCGGCGGCAGCGAAAAATCCAAGGAGCTCGGCAGCATCAACTATATCGGCACCGAGGATTACGTCGCGGGTACGGCTGCCGGAAAGTATCTGGCCGACCACAAGGCGAAGAATGTTCTCTGTGTGAACACCGTCCCCGGCGCCGCCAATCTCGAGGCGCGCTGCAAGGGCATCGTGGAAGAGGTCACGAAGGCCGGCTCGAAGGCTGCCCAGCTGCCCTTGCCGGCGACCAGCTTCGGCGACAAGACCGCCGTCTCTGAAGCGATCAAGGCGACACTGATGAAGGACGATACGGTCGATGCCGTCGTCACGATGGGCAACCAGGACGCCGACAGCGCGGCCATCGCCATCCAGCAGGCCGGCGCGGCCGATCGCGTGAAGCTTGGTTCCTTCAACACCGACAAGGCCATGCTGGACCGCATCAAGGCGGGAACGCAAATGTTCGCCGTCGACCAGCAGGGCTATCTCCAGGGCTACCTCGCCGTCTTCATGCTCGCCTCCTACGTCGACTATGCGATGGCATCTCTGACCGTCCCGATCCTGACCGGCCCGGCGATCGTGGACACGTCGAATGTCGAGGCGACCTTGAAGGGTGTCGACGCCGGCGTACGCTAAGAGTAGCGATGACGTAAGAGCTGCTCTGCATTTCGCGGGGCAGCTTTTCTGTATCGGGGCATCCGGGACGGGCAGGCTGCAATATCTCACCGCACCTCCGATCCCGCCTTCGCGACCGTCGATGATGGCATGGAGGGCATGCAGTTCATCGAGGCATGTGCGGTGTCGTCCGCATCAGGCGCCGAGCGGGGCGCTTTCAAAGCAGAACGCTATTCCCGACCTCGGCAAGATAAGGCGAGGAAGGCTCGGGTTGCGACCCGCCACCAACCAAACTGCGGAATCGTTAGATCTTGCGGCTCCGTACTTTCGCATGACTGTATTCGGCTCGAGGCGGCACTCAGAATTTTCCGACCCCGTCGCAATATGATTGGTGCAATTGCTTCGCTTGAGTTGAGCGTGGCATGGCATTATTTGATCGCGGATGACGCATAAAAGCTGAGGCTCCGGTCATTTAGCTAAGCTGAAGAATTAATAGGTAGAAACCGATGGCAATTCTGGAATATCAGCCACGACAGCCACTTTATCACTACTGTAGCCCTGCCGGCTTCGAAGGTATCCTGAAATCAAAAGTGCTCTGGTTCAGTGATCTGACGCAGATGAACGATCCACGAGAACTGAACCTCGGCTTCGAGCACTTCATGGAGGCGCTCAAGTCGGTACGCCATGGTGAGTACCAAGGCTACCGTGGCTTTTTTCTATCTGTGCTAGCAGGCAAGCTTTCGGAATTGCAAGAAAGCCATCACGCGTTCTGTTGCTGCTTTTCCTTGGCAGGCGACGAGTTGCCGCTTTGGAGCGAATACACTCATTACAACGGACTATCGATTGGTTTCAGGCCTGCTGCGATTAAAGACATTCAAGCGAGGCTGCAAAAAGCGGATTACTTGGCGGACACCACCCCCGAGACGTTTAGAACAAAAGTGCTGGATATCGCCGCACCTTATGAATCGGTCGGCGAGAGGCCGAATAAGACGTTCTGGATAAAAGCATCCGTTTCAGCTTTCGCTGCAATCACAGCGTTGAAGCACCACAGCTGGG
This sequence comes from Rhizobium sp., assembly GCA_047606605.1. GTDB lineage: Bacteria > Pseudomonadota > Alphaproteobacteria > Rhizobiales > Rhizobiaceae > Rhizobium. The sequence goes on from JASGEG010000374.1 coordinate 10,304, forward strand.
CTTACGAACGCGAAGTGCGGATGATCCACGTCCAGACCAAAAAGGCCCCAGACCCCGCAGATGGCACTTTGGTGTCTGCAGATGGCGACGTTAACGAATGGATTATGCTCTCAAAACGAAGCACGGAACGTGGCGAGGTAAGCTACTTACAATTCCCGTTTGGGCGATATCGGGACGGCGATGATAAACATCGGCGGGCGATCGAAAAGGTTATTATCGGCCCAAACTGCACTCTTGCGCCCCGTGACGTTGTGGATTTGCTGGCCGCAAACGGCTATAAAGACGTTGATGTCATCCGGTCGGAGTGCCGGATTCGCTAATCACATGTGACCCGACTCTCTGAGAGTATGACCTAAAACACTACGCTCCTATCAAGGACCGCCTCTGGCGCAAAACCGCCGGCACATGCCCCAAAGATATTTGCCGCATGGAAAAGGCATCAGCGATCCTGCGGTCGAATAGTATCGCAATGAGCGATCCTACAATGTCCACATTTACGCTGATGCCTGAACAGTTACACAGCCCATCTTTTTCCGATCTATCAAGCAGCACGTCAGCTCTGTTCGGCAGTGCCC
>JASGEG010000375.1:0-11569 GCA_047606605.1 Rhizobium sp.
CCAGCGGCGGCAATCCGGTGGCCGCCGGCGATGCCGGCATCGACGTCGGCCGGACCCGTTTCCTTGCCTTCGTGCTGTCCGGCGCGCTGGCCGGCCTCAGCAGCTATCTCTGGGTGTCGCGCTATGCGGTCGCCTATGTCGACATCGCCAATGGCTTCGAACTCGACAGCGTCGCGGCCTGCGTCATCGGCGGCATCTCGATCGCCGGCGGCGTCGGTTCGGTGGTCGGCACGGTGCTCGGCGCCCTGTTCCTCGGGGTCATCAAGAACGCGCTTCCGGTCATCGGCATTTCGCCCTTCACGCAGATGGCGATTTCCGGGACCGTCATCATCCTCGCCGTCGTCTTCAACGCCCGGCGCGAACGCAACCGCGGCCGCATTATCCTCAGGGATCAGGCGGCGAAGGAAACCTCTGGCCAGGAGGTCGCCGCATGAGCACCGTATCCAACAGCCCAACCGAAAAACGCGATATTCCCGATCGCCTCGGCACGCCGCTGAAGCGCATCCTGGCGAGCTGGGAGGTGCTGCTTTTCGGCGTCGCCATCGCGATCTTCATCTTCAATTCGCTGGCCTCGCCCTATTTCCTCGATCCCTACAACCTCTCCGACGCGACCTTCAATTTCACCGAAAAGGCGATGATCGCCTTTGCCATGGCGCTTCTCGTCATATCGGGCGAAATCGACCTGTCCGTCGCCGCCATTATCGCGCTCGCCTCGACGGCGATGGGAGCGGCCGCCCAGGCCGGCATCGACACGCCCGGCCTCGTTGCCATCGGCCTCGGCGTCGGGCTGGTCTGCGGGCTCTTCAACGGCTTTCTGGTCTCGGTGCTGAAGCTGCCTTCGATCGTCGTCACGATCGGCACGATGAGCCTTTTCCGCGGCATTTCCTATATCGTGCTCGGCGACCAGGCCTATGGCAACTATCCCGACAGCTTCGGTTATTTCGGCCAGGGCTATGTCTTCTGGGTCTTCTCCTTCGAATTCGTCCTTTTCATCGTGCTGGCCATCGTCTTCGCGGTCCTGCTGCATGCCACCAATTTCGGCCGGCAGGTCTATACGATCGGCAACAATGATTTCGCCGCCCGCTTCTCCGGCATCCCGGTCGAGCGCGTCAAATTCATCCTCTTCCTGCTGACCGGCATCATGAGCGGTGTCGCCGCCGTCTGCCTCACCTCCCGCCTCGGCTCGACGCGTCCGTCGATCGCGCTCGGCTGGGAGCTGGAAGTGGTGACCATGGTCGTGCTTGGCGGCGTATCGATCCTCGGCGGCTCCGGCACGATCGGCGGCGTCGTCATCGCCGCCTTCGTCATGGGCCTCGTGACCTTCGGCCTCGGGCTGCTCAACGTTCCCGGCATCGTCATGTCGATCTTCATCGGCCTGCTCCTGATCATCACCATCGCGCTGCCGATCGTCGCCAAGCGCATCAAAGCCATGAGCTCCAAATGACCGCAGCCCTCGAACGCCACGCCTTCAAGATGACGCTCAACCCCGGCATGGAAGCGGAATACCGGAAGCGCCATGACGAAATCTGGCCGGAACTGATCGAACTGCTGCACCAGGCCGGTGCCAGCGACTATTCCATCCATCTCGACCGCGAGACCAACACGCTGTTCGGCGTGCTGACGCGGCCGAAGGATCATACGATGGCGAGCCTGCCGGATCATCCGGTGATGAAGAAATGGTGGGCGCACATGGCCGACATCATGGCGACCAATCCCGACAATTCGCCCGTCCAGAGCGATCTTGTCACGGTTTTTCATCTGCCATGAGCGCTGAACCGACCTATCGCCGTATCGCCGTTCTCGACATCGGCAAGACCAATGCCAAGGTCGTGGTGCTCGATGCGCATAGCGGCGCGGAGATCGCGGTCGTGAAGACGGCCAATACGGTGCTGAAGACCGGCCCCTACCCGCATTACGATATCGAACGGCTGTGGGATTTCGTCGTCGGCGCGCTGAAAGGCTTTGCCCAAACGCCCGGTTTCGGTGCGATATCGATCACCACCCATGGTGCCTCCGCCGCGCTTCTCGCCGCCGACGGCAGCCTCGCGCTGCCGGTGCTCGATTACGAGCATGTCTATCCGGCCGACGTGCAGCAAGACTACGACCGCTTGCGCCCCACCTTCGGAGAAACCTTTTCGCCACGGCTGACAGGCGGGCTGAATGTCGGCGCGCAGCTTCACTATCAGAAGAACTGCTTCCCGGATCAATTCTCCCAAGTCCGCGCCATTCTCACCTATCCGCAATATTGGGCCTTCCGCCTGACCGGCATCGCCGCCAACGAGGCGACGTCGCTCGGCTGCCATACCGATCTCTGGAATCCCACGACCGGCAACTATTCATCGCTGGTCGATGCGCTCGGCATCCGCGCGCTGATGGCGCCGATCCGCTCCGCCTTCGACGCGCTCGGCCCTGTCCTGCCGGGGATCGCCGGCGAGATCGGCCTCAATGCGCCGGTGCTGGTCTATTGCGGCATCCACGATTCCAATGCCTCCCTGCTGCCGCATCTGGTGGAAAACGAAGCGCCGTTCGCCGTGGTATCGACGGGCACCTGGGTCATCAGCTTCGCCGTCGGCGGCGATCTCGCGCATCTCGATCCCAAGCGCGACGCGCTCGCCAATGTCGACGCCTATGGCCGCGCCGTCCCCTCCTCCCGCTTCATGGGCGGGCGGGAATTCGAGCTTCTGGCTGATGAAATCGGCCATGCGGACCCTAAAGCCGTGGAAGCGGCGCTCGTAACCGTGATCGGCAAGGGGCTGATGCTGCTGCCGAATGTGGCCGAAGGCTCCGGCCCCTTTCCCGGCAAGAGAAAACGCTGGATCGGCGACGCCACGGTAAGCCGGGCGGAACGCCTCGCCGCCGTCAGCCTCTATCTGGCGCTGATGACCGAAGCCTGCCTCGGCCTGATCGGCGCCAGGGCCCCGATCTTCGTCGAGGGGCCTTTCGCGCTCAATCGCGCCTATCTTGCAGCGCTCTCCTCGCTGACCGGCTCCGACGTCATCGCCCTGCCCGGCTCCACCGGCACCAGCCAGGGCGCGGCCCTTTTGACCGGGATCAGGCCCGCCGCTGCGGGGAAAAGCCTGCCCGTTCACGCCGATCTCCCCGGCCTGCGGGATTATCGGCGGGCATGGCGGGACGCGCTGGAGCAATAGCCGTCGCCGGTCGGTCGATCGGGGGATCAGGCGCCTGGCGAACCGGCATGAAGGACCGGGGCTCGCCGCAAGCGTTCGACGGCAAAATCGACGAAAGCGCGCGTCTTGGCGGAGACATGCCGCCCTTCCGGATGCATGACGTGCACCGGCAGCGGCGCCTCCTCGTAATCCTCCAGGATGATGCGCAGCCGTCCGTCGGCGACCGGCTCGACGATCTGATAGGACAGCGCGCGGGCAAGACCCCAGCCGCTGACTGCCGCCGAGATCGCGGCGGCGACCGTATTGCAGAACAGGCGCGGCTCGAAAACCGCAAGCGGCCTGGAGTCCGGGCCGAAACGCCATTCCAGCGGCGTTGACGATCCCGTGCTGGCGATGAGCGTATGGCGGGAAAGATCCGCCGGCGTCTGCGGCAGGCCATGCCGCTCGAGATAATCCGGCGCCGCGCAGACGACGCGGCGCACGCTGCCGACCCTGATGGCATTGTAGCTGGAATCCGGCAGATGGCCGATGCGGACGGCAACGTCGATCCCTTCTTCCACCAGATTGACGTTGCGGTCGAACAGCAGCACGCGGCCGGTCACCGCCGGATGCAGGCCCAGGAATTCCGTCATGATCGGCATGAGGTGATATTGCCCGAACAGCACCGGCGCGGTGACGGTGAGCATGCCGGACGGCGTCGCATAGGCGCCGCCGGCCGAGGCCTCCGCCTCCTCGATGTCGCTGAGGATGCGCCGGCAGTCCTCGACATAGTGACGGCCCTGCGCGGTCAGCTTCACCGACCGCGTCGAGCGCAGAAAGAGGCGAGCACCGGTGACCTCCTCAAGAAAGGCAACGGCGCGGGTGACGGCCGGCGGGCTCATATGCATAGCGCGCGCCGCATCGGCAAAACTGCCGGCATCGGCCACCTTCACCAGCACCTTCATGCATTGCAGCCTGTCCATCGGCACCAATCCGAGCAGCAATTATTCCACACAGCGGAATAGTCTCTTGCCTTCTATCGTACTTCCGCCTTTGCGTGGAAACAATCATTTTACGTCCAGCTCGATTTCGATCTGGAGACCCGTCATGAAACTCTACGTCCATCCGCTATCCGGCCATGCCCATCGCGCCCGGCTGTTTATGTCCCTCCTCGGCCTCGAGGCCGATATCATCGCGCTGGATCTTGCCAAGGGGGAGCACAAAACGCCCGCGTTCCTGGCGCTCAATCCTTTCGGGCAGGTTCCGGTGCTGGAGGACGGCGGCACGGTGATCGCCGATTCCACCGCGATCCTCGTCTATCTCGCCAAAGCCTATGCGCCAAAGGGTTGGCTGCCCGAAGACGCAATCGGTGCCGCCGCCGTGCAGCGCTGGCTCTCGGTGGCATCGGGCGAGATCGCTTACGGTCCCTGCGCCGCCCGCCTCGTCACCGTCTTCGGCGCCAAATTCAACGCCGAGGAAGTGATCGCCCGCGCCCATGTCATCCTGCAGCGGATCGATACGGAGCTTGCCGGCCGCCAATGGATCGCCGCCGACCAGCCGACCATCGCCGATGTCGCGCTCTACAGCTATATCGCCCGCGCGCCGGAGGGCAATGTCGACCGCTTCCAGTACCGCAACGTCACGGCATGGCTTGCCCGCGTCGAGGCGCTTGCCGGTTTCCATCCCTTCCAGAAAACGCCGGTCGGGCTTGCCGACGTGGCCTGAGCCTCAACGAAAGGCTGGATCATGTCCATCGCCACCGACACGGAAAGAGCATCCGCCTGGCATGCCGGCGAAATCGCGCTGCAGAGGAAAGCGGGAGTGGCCGACCGCATGGCCGAGCTCGGCCAGCGCGTGTTGCGCGACCATCTGATCGAGCAGCATCGCGATTTCTATCCGCAACTGCCCTTCATCGTGCTCGGCAGTGTCGATGCCGGTGGCGATGCCTGGGCGACGCTGCGCGCCAACCGTCCCGGCTTCCTGCACAGCCCCGACATCCACACGCTTCATGTCGCACTCGGCCGCGATCCGGCCGATCCCGCCGAGGACGGCATGGAGGACGGCAACGCCGTCGCCTTGCTCGGCATCGAGCTTCACACCCGCCGCCGCAACCGCCTGAACGGCACGATCCGCAAGAACGCGGGCGAAGGCTTCGACGTCTCTGTCGGCCAATCCTTCGGCAATTGTCCGAAATATATCCAGCTGCGGGATTTCGAATTCACCCGCGATCCCGCCGAGCCGGCGGCAGGGGCCGCTCTTCCTCGCACCACGCTGGACGGCCGGGCGAAAACCATCATCGCCGAGGCCGACACCTTCTTCGTTGCCTCCTATGTGGACCGGGAAGACGGACGCAGACAGGTGGACGTGTCGCACCGCGGCGGCAGGGCAGGCTTCGTGCGCATCGGCGACGACGGCGTGCTGACCGTCCCGGATTTCGCCGGCAATCTATTCTTCAATACGCTTGGCAACTTCGTCCTCAATCCGCGGGCCGGGCTGGTCTTTGCCGATTTCGACAGCGGCGAATTGCTGCAGCTGACCGGCGATGCCGAGCTCATTCCGGACTCGCCGGAGATCGCCTCCTTCGAGGGCGCCGAACGCCTGTGGCGCTTCAGGCCACGCAAGATCCTCCGTCGCCCCGGCGCGCTGCCGCTGCGCTGGAAATTCCGCGAGGGCGGCTGGTCGCCGCATTCGCTGATGACCGGACACTGGAGCGACGCCGGCGGCAAGGCAGGCGATAACCGGGAACGGTCGTGATCCTTGAAACTCCAAGGGCGGGCTGCGGGCGAAAAACCTCCGAAAGATCGTCAAAATTGTATCCGCAACGGTTATTTTCTTGCGGAATCGCGCTAATATTCCTACAGAAACTACCCTTATGAGCGCTTTTGAGGTCAAAAATGTCCGAAAGCGATCATCAGCCTCGATGTCACCTCCTGTCGCCGTTTCAGGGCGGCTTACGGCAGTTCGCGCGTCACGACAGGTCATTGCGGCGGGTTCATAGGGCGCTGCCGCGCCCATCCAAGGAGAGAAAAAATGAGTCTGAAGACTTTGACGGCTGCGACCTTCGTCGCTTCGCTGGCCTTTGCACCGCTCGCCCATGCCGATATCACCATCGGCCTCATCGCGCCGCTGACCGGCCCGGTCGCCGCCTATGGCGATCAGGTCAAGAACGGCGCCCAGACCGCCGTTGACGAGATCAACAAGAGCGGCGGCATTCTCGGCCAGAAGGTCGTCCTGAAGCTCGGCGACGACGCCGGCGACCCGAAGCAGGGCGTCTCCGTCGCCAATGGTTTCGTCGGCGACAGCATCCGCTTCGTCGTCGGCCCGGTGACCTCGGGTGTCGCCATTCCGGTTTCCGACGCGCTGGCTGAAAACGGCATCCTGATGGTGACGCCGACGGCGACCGCGCCGGACCTCACCAAGCGCGGCCTCACCAACATCCTGCGCACCTGCGGTCGCGACGACCAGCAGGCGACGGTTGCCGCCAATTACGTCCTGAAGAACTTCAAGGACAAGAAGATCGCCATCCTCAACGACAAGGGTGCCTACGGCAAGGGCCTGGCGGATGCCTTCAAGGCGACGCTGAATGCCGGCGGCGTCACCGAAGCGATCAACGACAGCCTGACCCCCAACGAAAAAGACTATAGCGCGCTGACGACGAAGCTGAAGGCAGCCGGCATCGATCTCATCTATTTCGGCGGCTATCATCCGGAAGCAGGCCTGCTTGCCCGCCAGTTGAAGGATATCTCCGTCAAGGCGCAGATCATCGGCGGCGACGGCCTTTCCAACACCGAATATTGGGCAATCGGCCATGAGGCCGCCGCCGGCACGATCTTCACCAATGCGTCCGACGCGCTGAAGAACCCGGACTCCCAGACGGCCGTCGCGGCGCTGAAGGCGCACAACATCCCGGCCGAAGCCTTCACGCTGAACGCCTATGCCGCCGTGCAGGTGCTGAAGGCCGGCATCGAGAAGGCCGGCAGCGCCGACGATGCGGAAGCCGTTTCCGCCGCGCTGAAGAAGGGCGACGCCGTCGACACCGCCATCGGCAAGGTCACCTACGGCGAAACCGGCGACCTCACCTCGCAGAGCTTCTCGCTCTACAAGTGGGAAGACGGCAAGATCGTCGCAGCCGAATAAGTTGCCGTCATCATGCTTTTGAATTGCGCCGGGCCATACGTGGCCCGGCGTTTTTGTTTCCATACTTCGGTCCGATGGTCGCTCAGCAGACGGTGCGGAAACGATCGACGCAGGTGGAGAGCACCTCCTCCCCCGGCCGCGTCCACCAGTTCGCCTCGGAGAAGATTTCCACTTCCTGCAGACCGAAATAGCCGGCCTTCTCGATGGCGGCGCGGATGCCTTTCAGGTCGATGACACCGTCACCCATCATGCCGCGGTCGAGCAGCAGATCCGTGGTCGGCACCAGCCAGTCGCAGATATGATGCGCCAAAATCCGGCCACCGGCGCCGGCGCGGGCGATCTGCCCGTAAAGCTTCGGGTCCCACCACACGTGATAGACATCGATGGCGACACCGACGCCTTCGCCCAGAAGGTCGCAAATATCGAGCGCCTGCTCCAGCGTGTTCACGCAGGCGCGGTCGGCGGCATACATCGGGTGCAGCGGCTCGATCGCCAGCGGAATGCCGGCGCTGCGCGCATGCGGCAGGATCGTTGCGATGCCGTCGGCAACCATTTCGCGTGCCCGGCCGATATCCTTCGATCCCTTCGGCAGGCCGCCGACGACCAGCACGAGGCAATCGGCATTCAGCGCCGCCGCCTCGTCGATCGCCCGCCTGTTGTCGTCAATCGCCGCCTTCAGCCCCTCCGGATCGGCGGCCGGAAACATGCCGCCACGGCAAAGGCCGGTGACCTTCAGCCGGTTGTCGACAACGATCCTTGCCGCTTCCGCAAGCCCGATCTTGTGCACCTGATCGCGCCAGGGGGCGATGGCGACGATATCCTGCTTCAGGCAGGCCTCGACCGCCTGGCGCATGTCATATTGCTGGCGCACGGTGGCAAGATTGATGGACAGGCCCTCTATAGCCATGCTGATGCTCCTCCCGGATCAGTCATTTAAAGCGCATCGCGATCTCCAAGATTCGCGTGTTGCACGTTAAATCCTTGATTTCACGCGTATCGTGATCGCAAGACCGCTGCGCAGTTTTGCGCGACATGCTCTAGTCGACGCCGACGGTGGCGAGGATCGTCTTCATCCGCCGCACGGCAAGATCGGGGTCGCGCAGGATACGCGCCGCATCCGCCAGGCGGAACAGCTCCGAGAGATGCAGGATGGAGCGCGTGCTCTGCTGGCCGCCGAGCATCTGGAAATGATCCTGGAAGCCGTTGAGATAGGCGAGAAAGACGACGCCGGTCTTGTAGAAGCGGGTCGGCGCCTTGAAGATATGGCGCGACAGCGGCACGGTCGGCGCCAGCATCTGGTGGAAGGCATCGAGATCGTTCCCGGCAAGCTTCGACAGCGCCGCGCTCGCCGCCGGCGCGATCGCGTCGAAAATGCCGAGCAGCGCGTGCGAATAGCCCTGATCGTCGCCGGCAATCAGTTCGGCATAGTTGAAGTCGTCGCCCGTATACATCTTCACGCGCGGATCGAGACGCCGGCGCATGACGATCTCCTTTTCCGCCGACAGCAGCGAGATCTTCACGCCATCGACCTTGGCGGCGTTGTCGTTGATGATGGCGACCGCCGTATCCATTGCGCGCATGTCGTCGGCCGAGCCCCAATAGCCCGCCAGCGCCGGATCGAACATCGAACCGAGCCAATGGATGATCACCGGCTCCTTCACCTGCCCGAGGATGCGGTTGTAGACGCGGGCATAATCGTCCGGTCCCCTGGCGGCGGCGGCCAGCGCCCGGCTTGCCATCAGGATGATACGCCCGCCCTCGCCCTCGACGAAAGCGACCTGCTCCTCATAGGCGCGAATGACGTCGTCGATGGTCACATCCGGGCCGGGTGTGAGATGATCGGTGCCGGCGCCATAGGCGATCAACGCGTCCGGACGGTTACGGGCTGCGGATTGCGCATGGGTGATCAGCTCTTTCGCCCCGCTCCAGTCGAGCCCCATGCCGCGCTGCGCCGTATCCATGGCTTCGGCCACGCCGAGGCCGAGATCCCAGAGATATTCGCGGTAGGCGATGGTGCGCTCCCAATCGATGTTGCGGTCGAGCCAGGGATCGTTGTCGGCGAAGGGATCGACGACGACATGGGCGGCGGCGAAGGCGACGCGATTGAAGCGATGGCCGCCCGCCGGCCGCTCCGGCGGCGAAAGCGGCGCATTGACGAGGGTGAAATCGGCGAGCCTGCCATCGGCACCGGGCAGGCGAAGGGTTTTGGCCATGCTCTTCTTCGCCTCCTAGTGAGCGGCAAGCGCGGGAACGTCGACCCAGCGCCGCTCCGCCGAACTCTTCTGCGCGAGTTCGGCCAGCTGCACGCCCTTGGCGCCTTCGCGCAGGGTAAACTTCCACGGCGCATCTTCCGCGACATGGCGCAGGAAATCCTCCCACTGCGCCTTGAAACCATTGTCGAAGACCTGCGTATCCGGCACCTCGTCCCAGGTGTCGAAGAAATTGATCGGCTGCGGCTGGTCGGGGTTCCAGACCGGCTTCGGCGTGTTGACGCGATGCTGTGTCCAGCAGCGCATCAGGCCGGCGACCGCCGAGCCATGCGTGCCGTCCACCTGGAAGGTGACGAGATCGTCGCGGCGCACACGCACCGCCCAGGAGGAGTTGATATGGGCGATGACGCCGCCCTCCAGCTCGAAGGTGGCATAGGCGGCATCGTCGGCATCGGCGACATAGGTCTTGCCGTTTTCGTCGACGCGGCTTGGAATATGGGTGGCGCCGAGGCAGCTCACGGCCTTGACCTCGCCGAAGAGATTGTCGAGCACATAGCGCCAATGCGGCAGCATATCGAGGATCATGCCGCCGCCTTCCGCCTTGCGGTAGTTCCAGGAGGGACGCTGCGCCTTCACACCCCAATCGCCCTCGAACACCCAATAGCCGAACTCGCCGCGCACCGAGAGGATCTTGCCGAAGAAGCCGCTGTCGCGCAGCATGGCGATCTTGCGCAGGCCCGGGAGATAGAGCTTGTCCTGCACGACGCCATTCTTGACGCCGCGGCGCTCGGCCGAAGCGGCGACGGACAGCGCCTCGTCCAGCGTCTCGGAAATCGGCTTTTCGCAATAGACATGCTTGCCGGCGGCGATCGCCCGTTCCAACAGCGCAACGCGCATCTGCGTCGAGCCGGCATCGAAGAAGATCGTGTTGTGGGGATCGGCAAGCGCGGCATCGAGATCGGTGGTGGTTTTGGAAAGACCGTGCTTGCGGGCGACCTCGGCGATCTTGTCCGCATTGCGGCCGACCAGGATCGGATCGGGCAGCAGCCTGTCGCCATTGGAGAGCAGCACGCCGCCCTGCTCGCGGATCGCCAGGATCGAACGCACCAGATGCTGATTGTATCCCATGCGGCCGGTGATGCCGTGCATGATGATGCCGATCGGCTTTGTCGCCATGTCTCTTCCTCCCATAAATAACTATATAGTTACAAAACTGGCATGACGAAGCGCCGCTGTCAACGATCATCGAGGATGACGGTTGAGCGGACGAGCCGATTTGCGGGAATTGCGCGGCGTGAAGCCCTCAGGGGCGCAGATAGGCGAAGATGACCTCGACGATATGCTCGCCCCAGGCATCGATTTCCGACTTGTCGGAAAGGTTGCGCTGGAAGATCGTCGACAGCGTCCAGCGGTTCGTCAGGAAGAAGGAGCCGAGTGCGGCAATGCTCATATAGATCTTCACCGGATCACAGTCCGGCCGGAAATCGCCGGCGGCGGCGCCGCGATCGAGCAGGCCGGAAATTTCGGCCACCAGCGGCGAATGCAGCGCGAAAATCCGCGCCGACCGCTTCAGGAAGCGGGCCTTGTGCATGTTCTCCGTGCTGAGGATGCCGAGAAACTCCGGATGATCCAGGAAGTATTTCCAGGTGAAAACAACCAGCTCCCGCATGCCGTCCTTAGGGTCGCGATGCGAGAGGTCAAGCCTTGCCTCCGCCGAGCGGATGGCGACGTAGCTGCCTTCGAGAACGGCGACATAGAGCGCATCCTTGCCGCCGAAATAATGATAGAGCATGCGCTTGTTGATCTTGGCGCGCTCGGCGATGGCGTCGACACGGGCGCCGCCATAACCACGCTCGGCAAATTCCTTGGTCGCGGCCGCCAGGATGGCCTTGCTGGTGCGCTCCGCATCCCTGAGACGCGGCCGTTCGGCCGTCAGATTCGCGGCCACTTGCGTTCCGGTCTCGGCCTTGACGCTCTTTGCGCGGCTCTTGGTGGTTCTGGCTTCGGACATCATGGCTCCCGGCGGCGACTGGCAAGGCTCATGCGGCCTTTCACAGCCGATAAGTAACCGATTGGCGCGTAAGTTGACAGCCCCTTGAAAATTCGCGGATACAG
>JASGEG010000376.1:0-11719 GCA_047606605.1 Rhizobium sp.
AACTTCCATCCGCTCAACTCCTTGTGCTCTCTTCGACAAGGAGACAAATTCCTAAAAATCATCGCCCAAGCGCAAGGCGGCTCAACTCGGATGCTTACGCCAGGATTTGCCGGTGTCTCATGGGAACCGGATGTCCCGCCAGCCGCCTATTTCCCGAGTTCCCGGGGCGCGATCTTCGAGCGCGCCGTGGCGACGAGGACGAGCAGCGTCATCGCATAGGGCAGTATCGAGAAAGCTTCGTTGGGTAGGAAAGAAATGCCGTCCTGGATGCGCAGCGACAAACTGTCGAAGAATGCGAATAGGAAGGCGCCGGCGAGAGCGCCGACCGGCGACCAGCGTCCGATGATGACGACCGCGAGCGCCACATAACCGCGTCCGTTCGTCAGCCCGTCATTATAGGAGCCGAGGAAGCCGAGTGTGATTGCCGCGCCGCCGAGGCCCATCAGGCATCCGCCGACGGTGATCGCGACCATGCGAACCCGGTCGGTGTTTATGCCGCGCATTTCCGCCGCTGCGGCGCCATCGCCGACGGCGCGAAGCACAAGCCCAAGCTTGGTATATTTGAACAGCCAGACGGCGATGCAAAGGATCAGCAGGGCGCCGTAGGTGATCAAGTTCTGCTTGAACAGCACCGGGCCGATGAGGGGGATTGTGCTGAGGTAGGGCACGATGACGTTCGGCGCCAGAGGCACAAAGATTGCCGTATCGCCGGAGGGCTGCCAGACCTGGAAGAGGAAGGATGTCAGGCCGGTGCCGACGAGCGAAATGGCGATGCCGGCAATGATCTGATTGGCGCCGGCCTTGACGACTACGAAGGCGACGACAAGACCATAAAGCGCGCCGGTCAGGGCCGCGCCGAGCAACCCCGCTTGCCATCCGAGCGCCTGGGCACAGACGACGGCGCTGAAGGCCCCGGCGGTCATGATGCCGTCGATGCCAAGATTGAGCGTGCCGCTGCGCTCCGTGATCATTTCGCCAAGCGCTGCGAGGAAAATCGGCGTCGCTAGCCGCAGCATGCCGCCGAAGACGATGACCCAGAAGATGGGATCAACGAAGCTCATGCCGATGCTCCGTCTTTGGCGGTGGCCGGCGTTGGCTTGCTACGACTGGCACTTGCCGCGCGCATCCTGCTGCCAGCCATCAGCGCGACCGCAAGGAGCACGAAGCCTTGTGCCACGATGGCGATGGCCGCAGGCACCGAGGTGCCGATCTGCATGCCCTGCGCGCCGGTCGACAGCGCACCGAAGAGGAGGGCTGCGATGACGATCGCGACTGGGTTCAGCCCGCCCAGCACGGCGACGAGAATACCGGAGAAGCCGAGGCCGCCGTCGACGCTCGGATAGAGCGTATGGGTCACGCCGGCCACCTGAACCCAGCCGGCGAAGCCGGCGGAGGCCCCGGAAAAGAGCATGGTCTTCGCCACAGCGCCGGGCGTCGAAAGCCCGAGGCGGGCGGCAAGCTGCGGCCGTTCGGCGAAGAGGAAATAGACGAGGCCGGAGCGAGTGCGGGTCCAATACCAGATCGCCGCCGCCAGGATCAGGACGGCGAAGACGCCGGCATGCAGCCGCGTTCCATCCAGGATGTTGGCGATCAAAGCGGTGTCGGGCAGGGGATCGCTCCGCGGCGTCGCCGTCTGCATCGACGAGCCGAGCGGTCCCTTCAGGGCCCAGAGCAGGCCGTATCCGGCGATATAGTTCAAAAGCAGCGTCGAGAGGATTTCATTGACGCCCCGATAGGCGCGCAGAAGAGCAGGCAGCAGCGCATAGACGGCCCCGCCGAGGATGCCCGCAAGGCAGCCAAAGACGAGGAGGATGGGCGTGGAAGCGCCGGCATTTGCCTGGATGACCGCGGTCGACAGGGCGGCACCAGCGACCAGTTGGCCCTGCGAGCCGATCGTGAATATGCCGGATCGCAAGGCTGGCATGACGCCGAGCGCCACGAGCGCCAGCGGGGTGGCCGTCACCAGCGTTTCGGCGATGACGTAGCGCTCGCCGAAGGCGCCGCGCAGCAGGGCGAGGAGGGCGTCGATCGGGTTGGCGCCGGCGAGCTGGATCAGCAGGGTAAGCGCCACGAGCACGATGAGGATGGCCCAGGCCGCCCTTGTCAGGACGACCCGGTGTCGCAAGGTGGCGGCCGTCATTGGTAGAGCCCCGGTTCCGGCTCCCATCCGGTCAGCACGTGACGGCCGATCTCGGCGGACTTCCACGAGACAGGGTCATGCAGGGAAAGGATACGGGCATTGCGCCAATGTCGGTCGAAGCCGTTGGCGCGGGTTGCCGCTCGCGTTCCCATCAGTGCAAAGATTTCCGACGTGGCGGCGAGTGCCGCATTGTGGGCGGCGACCTTGGCCGCGTAGACGGGGATGGCGAGCTGCGTGCGGCCGACTTCGCCGCGTTCATAGGCATCAAGCAGGTCGGCGGTGGCAATCATCAGCATATAGGCCGAGACGAGGCCCGCCGTTAGTTCGCCCGTCATGCGTCTCGTATGCGGGTCGTCAGCGGCATTGTCGACGCCAGCCGAAGGCCAGGGACGGCTCTTGGACGGGACGAAGGCCGCGGCGTCGCGGAGCGCGGCGATGCCGACGCCGATCATGATGGCCGCAAAGCCGACCTGATAGCGCAGCGAGGCATGCGGCGGTGAGAATTGCCCCGGTATAGAGGCTTTCCACAGCGGGTCGGTCTCGACGTGGTCGAAGGTGATGGTTCCGGAATCGGTGCCCCGTTGGCCGAGGGCATCCCAGTCTCGATGTATGGTGACGCCGGGATGCGTCGACGGAATGAGGTTGAGCTGCATGCCGGCGAGCGGGTTGGTCTGGATGTCCGGCACGGCGGCGTTATAGGCCCAGGTGGCGATGTAATCGGCTTCGGCGGCGCCGGTCGTGTAGATCTTTCGGCCATGGACGAAGAAGCCGCCGTCGGCCTTCTCGGTCGCGGTCGTCGTCATCGGGTCGTCGACCTTGCGGCCGGTCTCGGCGACGGCAAGCCCGATGATCGCCTTGTCCTCGACGATGGCGCGCGCGAGACGCGGCTTCAGCTCCGGCGGGCAATAGGTGAGGATTTCGCGGACGATCTCGTCATGCACCTTGTAGAGCTGCGCCACGGCGGAATCGGCGATGGCGATGCGCAGCTGCGCCTCCATCGAGACCCGGTGCGGTACGCCGAGGCCGCCGAGTTCAGGCGGCAGCACGGCCTTCAGGAATCCGGCGCCCTTCAGCGCGGCGATGGATGCCGTCGGGTAGCGGCCGATCTCGTCGGTCTTGGCCGCCAGCGGTGCGATGTTCCGGTCGAGGACTTCCTGCAGGGCGGCCAGGGCGTCCAGATGCTCTGCCGCGATCGCGACTGGCGGGAAGGCGGCGCCGAGCAGGGGTGGCAGGCCGGATGTCAATCTCTGCGTCATCGAATATTCTTCCTAGACTTCGACCGCCTCGAACCGGGCGGGGTCCATAACCTTGTGGACGTCGTGCATGTGGCTCGGGCAGCGGCAGCAGACGAGCCCGCCCTGCAGTCCGAGGACGAGGTCGGTGAAGCTTTGCGTCTTGGTCTCCACCAGGCCGCGCTCCGTCAGGCCGAGATCGGGAACGCCGACGAGGCCGATGAAGGACATGATCAGGAACGGCGCATGCATCGTGCAGCCGATCGTCACGGCCGCGGCGTCGCAGGCGATCGACTGGTCGCGGACGGTTTCCCAGGGCTCATCACTCATGCAGCCGGCGACCGGCAGCGGAACGGTGGCGAGCACCTTGCCGCTCGCCACGACGACATAGCCGCCGCCGATCTCCTCAATGGCGCGGGCCGCAGCCGCGATTTCCTCATCAGAGGTGCCGACGATGACGAGGTTCTGGTTCTCGCAATTGGTGGTGGCGGCGATTGCTCCATGCTTCAAGCCGAAACCCTTGACGAAGCCGACGCCGACGCTCTCCGTCGCATGGTGCCGGTCGACGATGGCGACCTTGAGGATATCGCGGTCCGTGTCGCAGATCACCTTGCCGTCGACCACGTCGAGCTCGGCATGGAAGGCGCGCTTGAAGTAGCCGTCATACATCTCCATGCCCTGGATCCAGGCTTTGTTGCCCTCGGCCTTGGTTCCGAAAGAGGCGGCGGCGATATTGGCGTTGATATGGATGGTATTCTTCGTGAAGTCCGGGACCGGGTCGGCATTCTCGAACAGCGCCTTGCCGTCGCGGGCCACCACCTTGCCGCCGACGATGACGAGATGCGGGCGAGCCTCGGCGAGGTCGGCCACGAGTTGCAGGTCGGCGAGCCGGCTCGGCGTGATCGATCCGATGAGATGATCGAGCCGATAGTAGAGCGCCGGCGAAAGCGTCGCCATGCGCCATGCCTTCAGGGGCTCGACGCCGCAGGCGATCGCCTGGCGGACGTGGTGGTCGATATGCCCCTGGCGGTCGAGGTCTTCGACGAGCTTGTCGTCGGCGCAGAAGCAGATATGGGACAGCCCGTCTTTCAGCGCCGGGATATCTTCGAAGACATGCGGGACGTTGTCGTTCATGCTGCCGGCCATGACGGTCAGCATGGCGCCGAGCCGCAGGCGTTCGACCACATCCTTCGTCTTGTGCGCATTATGATCGTCGCCGACACCGCCGGCCAGATAGGCCCACAGCGGCTCGTTTTCGAGCAGCGCGGTATGGCCGGTGATGCGCTTGCCGGCGGTGATCGCGGCAACCGCCTTCTGGGCCGAACTGAGGTCGAGGTTGAAGGGATTGGATTCGCCGAGCGCAGCGGCATCCGGTCGTTGGACGCGCGCGGCGATCTGCCCGGTCGTCAGATGCGCGCCGCCGAGTTCGAGCTCGGGTGCCTGCGGCACCTTGTGGGAGACCTGCCGCAGGATGCGCAGCGGCGTCGCGGTCTGACCCATATAGTCGAGACCATCCTCGCCGAGCACGTTGGCGATGCAGTTGGCGTCAGCGAGCACCATCGTCGTGCCGCGCGGCACGGACAAGCGGGCGAGCTCGCCGGGCACGAGCTTTGTATATTCGATGTGGAGATGCGCATCGATGAAGGTCGGGGCGACGAAGTAACCGGTCGCGTCGATGATCTCGTCGGCGTCAAAATAGCCGACCGGCGTCACCGCGGCGATGTGCCGGCCGGAAATGACGACGTCGCGTTCCAATACTTCACCGATGTGCAGCGCGAGCACCTTGCCGCCGCGGATGATGAGGTCGGGCTTTTCCTTGCCGGCCGCCACCAGCCGGAACTTCATCAGCTCGGCGACCGTCGGCGCGATGGAGGCACCGGTGGCGGGAAAATTGATCGGCAGGTCGGTCATGGGATGGTCTCCATCGTGGTCGTATCGGTCATGGCCTGACCGAGGGCCGTCATGTCCACGGGTTGGTGCAAATCGAATTCGGCGCTGATGCGGCCGTTGGAGAGCACGATCATGCGGTGCCCCATTTCCATCAGCTCATCGAGGTCGGCGGACATCACCACGACAGCGGCGCCGTCGGCGGCCGCCTTTACGATCGCGCCGCGGATGGCGGCGGCGGCGGCAAGGTCGAGGCCCTGTGTCGGCCCGTGTGCGACGATCACGCCCGGCTTTCGCTCGAGCTCGCGGCCGACGAGCAGTTTTTGCAGATTGCCGCCGGAGAGGCCGGCAGACGGCAGGCCGGCATTGGGTGGGCGGACGTCGAAATCGGCAATCACCTTCTCCGCCAGCCGATGCTCGGCTACCGGCCTGCGCAGGCCGAATGCCGTGAAGCCGTCGTCGCGCAGATGCAAAAGGCTGGCATTGGCGGCGTTGGTGAGGCCCGGCGCCACGCCCTGGAGCCGGTCTTCCGGAATATAGGCGAGGCCCCTTGCCGCCGTGCGGGCCGGTTCGCCGGTCACCTCGTCGCCATCGACAATGACGGTGCCGACATCCGGTCTGCTGAGGCCTGCCAGGCACTCGGCAAGTGCCGGCTGCATCGCGCCCGATACACCGGCGATCGATAAAACCTCGCCCTGGCGGACGGAGAAGGACAGATCCGACAGGATCGGTTGGTTCTCGCCCTTGACCGTCAGATTTTTCACCTCGAGCCGGGTCCAGGTCGAGGTGACCGTGATGCGGCGCGGCGGCTGGCGGTCGCGCTCGCCAACCATCATGCGGGCGACGGCGTCGGCATTCAGCCCGTGTGTTGGACAGTCGAGCATCACGCGGCCGCCGCGCAGCACGGTGATGTGGTCCGCGCCTTCGAGCACCTCCGCGATGCGATGGGTGACGAGGCCGATCGCCGTTCCGCCGGACGCCAGGCGACGGATTGTGGCGATGAGCTGCTTGACCTCCAGAGGGCCGAGCGCGGATGTCGGCTCGTCCAGGAGCAGGATTTTCGCGCCTGCCGCGACGGCGGAGACGATCTCGCCCATCTGCCGCTCGGGCAGGCTGAGCCTTTCGACCGGAGTGGCGAGCGCCAGCGAGACGCCCATTTCGGCCGCCGTGCGGGTGAGTGCGGCGGTTGCCGCGCGCTTGTCCAGCCGCCATCCCTCAGCGGCGAGAAGATGGTTCTCGACGATGGTGAGCGTTGGAATGAAGGAGAGCGTCTGCGGCACGAAGCCGATGCCGGCGGCGATCGCCTCGCGCCGCGACCAGGATTGGACACTCCCGCCGTCCTGTTCGATCTCACCGTCATCGCAGGCGAGGATGCCTGCGATGATCTTGGCGAGCGTCGACTTGCCCGCGCCGTTCTCGCCGACGATCGCCGACACCTCGCCGTAGCGAAGCGTGATCGACGCATCGGCGAGCGCCGTCAAGGCGCCGAAGCGCTTGGTGACCTTGCGGGCGATAACGGCGGTAGCGGACAAGAGGCGGTCCTTACTGGAAGAAGTTCGGCAGCTGCAACTTGCCGCTGGCGAGGTCGGCGACCAGGCCGTCGACCTGCTTCGCCAGGTCGTCCGGCAGCTTCGCGTCGGCGGCCGCATTGACCGGAGTCATGATCAGGCCCTTGTTGCCGATACCGGATACCAGGAACTTCTTGCCGAAGGCGCCGGCTTTGATGTCGTCGATATAGGTCTTGTAGGTCGGGTACATGTCGAGCACGACGCTGACGATGTTGACCTTGGCGGCATTGCCACCGGCCTCGCCGGTCACGCCGATCGTCAGCGCGTCGTCTTGGGCGGCCGCTGCCGCGACGCCGTTGCCGATGCCGTCGCCCGAGGTCCAGACAAGCCTCGCGCCCTGAGCGATCATGCCACGCGTGACTTCGGCGGCCTTCTGTGCGTCATCGAAGGAGCCTGTGTAGGTCTCAATCACCTTGGCGTCCGGATTGCCTTCCTTCAGGCCCTGCTTGAAACCGTTGTGGGATGCCTTGACGAAGGCGAGCTGGGGCCCGCCGACCATGCCGACCGTACCGACACCGGCCATCTTGCCGGCGATGAAGCCGCCGAGATAGCCCTGCTGGCCGAAATCATAGGTCCAGCCGTCGACGTTCGGCAGCAGGCGGCCGGCGAGATCGGGGCCGCCCGAGGCCGCAAAATGAACTTTCGGAAAATCCTTGGCGATCTTGAGGATCGGCTCGGAGAGCTCGATGCCGTGGCCGATGATCAGGTCATAACCCATCGAGGCATATTGGCGGATGACCGGCTCCGACTTGCTGGGGTCGGCCATGGATTCGCGGATTTCGAGCTTGATGTCGCCTTCCTTCTGCAGCTTCTCGGTGGCTTCGCGAGCGACCTGGTTGAACGAGCCGTCATTGGTGTGACCGGGAACCAGCAGCACCACCTTCAAGGGGTCCGCGAGGGCGGTGGTGGTGAACAGGCCGGAGATGGCCAGCGTTGCCGCAAGCCCCAGGGCTTTCAGGGACATCATGAAGCGTTTTCCTTTGGTGCGAGAGAGGATGGAAGAGAAGATTTCGAGGACAGATCGATCCCGATCGACGAAGGATCGAGGGAGGGCCCGTCAAACCGGTGGCTGGTGCGATGTTTTTGCGCGATTGCCGCACCGCTACTGATCTCGAAGCAGGGATCGAGGATCGGGTCGCGGATCGCCAATTGCTCGGCCGGGATGCACAGGACCTGGAACGGACCGTAGGCTTCGACCGGCACGCTGCCGTGTAGGCGCCCGGTGCGGGCTGCGGCGATCACGCTGGCGGTCGACAGAAAGCCGGCCGCTACGCTGGTCCCGCTGCAATCCATCCCAGCGGGGCAGATCGCATGGGTCATCGTCCCGTCCGCATGAACGTCAACGGCCTCGACCGATCGATCCATCCAGGCCGGGGCGCCGCCGCGGATGGTGATGCGGTCGCCCTGCCGCCAGATGTCGATCGCCGCCAGATAGGTCGGCTCGTTTTTGACGCCGGAAACAGAGAAAGCCACAGGCAGGCTGTTGGCCCAGGCGCGAAGGTCGATCTCCGCGGCATTCGCCTGACCGCAGGCGGCTATCGCGATGATGGCAGCAGCGGCCGGTCCGTTTACCATTGGTCGAGATCCTGGAGCAGCCGTGCCTTGATGTCGACATTGGCGAAGGATGCGCGGATCGAGGTCGCGGCGAGCTGCCGGCATGTCTCCTTGTCCCAACCATAGGCGCCGGCGCATTTGCCGATCTCTTCCGGTAGGTCGGTTTCCAGAAGGGCCGGATCGTCAGTGTTGACCGAAACCGGCACGCCGGCCTTGCGCAGACGCTCCAGCGGATGATCGGACAAAGACGGATAGAGGCCGAGAACGAGGTTGGATGTGGGGCAGACGCCCAGCGCGATCTGGCGGTCAACCAGGATACGCAGGAGTTCCTCGTCCTCAATGGCCCGCACGCCGTGGTCGATTCGATCCGCCTCGAGCAGGAAGATCGCGTCGCGAACGCCCGCCGGTCCGCTGGATTCGCCGGCATGGGCCGTCTTCTTCAGTCCAATCCGGCCGGCATAGTGAAAGGCTTCGGCGAATTTCTCGCCGGTCCGTCCCGAGGCGGCCTCGTTGCCGTCGATCGATAGCGCGACGACGCGCGGGTGGCGCAGCCGGTCCAGTTCCTGCACCAGCTCCATTGCTTCCTGCACGCTCTGCTGGCGAAGCAGGCTGACACAGAGGCCTACGGGGGGAAGGCCATCCTGCTCGGCGGCGCGGAACCCGGCGTCGAGCGCATCGATCATGCTGCCGATGTTGCGACGCCACGAGTGCCAGTGAGTCGGGTTGACGATGACGTCGGCATAGCGGGTTCCCGCATCGCGCAGCCGCTCGCAGAAGGCATAGGCCGTCTTCGCAAGCTGTTCCGGCGTTCGGCAGAGCCCGCAGATGAAATCGAGAAAACTCAGGAAGTCCGAAAGGCCGGTAAAAGACAGCAGTTCATTTTCCTGGCGCGGCAGTGGCACGTTGTTTTCCGCCGCCAGCCCGACGATCGTTCGCCTGTCGAAACATCCCTCAAGATGGATGTGGATTTCGGCTTTCGGCAAGGTTTTGAGGTCGAGCGGCACTCGGATGCTTTCGGTAAAGTCGATGCGAACGGGCGTCAGGTTTGCACTGCGGTACAGCATCGACAAGCGTTGATTTGCGCATGGACCGTTTGAAAAAACGCAACGGTTTCGGTGCAGTGCTGCCAGGTGCGCAATACATGCAAAGATTGAAATCGTCGCACCGAACCAGCAATGTGTGCGGCTCGATACGGGCGCTTCGGCCAAGTCGATGTTTCGATTATCTCGCACCGTTTTTGACTGCGTTCAGGCTTTGCTCGATGTCGGCGACGATGTCTTCGATATGCTCTATGCCGACGGACAGGCGCACGTAGCCCTCGGATACGCCCGATGCAAGCTGCTCCTCGGGGGAAAGCTGGGAATGGGTGGTCGTTGCCGGGTGAATCGCGAGGCTGCGCGAGTCCCCGATATTCGCCACGTGATAGAGAAGTTTCAGATTATTGATGAATGCTCGACCAGCTTCAAGGCCGCCATGCAGCTCAAATCCGACAAGGCCGCCATACCCGCCGCGCAGATACTTGTCGGCTCGCTCCCTTTGAATACCCGATTGCCTGGAAGGATAGATGACGTTGGCAACGTCCGGCCGTTTTGAAAGAAACTCCGCGACGGCCGCAGCGTTGCTAGCATGTCGTTCGATCCGCAACGGCAGGCTTTCGATGCCCTGAATGATCTGGAAGGCGTTAAACGGCGAAATCGCGGCTCCGAGGTCGCGCAGGAGTGTTACTCGCGCCTTGATGATGTAAGAGATGGGGCCGAGTTCCTTGACTGCCTCCGTCCATATTGCGCCGTGATAGCTTCTGTCGGGGGTGTTGAGAGCCGGTTGCCGCTCGGGGTGGCCGGCCCAATCGAAATTGCCGCCATCAACTATAATGCCGCCGATCGAGGTTCCGTGCCCGCCGATATATTTTGTCGTCGAGTGCACTACGATAGCAGCGCCATGATCGAGCGGACGAGTGAGGATAGGCGCGGCCGTATTGTCAACGATGAGCGGAATTCCATATTCGCGCCCGATCGAAGCGACTTCCGCAATGGGGAATACCACAAGTTTCGGGTTGGGCAGAGTTTCCGCATAATAGGCCCGGGTGCGATCATCCGTGGCACGGCGGAAGTTTTCCGGATCGCCCGGATCGACGAAGCGAACCTCGATTCCCTGATCCTTCAGCGTATTGGCAAAGAGATTCCATGTGCCGCCGTAAAGGTCGGTTGAGCTGACGATGTTGTCGCCTGCCTTGGCGAGATTTTGCACGGCGAAGGCCGATGCGGCTTGGCCGGACGACAAAGCAAGAGCTGCGACACCGCCCTCAATGGCGGCAATCCTTTGTTCCAGAACATCGGCGGTCGGGTTGCCTATCCGGGTATAGACGTTTCCGAGTTCCTTGAGCGCAAACAGATTGGCCGCGTGATCGGTGTCCCGGAATTGGAATGACGTCGTCTGATAAATCGGCACGGCTACGGCACCCGTTGTTGGATCCGCCCGCCAGCCGGCATGAAGCGCAAGGGTTTCTGGATGGCTGGATTGTTGGGGCATCGAATGGTTCCTTCGAAACGAGCGTGGGAAATGCCAAATTTTCAGGGCGGTCAACGATTCCCATAATCCATATAATTAGTAGAGAAATGATCTGCGCTTTTTGCCCCGAGACGGAGTGAAAATATCTGAACGTATTGGATGCCGTAGAAGATCTGTCCACGAGGGCGTCAGCCGAACGGGGGTCTCATGCGCGCACGGCGATTTTTTGAGCGGGATTTCAGCCGGCCTTTCAGCAAAAAACACTTGCAAGTGGGAGCCGTCCACATGTGGAACTGGAAGCCGACAGCGGCAATCATCTGCGCCGAGGCCGCCTGATGGCAATGATCAGCTTCGTCTTCACCATCGACTATGTCGCCGAAATCCTTGATGAGGACGTCGACCTCCTCCGGGAGATCATCAGCGATGATGACAACCTGACCTATGGGAATATCATTAGCGTCTTGACCGGAGATGACGAGAGCACACCCGCTCTGACCGACGATGGCATTGACGAACTCAGGCAGATGCTGACTGAGGCGCGTCGATCAGCCGAAAAATGGCAGGAGTTCCTCGATTGCTACGTTCTCGACGAAGACATCGTCGCACGCGTCAAGGCATATTCCCCGCGGTAGCAATCGGGCCGTTACCTCTATAGGCAGGCGCCAGTTGGTCTGGCGCATGTCAGTGCCAACGATTGTTTTGGAACGCTGCATGGGAGGACTGGAGTCGAGCTCATAGGGAAAACCATATACGAAGCACTGGGCGACGAGATCGTTATGGAAGTGGAGCGCGTCCTGCAGTTCTCCGCACCGACCGATGATCCTGTCATC
>JASGEG010000377.1:0-8503 GCA_047606605.1 Rhizobium sp.
AGCGAGCGAGGTGCCGAAGAAAGCGCTTGGATACTGCTTCGAGACCACCAACTCGTCCGGATATGGCGTCAGTCCCTTTGGCCAGGCGCCCATTGGGTTGCCGGAAACGAAACAGCCGAGCGGCGGCGCCTTTTCGAAAAAGCGTCCGCCGTCCACCCCGCTTGACTGATAGACAACGTTGGTCAACACGGTCGGTACATTTTTCCGGCGCGCCGCGTTGCGGATTTCCAAGGCGGCCTCAAGGACCGGTTCGACGCCAGCATAGAGCGGACAGCCGGGATCGAAATAGGCTTCTACGAAGTCCACGAGCACGAGAGCGGGGCGCTTTCCGAAGCCGACACGGTTGTCGTAGGCCTTGCGGTAGTTTTCGAGCAGATCATCGTTCACTTGCCCGCTCCTTCAATGCCGGCGCCCGGAGGGATGGAAAGATGCCATGCCGTGCGCTGCTGCAAGGTGATGCCGGCCCTGAGGCAGAGGTCGTCTTTGCCTCGCGCGGCGACGATCTGCACGGCCGTCGGCAAATCCTGGCGGCCAAAGCCGGACGGCATCATCAAAGCCGGAAGCCCGGTGAGGTCGAAGACCATCGTGTTACGCGAAATCACTTCTTGAAAGGGGAGGTCCTCGTCGTCGATGCTCACGCGCAGCCCCTGCAGCGTCCCCGCCTCGCCGCCAAGACCTGGTGTCATGATGAGATCGACCTGCGCGAAAACATCGTCGAAAGCGTCGATCGCCTGGCGCCGCAGTGCCAGCGCCTCGCCGTAGTCGGCGGCCGAAAACCGCAGTCCGGTTTCGAGACGCGCAAGGAAGCCCGCATCGTATTCGCTGCGCCGGTGCATATGGCGGCGATGATGCGCGGCGAGTTCGCTCAGCAGGATCGTCCATCCGGCATCATGCCATTCCTCTACGGGGAGGGCAGGCAGGTCGACGAGCCGGGCACCTGCTGCTTGCGCAACCGCGAGCATCGCGCGCCATTTCTCAAGCACGCATGCATCGACCCTATGCGTGAACCAGCCGGAGGCGACGCCTATCGTGAGTCCGGAAAGCGTCTGACCGGCGCGGGGCGCGGTGGCGAGGTCCGAACAGGCCTGGGTCAGGCGCACGTCCGGCCCCTCCGCCATGAAAGGCAATATGCGGGCGATGTCGATCGCCGAGCGGGCCATGGGGCCGACGTGGTCGAGCGTCCAGGATAGGCATGCGACCCCGTCGCGGGACACCCGCGAGCGGGTGGGCTTCAGCCCCGTGACACCACACCAGGCCGAGGGAACACGAATGGAGCCGCCCGTATCCGTTCCCAGTGCGAAAGGGGCGAGCCTTGCGGCCAGTACGGCGCCGGAGCCGGTGGAAGAGCCTCCGGTCCATCGGCCGGCATTCCATGGATTGGTGACCGTACCGAAGCGCGGGTTGAACGGAGAGCCGGCCGCATATTCGGTGGTGGCTGCCATCGCGAAGGGTATGGCGCCAGCCGCTCTCAGGCAGGCGATCACGGGGGCGTCGTGTTCGGCGATCCTGTCGCCTGCGAGGTGTGAGCCGCAGGTGACCGCCATGCCTTCGACATCGATGATGTCCTTGACCGCGAAGGGGATGCCTTCAAGCGGCCGGGCGGTTCCCGCCCGCCAGCGGCGGGCGCTTTCCCGGGCGGCCATGTCGGCAGCCGGATCGAAACGAAGAATGCCCTGCTGTCCGGCGGGCAGCGCCGCTGCGGCGGCCCGCAGATCCTGCAGCAACGCAGCCGGGGACAGCGTTCCCGACGCAAAGGCGCCAAGAAGCTCCACCAGGCCGGCTGTGCGTGGCGCGCCGACAAATGGCGCGGGAGACGGCGGGGCAACCGAAACCTCGCAGGGCGACGGTTTGAGCTGCCTGTCCCCGGGAGCGGAAAACGGATCGGCCGGAAAGACGGGTGGGTTGGCGGTACCGCACTGCGCGGAAACGACGGCAGGGGGCGGCACGGCCATGGCGACTATTCCGCGGCGGCTGCGTGCAGTGCGGCGCGCGACTTCATGAGCGGCTGGATACGCTGGCCGAATTGGTCGAGACCGATCAGGAAGTCATCGAAGGTCAGCATGATGCCTTTGGTTCCGGGTAGGGTGGCAATCTCGTCCATCATCCGGGCCACCTTCTCGTAGGAGCCGACGAGCGTTCCCATGTTCATGTTGACGGCACCCTCGGGCAGGTTGATGGTCTTGGCCGTCGAATTCGCATCGGCGTTCTTGTCACGCCCGCCCTGGTCGCCCATCCAGGCCACCGCCTCCGTGTCCAGGCCGTCCCGGTACTTCTGCCATTTGGCTTCGGCGAGAGCATCGGTCTCGTCAGCTATGATCATGAAGAGTACATAGGCGCCGACGTCACGGCCGGTCTCCGCCGTTGCGTCCATCAGTCGCTGGTTCGCCGGGGCGAAGGCCGTCGGCGTGTTGATGCCGGTGCCGAGCGCGAAATTGTAGTCCGCATATTCCGCCGCGAATTTCATGCCGCGCGGGCTCTGCCCGGCGGCGACGATCTTGATCTCGGTCGAGGGCTGTGGCTTCAGCATGCAATCGTTCATGGTGAAGTGCTGGCCCTTGAAGTTCGAATGGCCAGTGGACCAGAGTTCCTTCATGATGTGCACATATTCGCTCGAATAATCATAGCGGTAGCCGAAATAGGCTTCCCCCGGCCACAGGCCCATCTGGTCATATTCCGCCAACTGCCAGCCGGAGACGATGTTGACGCCGAAACGGCCCGGCGCGACCGACTCGATCGTGGAGGCCATGCGCGCGACGATCGCCGGCGGCAGCGTCAGCACTGCGGTGGAAGCGAAGAGCTTGATACGCGTGGTGACTGCCGCCAGGCTCGCCATCAGCGTGAAGGATTCCAGTCCGTAGTCCCAGAATTCCGAGGGTCCGCCATAGCCATGCAGCTTGATCATCGACAGTGCGAAATCGAGTCCGTAGCTTTCAGCCTTCTGTACGACCTTCTTGTTGAGTTCGAAGCTCGGCAGATATTGTGGAGACGTGGTGGAGATCAGCCAGCCATTGTTCGCGATCGGAATGAAGACGCCTATGTCCATACTGAGTTCCCCTATTTGTGATGGAAGGATCGCAAGGCGATATGTACGTACTAATTCAAATTTCCGAATGGTTGTCCAGTATGAAATGATGAAATTTTAACTTCGCCTAAAAATTGTGCGAATGCTGATGCGGCGGTGCAGGCGATTGCTGAAACGAGTGTCATCGTCGCCAACGTGGAGCATTCCGCGGGCATGGCAGGCGAGTGTTCGGAGGGGAAAGGATGCGGCTTGCCGGTCGTGTCAGGATTCGATGCGCAGCATGGTCGTGTAGGTGAAGCGGTCGCCCGGCAATATCTGCATGGCATATTCCAGCAGGCGGCGGCCGGAACCGAAATAGCGCCGGCTGACCTGCAGGGCAGGTTCTCCCTCGCGTGCTCCAAGGCGTTCCGCAAGCTTGGCGTCGAGAATGGTGGGTCTGATTTCCTGTACGATATCCTCGATCTTCTCGCCCGTGGACTTTTCGATAAGAGAGAAGATCGCGGTTCGCACCGTAACGGCATCGCGCACGGCCGCCGCGAGGCGGGCGTCGAGGAAGACTTCGTTGAAGGAGAAGGGCTGGCGCTCACCTGCCGCGTGCCGCATGCCGGCAAGGCGCAGAAAGACACGTCCCGGCCGGCATCCCAGTTCCGTTGCCAGCCGGCCGCGCGCGGCGATTTCTTCCCGTTCGGTAATGACGAACTCCGTATCGTTGGCGAATTCGAAGAGTTCGGAGCGCGATTGCGCAACAAGCCTTCGCCTCGCCGGGTCCGCGGGCGCCTCGACTCGAGTGCCGACGCCCTTGCGGGCGAAGAGCCGTCCCTGGTTGCGCAGCATGCCGATCGCCTGTCGAATGGTCTGCCGACTGACGCCAAGATTGAAGGCGAGTTCGTTTTCCGTCGGTAGCAGCGAGCCGACCGGGAAATCCCCTCCGTCGATGCGACGCACGAGATGGTGGGCCACCTGAAGATAAAGCGGGGTGCTTGCGCCGTCCGGCCTCCAGTCGCTTGCCGGTGCGGTAGTGCCTTCCTCCATATGTATCCTCTGTCCTGCCGCCAGTTGGCTGGCGTTTCTTATTACATCTTTCGTTGCGGTCTCCGTCGCTTCTTATAGCTATCCGGAAGAGCAAAGGAAACCCGCTGGGCGATCTCTTGCGCGTCCACGGTGAAATAATTAGTACGTACTTTTTCAGATGTCATCTTTATTCGGAAGAAGCGTTCATGACCTTTTCGACGGCCGAGGAATCTGTGGCGCCGCGCGGTGTTCTTATTCATACGCTCCTGCTCGCCACGGCCGCGCAGATCGTTGCGACCTGCAGCGTGCTGGCGTTGACGGCGCTCGCGCCGGCCGTTGCCGTGGGCGTCGGACTTGATGCGCATTTCATCGGCTATCAGGTCTCTGTTATCTATGCGGCAGGCATGGTGACTTCGGCGATTGCCGGCAATCTGGTCCAGCGTTTCGGTGGGGCATGGGTCGAAGTCGTTGCTCTTTCCTGTTTCGCACTGGGTTTTATCGGCCTGGCCTCTGCCAGCACGCCGCTCATGCTTGCTGCGACGCTGGTCATCGGTTGCGGCTATGGGCTCAACAATCCGGCTGCATCGGAGATGCTGACGCCGGTCACGCCCGCACGGTTGCGTAATCTCGTCTTTTCGTTCAAACAGAGTGGTGTTCCGCTCGGCGGGGTGGCGGCAAGCGCGGTGCTGCCGGTCCTGGAAATGCATGTCGGCTGGCGTGCCGGACTTGCGCTTGCGGCGGCAGCCCCGGTCGCTGTGGGGATATGGCTGGTGGCGACCCATGCGGGGCACACGCCTCCGGCCGGCGTTCGCCGTGGATTTGGCCGTGGAATCATCGAGGAGCAGGCGCACATCTGGAAAGACCACGGCTTGCGCGTGCTGTCCTTGTTGGGGCTTGTCTATTCGGCCTTGCAGCTCTCCGTGTCAGCCTTCATGGTGGTTGCGCTCGTCCACGATGCAGGCTGGGGGGTGCTGGCGGCCGGCGGCCTTGCGGCGTCGACGCAGCTTGCCGGCGCTTTCGGCCGTATCGGCTGGGGCATCGTGGCCGACCGCCTCGGTGGCGAATTCCGCACGCTTGCGCTGATCGGCCTGATTTCGGGTCTTGCCTGTCTGCCATTGCCGATGCTTTCCTCGCTTGCCTTTCCCGCTCAGATGGGCGTCTTCCTGCTGCTCGGCGGTTCTTCCATCGGCTGGAACGGCGTCTTCCTTGCCGCCGTTGCGCGCCATGCGCCGGCCGGCCGCGTCGGTGCGGCGACCGGTGCGGTGCTGGTCTATACCTTCATCGGCGTCATCGTCGGCCCCTCCGGCTTTGCGGCGCTCTATTCCGTGATCGGCAATTACGGAGGTGCCTTTGCTGTATTTTCCGCTTTCGGGCTGGTCGGGGCCGTGATGTCATTTCTCGCGCACCGGCGGCAGCTCCGCTCGGGTATGGCCCGGCCCGGTACGGCGCCTTAGCAAAGTGTAGTCAAATGTCCGTACTTGTTGTGCCGGCTTGTTATCGCCGGCTATCAAAAACGGGCTTCTGTGGGCGGCTTTTCCTTGGCCCAGGCAATTTGTGATATCCTTGAACTCTTGCGGGAATTCTGCCCTCCGTCAGGCAGCGTGCCTATAAATTGTGCGCCGCAAAAACTTTTATCAAACCGCATTGACGGCGGCGTGAATATGTACGTACTTTGCGATCACAAGATCGCCGGTACACAGCGTCGGTGGACGATATCAAAAATGATAGGGGAATGCTGATGTCCAGGATAAACTCCGGGGTTGTTGCCCTGTGGCTTGCGTTTGCATTGGGAATTTCGGCCGGTGTAGCATCCGCCGGACCGATGGAAGATGCCAAGGCGTTGATCGCCGAGCATCAAGAGATACCGGTGTTCGATCCGCCGGGGCCGGCTTTCGACGCCAAGACCTGCATGGCGGGCAAGAAGGTGATGTCAGTCCCGCTTTCGATGACCATTCCTTTCGAGGTGCAACTGACCAAGGCGATGAAGGAAGCTGCGAAGGAAGTGGGCTTCACGCTCGACGTATGGGACAACCAGCTCAAGGTCGACCAGTGGATCCAGGGTGTTTCCCAGGCCATCAACGGCAAGTATGATGCGATCGATCTGACAGGCGGCCTGAACGCCGAAGTACTGGGGCCGCAACTGGCCGAGGCACGTGCGGCAGGGCTGAAGATCAGCACCACGCATCTTTACGATGTCACACAGGAAGCGCATCCGAGCACGGATTATTCCGCCAAGGTCGATTTCTCGGGCGCGGGCCGCCTGCTTGCAGCCTGGGCCTACGCAGCTACGGAAGGCAAGCCCAATGTCGTGATCATCACCTCAAGCGACGTGTTGCCGAGCATTCCCTTCGTCAAGGCTATTCAGGACCAGTTGAAGGAATACTGCCCGACATGCAAGCAAAAGGTCATCGATGTCCCGGTGAGCGAGTGGGCGACCAAGATCCAGCCCGGTACGCAGTCCGCGCTGCTTGCGGATCCGACGGTCAACTACATCATTCCGATCTACGACTCCATGGCGCAGTTCGTCGTCCCCGCTCTTCGCGTAACCAACACGTTGGGCGTCGTCGGCGTCGCCGGTTTCAACGGCACTCCCTTCATTCTTGACATGCTGCGGGAAGGGCAAGTCAGCATGGATGTCGGCGAGAGCCTCGGATGGGCCGGCTATGCCGCCGTCGACAACATCATGCGCATGATGTGCGGACAGCCGCAGCCGGCCAAGCTGAACGTGCCGCTGTACGTCTTCGACAAGACGAATGTCGAAAAGGCCGGTGTGCCCGCAAACTACAACGACGGTTACGGGGATGCCCACCTCAAGGGCTTCCGTACGCTCTGGAAATTGCAATAGCGAAGGGAACGGTGCGTCTTGCATGGGAAGGCGCGCCTTGAGGCCACAGGATTGGCCGCTGGCAAGCAAGGAGAGTGCCGCCATGTCCGACGATGCCGTCCTGACGATGAACAATATCCGCATGCGGTTCGGCAGCCACTATGCGTTGAAGGGCGTATCGCTCTCCGTAGCCCGCGGCGAGGTTTTCGGCCTGCTCGGGCAGAACGGTTCCGGCAAGTCGACGATGATCAAGGTGCTTGCCGGGTTCCATCAGCCCGAGGAAGGAAGCGAGATCATGCTGTGGGGCAAGCCGATGCCGCTGCCGCTCGATCCGATGGAAATCAAGAAGCGTGGGGTTGCCTTCGTCCATCAGCATCTGGCGCTCGTGCCGAGCCTCACAGTGGTGGAAAACATGCGTGTCGGAGCGCTCGGCCACCGCAATCCCTGGTGCGTTTCGTGGCGAGGCGAGTGCAGGCGTGTCGCCCGGCTTTTCGCCGAATTCGGGCTTTCCATCGATCCGCGGGCGACGGTGGCAAGTCTTGCGCCGGTCGAACGGGCTTTCGTCGCCATCGTGCGCGCGTTCGATGAATTGCGTGCCTCCGACGCCGGTCATGGCGGTGAGGGTATCCTCGTTCTAGACGAGCCCACGCCGTTCCTGCCGGCGGAGGATGTCAAGCGCCTGTTCGAACTGGTGCGGGGCATCGTCCGGACGGGGACTTCAGTTGTTATCGTAACGCACGACATCGATGAAGTGCGCGACATCACCGATCGGGTTGCCGTGCTGCGCGACGGTGAACTGGTGGCGGTCCTCGATACCGGCACCGCCAGCCGGCAGGACATTCTCGATACCATCGTCGGCACGCGTATCGATGCCTTCGCCAAGACGCGCATGGCTCCCGGTTCGGGGACGCCGCACATATGCGTGAGCGATCTGACGGACGGCGTGACAAAGCCATTCTCCTTCGACATCCGCCCCGGAGAGACTCTCGGCATCACGGGCCTTATCGGGTCCGGTTTCGCTGTGGTCCCTTACATGCTCTACGGTGCACGAACCGCGCGTGGGTCGATATCGGTCGACGGCAGGGCAGCAGGTCTTGCCGGCATGCGGCCGCTTGCCGCCCAGGCGATGGACATAGCGTTCCTTCCCGGTGACCGGCTTGGTGCGGCCGGCTTCGGCAGCCTGGCCGTCACGGACAACATCACGCTTCCGATCCTCGGAGATTTCAGGGCCGGTCTGGGGCTCGACCGCAAGCGCATGGCGCGCGATGCCCATCGGCTTTGCGGCGCCTGCGATGTGCGTCCTTTGAGGCCGGAGCTCACGCTCGGCTCTCTGTCCGGCGGCAACCAGCAGAAGGTTCTTCTCGCCAAGTGGTTGCAAACCAGGCCTAAGCTGCTGATGCTGGACGAACCGACCCAGGGCGTCGACTTCGGCGCGCGCCAGCAGATTTTCGAGGCGCTCGCGCGTGCTGCCGCGGAGGGGACGAGCATCCTCTGCGCGAGTACCGACAACGAGCAGCTTGCACAGATATGCGATCGCGTTCTGGTCTTCTCGCGCGGTCGACCGGTTATCGAGCTCGCCGGCGCGGCCATCACCAAGGAGGTCATCGCCGAAGCCTGTTTCAACAGCGCGTCCCTGTCCACCCCCG
>JASGEG010000378.1:0-2739 GCA_047606605.1 Rhizobium sp.
CGAACTGTCATTCTCTGTGAGTGCTTGTTGCCAAGCTGGGGAGGAGTCTGGCGAATGTTTTATTTGGCGCCGTCGTAGCGCGTGCCGCAGCGAATGATATCCTGTTTAATTCATTGAACGCCGTGTCCGACGTTCTTGCGATGACCCCGGGGCCAGGAGATGACGATGTCGAATTTATTCGATCGTCTTCTCTTCTTACATAAAGAAGACTGATGATGGCAGCATTGGTGCAGGTGGGAACGCCTCCTCGGGGAGAGGACTACATTGATGAAATCGCGGGACTGAAAACCCAGTTCGACGTTTTTCGCTTCATGAAACGCTTGACGGAAGCCTATCGTTGCCGGGCTTTCATGATCGTGAATTTGCCGCCGCTCACCTCCTTCGACCTGCAGAGCAACATGGTCATCAACAATTGGCCGGCCGAACTGCTGGCCATATACGACCAGGAAAGTCTCCTGCCCAGCAGCCCGGCCCTGCGGCGGCTGCGCAATTCGACGCTGCCTTTTGTCTATGAGGTCGTTCCGGGCGCCAATCGCGATGACGCAAGGGCCCAGCTTGTCTTCAGCCTGTTCGAGCGGTTCCGCATGACGCGGCTCATCTATCTGCCGACCCATGACGCGTCCGGCATTCGCGGCGCGGTATCGCTCGCCGGCGATCGCGAGCCCTTCACCCCCGAGGAAATCAAGGATCTTTGCTATATCTCGATCCATGTGTTCGATCGGCTGGCGGAAATCCGCAACATGGACGTGCGGGTCACCGACGCGCTGACCGATCGCGAGATCGATTGCCTGAACTGGACGGCGGCAGGCAAGACCAGCGCCGAAATCGCCGAAATCCTCACGCTCTCGGAACATACGGTCAATCACTACCTGAACCGTGCCACCAAGAAGCTGGACACCGTCAACCGCACCCAGGCGGTCGCCAAGGCGCTGCGCGTCGGATTGATCAAATAGATCAGCCGGCTTGGAGAGGTGGAATCGGGGCAGTTTTCTGCGTGAATTTTGTGCTCTGCCTATTAAAGTTGCGGGCAATCGCCATGCAGGCCCCCCGCGGTTAGAGGGCTGACTTCTCTGTAGCCACATGAAAACAAACGATTTTTCCTGACATGTCGAAACTGGCACGCTTTCTGCTTTCCAATAGGCAGAGGTCCAGAGGGGACTTTGATAACAGCGCCGATTAACGCGCGCGGATCAGGCGGCCGCCGTCGATGCCAATGTCGTTGCTTCTCCCGACGACAGGTGTTGACGGCGGCTGTTGCTTATTTAGCACGTTCGCAAGATCAACGGGCATCGTGAGGCGGTTTTTTTGCCGTCTTGCCCTATTCCTTCCCAGGCTTTGCTTTATGAGCGCCTCCGCAAAGATTTGCGTCTCCAAGCGAGCGTTGCGGCTGGTGGGGTTATAAAACCCGGCGGACCTGCCGGCCGCAACGGCACGTCCTTTTTGTCGGCGGTCTGCCCGATTTCGTTTGGCGAAGCTTCGCCGCTCCACTATCTAAGCCAGAGAGATCCGGAACGCCGGCCAGTGCGGCGCGTGGCGGATGATTATGGCGCAGTGAGGACGGCATGGCAGACATCACCAAGGAACAGGTTCTGGAAACGCTGAAGACCGTTCGCGGTCCGGACCTGGAGCACAATATCGTTGAGCTCGGCATGGTGTCGGACGTCTTCATTTCCGACGCCAAGGTGTATTTCTCGATCACCGTCCCGGCCGATCGCGCCAAGGAACTGGAGCCGATGCGCCTGGCCGCCGAGCGGGTGATCAAGGACATGCCCGGCGTGAAGGGCGCTCTTGTGGCGCTGACGGCCGACAAGAAGGCCGGCGCGCCGTCGCCCCGCCCCGCGCCCGCGCAGCCGCATGCCCATTCGCACTCCCACGCGCCTGCGCCGCAGCAGCCGCCCCGCGCCGCCAAGATCGGCGTGCCCGGCATCGGCGCCATCATCGCCGTTGCGTCCGGCAAGGGCGGCGTCGGCAAGTCGACGACCGCGGTCAACCTGGCGCTCGGCCTGCTCGCCAACGGCCTGCGCGTCGGCATATTGGATGCCGATATCTATGGCCCGTCCATGCCACGCCTCCTGAAGATCTCCGGCCGGCCGACCCAGATCGACGGCCGCATCATCAATCCCATGGAGAATTACGGTCTCAAGGTCATGTCGATGGGCTTCCTTGTCGAGGAAGAGACGGCGATGATCTGGCGCGGGCCGATGGTGCAGTCGGCGCTGCTGCAGATGCTGCGTGAAGTGGCCTGGGGCGAACTCGACGTTCTCGTCGTCGACATGCCGCCCGGCACGGGCGACGCGCAGCTCACCATGGCGCAGCAGGTGCCGCTGGCCGGTGCCGTCATCGTCTCGACCCCGCAGGATCTGGCGCTGATCGACGCCCGCAAGGGCCTCAACATGTTCCGCAAGGTGGAAGTGCCCGTTCTCGGCATCGTCGAGAACATGAGCTATTTCATCGCCCCCGACACCGGCGCCCGCTACGATATCTTCGGTCATGGCGGAGCGCGCAAGGAGGCCGAGCGCATCGGCGTGCCCTTCCTCGGCGAGGTGCCGCTGACCATGGGCATCCGCGAGACCTCGGACGCCGGCACGCCGCTCGTCGCCTCCGATCCGGGCGGCGTGGTGGCCGGCATCTACCGCGACATCGCCGCCAAGGTCTGGGCGCAGGTCGGCAACGCGCCCCAGCGGGCGGCACCCTCTATCGTCTTCGAATAATTCGCGAGGATCGCACCGCTCGGCCCTC
>JASGEG010000379.1:0-7575 GCA_047606605.1 Rhizobium sp.
GGCGAACCCCTCGACCGTGCAGACAAGCAAGTCATGGTCGGAGAGCGGTTTGCCGTCCTCGTTCAGCGAGGAAACGAGATGGCTTTCGCCGATCTTCAGGCCGCGGCTCAGGAACCAGTCAAGCTTCATGGCGCGCTCGGGAAAGCGGGTGATGAGGCTGGGGCGGGTGCTGGCCTGCTCGAGCGGACCGCCATGGCGTTCGAAACCGCGGCTCGCCGCCATGGCGAAGAGCGTATCCGTCTCGAAATCGCCGCCGGCATGATTGCCGGTGTTGAGATCGCCGCCGATCAGCATCGGCAGGCCGGGAGCATAGGCCTCGACCGCATCGATCAGCGCCGCCATCTGCCGCTCGCGGTAGGCCGCAGTCGCGACACTTTCGAGATGCACCGAGACGGCAACGAAGGGGCCGGCCTCGGTCTCGACGATGGCGCCGATGGCGCAGCGCTCGCCGACGCGCGGCTGCTCGTTGCTGTCCTTGAACCAGACGGCCTCGCCCGGCAGGCGAACCATGAAGGCATCCTTCAGCGCGGTCTCGGCCATCAGCGCATTGCCGTGAAACCCCTTCTCGTTGAAATCGTCCTTGCAGAAGGACAGCTCGATCTGCGAGCCGAGGCTGAGTTCGAGGAATTCGACGCCATAGGCATAGTTCATGCCCAGCTCGCCGGCGACGACGGCGGTGGGGTCACCCTGCGCGGTGCGCGCCATGCCCTCGTCCATCTCCGAGAGCAGGACCAGCGGCGCGGCAGTCGCCCGCAGCTTGGCGGCGGATTCGAGAGGGAAAAGGCAGCGTTCCAGGTTCCAGGCAGCGACGGTGAAGGGGAAAGCCAGCGGCCGGTCCCGCGTGATCGCGCCGCCGACACGCAGCGTATTCATGCAGGCGAGCGACGCCAGCGTTGCGGCGTGAACCGCAGGTGTCTTTTCGAGAGAAATGAAGCTTTGGCGCTCTACCTGCGAGGGCGCGGCAAAAGCGGAAACGGTATCACGGATCATCATGGAACCTGTCGAAATGAGATTTGGGCGCCACGGAACATCGCCAGCGCTGATCAACCGGCATTAAGCTGATTGTGTGACGGCCCTGTAACGCCGTCCTCAAAAGGCATCCGGAAAATGCCGGGGCCAGCGGCCGGGCAGGATGGCGACGATATCGTAACGCTGGGATAGCAGGGCAAAATCCGGCTGCCGCGCAAGCCAGAGATCGCTTGCGGCGCGAATGCGCTTTTGCGCGGAAAAGGAGACGGCATCGATGGCCGCCTGCTCACCGCGCCTGGCCTTGACCTCGACGAAGACGGCAAGATCGCCCTTGCGGGCAATGATGTCGATTTCACCGAGCTTGGTGCGATGCCGGATGGCGACGATGCGGTAGCCCTTGAACAGCAGAAAAGCCGCGGCGAGATATTCGGAGATATGGCCGCGCCGCCAGGCCTTTTGCCGCTTCAGCTTCCCGCCCGTCTCGCCGCTCATGCCGGTTTCACTCGGGCCGCTCCTTCATGTCGAGCAGGCGCTGGTAGAGCTCCTTGCGCGGCAGGCCGGTGATGCGGGCCGCTTCCGCCGCCGCCTTGGCGGTCGGCAGTGTCTGCGAGAGATCGCGCAGAATGGCCTCGACATCGGCTTCCGGCGTGACATCGGCCAGGGGTGGCCCGACAAGCCAGACGATCTCGCCCTTGACGTTGTCGACCTTGCCGTAAAAGGCGGCGAGTTCGGCGAGCGTGCCGCGGCGGAATTCCTCGAAGGTCTTCGTCAGCTCACGGCAGACGGCGGCCGGGCGCTCGCCCCCGAGCACATCGGCGGCGGCGGCCAGCGTCGCGGCGATGCGATGCGGCGATTCAAAAAAGATGAGGGTTGCGGGAACGCCGGCAAGTTCCGTCAGCCGATCGCGCTTGCCCTTGTCCTTGGCGGGCAGGAAGCCGGCGAAGAAGAAGGCATCGTTGGGCAGGCCGGAGCCGACGAGGGCCGCCAGCGGCGCGGAAGCGCCCGGAATGGGGACAACCTTGTATCCCGCCTCGATCGCCTGCTGCGCCAGCCGGTAGCCGGGATCGGACACCAGCGGCGTGCCGGCATCCGAGACCAGCGCCACCGAGCGGCCGGCTTCCAGCGCCTGCAGCAGCCGCGGCCCGGCCTCGTCGGCATTGTACTCATGATAGGCGAAAGGCTTGTTCTGGATGCCGTAGCGATCGAGCAGGACGCGGGTGACGCGCGTATCCTCGCAGGCGAGAACATCGGCGCCCGCCAGGGTTTCCAGCGCCCGCAAGGTGATATCGCCGAGATTGCCGATCGGCGTGGCGACGAGATAGAGCGCCGGCTCGAGGGGGCGGGCGGGAACCGCGTTGTTGTGCAGGCGGAAACTGCGCGTTCCGCCGCTTGGATGGTCTTCGTTCATGCTGGTCCTGAATTCACCCGGGATTTCACCGCCTTTATGGGCGAGGCGCGGGCGGACGGCAAGAGCGGTGCAAATCCTGTGAGCATTGTCGACCAAATGTCGAATTGCCCCTTGGCAAATCGCCTAAGCCTCTTGCATTCGCATGCTGAAGTCTGCCAAGTTGCCTGTCCAATCTTTCGGGCCTCGTCCGAAAACATGTCGCTCGGGCGCCTCGGGCCGCCCGGCAAGTCACGGTCGAAAGCGGTAGCATCCATGCGTATTACAATTGAGCGGTCGAACCTCCTGAAGTCGCTGAACCACGTCCATCGCGTGGTCGAGCGTCGCAACACGATCCCGATCCTGTCCAACGTGTTGCTGAGGGCCGAAGGCGCCAGCCTCGACATGAAGGCGACCGACCTCGACCTCGAAATCACCGAGGCGACACCCGCGAATGTCGAGCAGGCCGGCGCCACCACCGTTCCGGCGCACCTGCTCTACGACATCGTGCGCAAGCTGCCCGACGGTTCGGAAGTGCTTCTCGCCACCAATGCCGACGGCAGCTCGATGACGGTCGCCTCCGGTCGCTCGAAATTCTCGCTGCAATGCCTGCCGGAATCCGATTTTCCGGATCTCACCGCCGGCAGCTTCAGCCACTCCTTCAAGCTGAAGGCATCCGACCTGAAGATGCTGATCGACCGCACGCAGTTTGCGATCTCCACCGAAGAGACCCGCTACTATCTGAACGGCATCTTCTTCCACACGATCGAAAGCGAAGGCGACCTGAAGCTGAGAGCGGTTGCCACCGACGGCCATCGCCTGGCGCGCGCCGATGTCAGCGCCCCCTCGGGCTCCGAGGGCATGCCGGGCATCATCATCCCGCGCAAGACCGTCGGCGAACTGCAGAAGCTGGTGGACAGCCCCGATGTCGACGTCACCGTCGAAGTGTCGGACGCGAAAATCCGCCTGACGATCGGCTCGATCGTCATGACCTCGAAGCTGATCGACGGCACCTTCCCCGATTACCAGCGCGTCATCCCGACCAACAACGACAAGGAAATGCGGGTCGATTGCCAGACCTTCGCCCAGGCCGTCGACCGTGTCTCGACCATCTCGTCGGAGCGCGGCCGCGCCGTGAAGCTGGCGCTGTCGGATGGTCAGCTGCTGCTGACGGTCAACAATCCGGATTCGGGAAGTGCGACGGAAGAGGTCGCTGTCGGCTACGAGATGGACCCGATGGAAATCGGCTTCAACGCCAAGTATCTGCTCGACATCACCGCCCAGCTTTCCGGCGACGCGGCGATCTTCCTGCTGGCGGATGCCGGCTCGCCGACGCTCATCCGCGACACGGCCGGCGATGATGCCCTTTATGTTCTGATGCCGATGCGCGTCTGACGAAACCGAAGCGCCCTTTCCTGCGTTCCGATGGGCGCGGGAAACGGCGCTTTTATTTTAACGCGCGTTGATTGCGACATTTTCTTTTGTTATTGCGTCACAGCATTGCAAGATTAGAAACAAGCAATATGTAAGTCGTAGCTGTAAGAACTGGTGGGGGGAGAGCATGGCGCTACGTCTCAAGGAACGGCTGGGCAAGAAATTCGACGAGGAAATCCGTTTCTTCAAGGGCATGATGCAAGGTCCGAAGACGGTCGGCTCCATCGTTCCGACATCCTCGATTACGGCTCGCAAGATGGCGAGCGTCGTCAATCCCCAGTCCGGCCTGCCGATCCTGGAACTCGGTCCCGGCACCGGCGCCATCACCAAGGCGATCCTGGCGCGCGGCGTCGAGCCGCAAAACCTGGTCGCCGTCGAATATTCCACCGACTTCTACAATCATCTCGTCCGGCTCTATCCCGGCGTCCATTTCATCAATGGCGACGCCTTCGACCTCGACAAGACGCTGGGCGTACTGCGCGGCCAGACCTTCGATTCTGTCGTGTCGGGCATTCCGCTGCTGAACTTCCCGATGAAGGCGCGCGTCGCGCTGCTGGAAAGCCTGCTGGACCGCATGCCGCCCGGCCGCCCGGTGGTGCAGATCTCCTACGGGCCGGTGTCGCCGATCATCGCCCGGCCGGATCGCTATCATATCCAGCATTTCGACTTCATCGTCCGCAACATCCCGCCGGCGCAGCTCTGGGTCTATCGGCGCGGCTGAGGCCTGCCAAACCAGCCATCTTGCCGCCACGCTTCGGCCGGACATATTCCCGATCCGAAACCGTTCACCGTGGGATCATGCCGCCGATGTTCGCTCTTTATATTACCCATCCGCAGGTCCGCATCGATCCTGCCGTTCCGGTTCCCGACTGGGGGCTCTCCGATATCGGCGCGGAGCGCGCCCGGCTGGCGGCGACCCGACCGTGGGCGGGCCAGCTCGGCCTGATCGTTTCCAGCGCCGAGCGCAAGGCGATCGAGACCGCCGAGGCGCTGGCGGCAGCGAGCGGCGCTCCGGTCGAGATCATCGAGGCCACGCACGAGAACGACCGCAGCGCCACGGGCTTCCTGCCCCCGCCGGAATTCGAGAAGGCGGCGGACTGGTTCTTCGCCCATCCGCATGAGAGCTTCCACGGCTGGGAACGCGCCATCGATGCGCAGTCGCGGATCGTTTCCCAAGTGGACGCCGTTCTGTCGCGGCATGATCCGCGGATACCCATCGCCTTTGTCGGCCATGGCGGCGTCGGCACGCTGCTGAAATGCCATCTCGAAGGCAAGCCGATCGCGCGCCAGGGCGATCAGCCGCCGGGCGGCGGCAATCTTTTCTGTTTCGACCTTGCGAAGCGCGCCGTCTCATGCGACTGGACGCCTATGGAAAATTGGCAGGGATGGGCTTGAGATGACCGCGCGCGACCGCTTGATCGTTGGACTGGATGTTCCAAACCTTCAGGAGGCCGAAAAGGTCGTCAGCACCCTCGGCGACGATATTCTCTTCTACAAGATCGGCTATCAGCTCGCCTTTGCCGGCGGGCTGGAATTCGCCCGCGACCTTGCCAGGGACGGCAAGAAGATCTTCCTCGACATGAAACTGCTCGATATCGACAACACCGTCGCCTCCGGCGTCGAGAACATCGTCAAGATGGGCATGTCGATGCTGACGCTGCACGCCTATCCCAAGGCGATGAAGGCGGCCGTCGCCGCGGCCAAGGGTTCCGATCTCTGTCTGCTCGGCGTCACCGTGCTGACCTCCATGGACGAGGAGGACCTGATCGCCGCCGGATACGAATATGATCCGCATACGCTGGTGCTGCGCCGTGCCGAACAGGCACTGATCGCCGGCATGGGTGGCATCGTCTGCTCGGCCGAGGAAGCCTCGGCCGTGCGCAAGATCATCGGCCCCGACATGGCGCTGGTGACCCCCGGCATCCGGCCGGCCGGCAGCGACAAGGGCGACCAGAAGCGCGTGATGACGCCGGCCGATGCCATCAAGGCCGGCTCGAGCCATCTCGTCGTCGCCCGGCCGATCGTCAAGGCCGCCGATCCGCGGGAGGCCGCGCGCGCCATTCTCGCGGAAATGGACGCCGCACTCTAAACGACGAAAACAAGCAGGGAGGCAAGCATGGCAAAGGGATACTGGATCGCACGCGTCGATGTTCGCGATCCCGAGCGCTACAAGGATTATGTCGCCGCCGCCAAGCCGGCTTTCGAGCGCTACGGCGCCGTCTTCCTGGCTCGCGGCGGCGCTTTCACGCCGCTGGAGGGCCAAGCCCGCGGGCGCAATGTCGTCATCGAATTCCCGTCGCTGCAGCATGCGGTGGATTGCTACAACTCGCCGGAATATCAGATCGCCGCCAAAATCCGTCAGGAAGTGGCGGATGCTGAAATGGTCGTTGTCGAAGGGGTTTGACCCCTTCGAAAATGCGACGCTGCAATGCAGCGCGATAGCACTTCACCTCGGCCCGCGGATCGGCTAAGACGAAACCAGATCAGCCCTACCCCAGACCACCCTACCTAAGCCTTTCGAGGAACCTGCCATGACCCTGTCCAACCTTCCCCCGCTCGTGACCGTGTTCGGAGGATCGGGCTTCATCGGGCGGCATGTCGTGCGCGCGCTCGCCAAGCGCGGCTACCGCATCCGCGTCGCCGTGCGCCGTCCCGACCTTGCCGGCTTCCTGCAGCCGCTCGGCAATCTCGGCCAGATCTCGATCGTCCAGGCCAACCTGCGCTACCGCAACTCCATCGATCGCGCGGTCGAAGGCGCCCAGCATGTGGTCAACTGCGTCGGCATCCTCGCCGAGAGCGGCCGCAACACCTTCGACGCCGTGCAGGAATTCGGCGCCAAGGCGGTGGCGGAAGCAGCCCGCGGCGTCGGCGCCTCGTTGACGCATGTCTCCGCCCTCGGCGCCAATGCAAACTCTGCCTCGGCCTATGCCCGCACCAAGGGCCGCGCCGAAAGCGCGATCCTGTCCGTCAAGCCGGACGCCGTCATCCTGCGGCCGTCGATCGTCTTCGGGCCGGAAGACGGCTTCTTCAACAAGTTCGCCGACATGTCGCGCACGGCCCCCTTCCTGCCGCTGATCGGCGGCGGCAAGACGAAGTTCCAGCCTGTTTACGTCGAGGATGTCGCCGAGGCGGTCGCCCGCGGCGTCGACGGCAAGCTGAAGGCCGGAACGACCTACGAACTCGGCGGCCCGGAAGTGCTGTCCTTCCGCGACTGTCTCGAGACCACGCTTTCCGTCATCAACCGCAAGAAGCGGCTCGTCTCCCTCCCCTTCGGCCTCGCCTCGCTGATCGGCTCGCTCGCATCGCTGGTGCCGCTGATCACGCCGCCGATCACCTCCGATCAGGTGACGCTGCTGAAGAGCGACAATGTCGTCTCCAAGGAAGCCGAAACCGAGGGACGGACGCTGAAGGGGATCGGTGTGCTGCCGACGCTGCTCATTTCCGTGCTGCCGTCCTATCTGGTGCGCTATCGCCCGCACGGTCAGTTCACCGGCTCCGGCAAGGCTGCCTGACGTTTCAGGCCTTCGAAAAATTCAAGCGCCGTCTGGTTTCGCCCAGGCGGCGTTTTCGTTTCTGCGAGGCCGCGATGTCGAGCTTTGCCGCAGCGCCGAAGCCGGCCGCATTCACAGCCTGGCGTTGCCGAAAAGACGCACCGCTAAAATAGTAGCATTAACGTCAAATTTAGCATGAAGATTTATTGCTATTGCTCACATCACTGACTAACACAACCGCGCGTCCGGGGCTCGGGGAATAGAGCCCTTTCGAGACGCGTCCTACTTCTGCGGAAA
>JASGEG010000380.1:0-6314 GCA_047606605.1 Rhizobium sp.
AGCGCAAATTTCGACTTCATAAAATGCAAATAATATTAGAAACTTGCACGTGACGCAGCCGGCTTCCCGGCTGTGGATCGGGCAAGGGCAGCAGGCAGGTTTTCAACGCCGCCGTCGGAATGCCGTTGCCTTCTTGTGTCAATCCGGGTTTGCGGTCCGGCGGAGGTCGGGGCCGGCATAGGGTGCGGATTTTCTGTCGCTGTCCAAGGCTAAATCAAGGATCTTTGGCTACGTGCTTGCTGTTTCGAAAGAACCACCACAAACGTTTTTCTCGCTGATGCTTTCGTCGCTTCGAAAAG
This sequence comes from Rhizobium sp., assembly GCA_047606605.1. GTDB lineage: Bacteria > Pseudomonadota > Alphaproteobacteria > Rhizobiales > Rhizobiaceae > Rhizobium. Next base: position 300 of record JASGEG010000380.1, read on the forward strand.
CATTCTTGAGCATCGCGCTTGCTAGTGCGGCCATCAATCTTCTGGCGCTCACCGGCTCTTTTTTCATGCTGCAGGTCTATGATCGGGTTATTCCGGGCCGCAGCCTTCCCACACTGGCGGGGCTGGCGCTGATCGCGGCGACGCTGTTCCTGTTCCAGGGGGCGCTGGAACTGCTGCGCACGATGCTGCTTGCCCGCGTCGGTGCGGCCCTCGACGAGCGCATGAACCGGAAAGTCTTCGGTTCGCTGGTGCTGTTGCCGACCAAGGCGCAGACCGCCGATGACGGACTGCAATCCGTTCGCGATCTGGAGCAGGTCCGCTCCTTCCTGTCGGGGCCTGGATCGACCGCGCTTTTCGATCTGCCGTGGATGCCCCTTTATCTCCTCCTTTGCTTCCTCTTCCATGTCTGGATCGGCATCACCGCGGTTTGCGGCGCCATCCTGCTCGTCGTCCTGACCCTGCTTGCGGAGATGCTGTCGCAACGGCCGGCGCGCGAGGCGGCCAAGTCGGCGGCGGCCCGTCTGAGCTTCGCCCAGGCGGCGCGTCGGAATTGGGAAGCGGTGGTCGCCATGGGCTTCAGCGGTCGCCTGACCGACAAATGGGCCGCGATGAACGACGACTATCTTGCCAATCAACTCGCCGCCGGCACCATTGCCGGGGCGCTGACCACGATTGCGAAGATCGCGCGCATGATGCTTCAATCCGGCGTCCTGGCCGTCGGCGCCATCCTGGTCATCGAGCAGCAGGCAACGGGCGGCATCATCATTGCGAGCTCTATCATGGTCACACGCGCCCTTGCGCCGGTCGAACTCGCGATCGGCCAGTGGAAGGGGTTCGTGGCCGCGCGCCAAAGCTGGGCGAGGCTCATCAAGCTCCTGGACATGATTCCGAATGCGGAATGGGCGGTCAGCCTGCCGGCGCCGCAAAAGGAGCTGACGGTCGAGAGCATCGGCCTGACATCTCCGGGTAGCCGCGATTTCATCCTGCGCAATATTTCGTTCCGGGTTTCAGCCGGAACGGTGCTCGGCGTCGTCGGCCCCAGCGCCTCGGGTAAATCCTCGCTCGCCCGGGCGATCACCGGACTATGGCCGGTGACGATCGGCGCGATCCGGCTCGACCAGGCCGCCTTGTCGCAATGGGAGCCGGATGAGCTTGGGCGGCACATCGGTTATCTCCCACAGGATGTCGGCCTGTTCGACGGTTCGATTGCCGAGAACATCTCGCGCTTTGCTCGGGATATGCCGCCCGAGCCGATCATCGCCGCCGCCAAGGCGGCCGGCGTCTACGACATGATCGTCAAGCTGCCCGACGGTTTCGACACGGTGATCGGGGAGGGCGGGTCGCGGTTGTCGGCGGGTCAAAGACAGCGCATCGCCTTGGCGCGGGCGCTCTATGGCGATCCTTTTCTGGTGGTTCTGGACGAGCCGAATTCCAATCTGGACTCCGAAGGAGAGGCATCCCTGACCAGGGCTTTGGCCGGCGTGCGGGCGCGGGGCGGCATTGCCATCGTCGTTGCGCACCGACCGAGCGCTCTGGCCGCCGCCGACAAGATCATGATCATTGCCAATGGCCAGTTGCAGGCCTTCGGTCCCAAGGATGAGATATTGGGCACGTCACCAAAGCATGCCGGCGGCGGGCCTGTTCGATTGATGGTGGCCGGCGAGGATATCGGCTGATGACGGACATGAACCTGACATCCAACGAGCGCGTGATCCGGCGTCTTTCGCTCTTCGTGCTGATGACGATCCTTCTGTTGTTCGGCGTCATGGGCGGGCTTGCGGCCGCGACGAAGATTTCTGGCGCGGTGATTGCGGCCGGTACGCTCGTGGTCGACAGCTATGTGAAGCCGGTGCAGCATCTAAAGGGTGGGATCGTCAGCACGGTCGGCGTCAAAAATGGCGATCGTGTCGATGCCGGTCAGGTCCTGATCCGCCTGGATGACACCCAAACCCGGGCCAATATTGCCATTTTCACAAAACGGCTGAACGAGCTTGCCGCCAGAACGGCGAGACTTGTGGCCGAGCGCGACGGCCGGGACGCGATCGCCTTTCCCGCGGGTCTGCTCTCCAATGCCGGCAATGACGATGTGAAGGGTATCCTGGCCGGAGAGCAGCAGCTCTTCAACGATCGTATGGCATCCCGGCAGGGCCAGAAATCCCAGCTGCGCGAGCGAATCCAGCAGCTGAAACAGGAGGTGGAGGGACTGGTAGCACAGGAACAGGGCAAGCGCGTCGAGATCGAGCTTGTCGCCAAGGAGCTCGCAAGCCTGCAGCAATTGCTCGCTCAAGGCATCATCTCCGCGACGAAAGTCTATTCGCTGCAAAGGGATCGCGCGCGGCTGACGGGGGAACTCGGCAATCTTGTCTCGTCGATCGCCCAGACCAACGGCAAGATCACGGAAACGGAACTCCAGATCCTCCAGGTCGACAATGATCGCAGTTCGGAGGTTTCCGATCAGCTTCGGCAGGCCGAAAGCGATACCGGCCAGCTTTCGGAGCGGCTGATCGCCGTCGAGGACGATCTGAAGCGGATCGATATCCGCGCGCCGCAGACCGGAATCGTCGATCAGCTGCATGTCCATGCCGCCGGTGCGGTGATCGGGCCGGCGGAGACCATCATGCAGATCGTACCGGACAAGGACGCGTTGGTGGCGGAGCTGAAGCTTGCGCCGCAGGATATCGACCAGATCGCCGTCGGGCAGGGGATCGCCTTGCGGTTTTCCGCCTTCAACCAGCGCATCACGCCGGAGCTGAACGGACATGTCGAGACGGTCTCGGCAGACCTGACGACCGACCAGCGCACAGGCCAGACCTATTATGTCGTTCGCGCCAGAATGCCGAAGGAGGAATGGGATCGCTTGGGTGAACTGACGCCGTTACCCGGCATGCCGGTGGAAGCTTTCATCCAGACCGGCTCGAGAAGCGTGCTCGCCTATCTGACCAAGCCCATGACGGATCAGGTCAAGCGGGCCTTCAGGGGCTAATTAAACCGCCCCTGAACACGTCTTGCCCTCTTTCTATACGTGCCAATCGGACGTATGGGCCGCGGCCGTTTGCGTGGTGTGGTCATCCAGCGAGTAGGCCTTGATGTAGTCGATCTTCATCTCCGACCCATCTTCCTTCAGCGTTTCTCCCGGTGTACCGGCCGTGCCGCCGACGGCAAGATTGACCAGCATGTACATCGGTCCATGCATGTCGCTCGGCGTATCCGCATGCGCCACGGCGACATCGTCGAAATACCAGACGATCTGGTCCTGATCCCACAACACGCCATAGGTATGGAAACCGTCGGTGCTCGGCACTTCCACGGGGTAAGAGACCTGGGTGTGCTCGCCCGTGGCATTGGAGTGGGCGGTCACATGCACCGTGTTCGGGTCCTGCCCACGCATTTCCACCACATCGAGTTCCGGCGGCCAGGAACCATCCTCCGGCAGCAGCCAGAATGCCGGCCACGCCCCCTGGTCATGCGGCATCTCGGCGCGCATTTCGAAATAGCCGTAGGTCTGGGCGAAGGACGAATAGGTCGTCAGGATGCCGGACGTATAGTCATGGTTTTCGACTTCCGCTTTCAGCGCTTCCGGCGTCGGCTTGGCGCTGATCGTCAGAACGCCGTCCGAAACGGAAAACGGATTGGCCGACGATGTCGGCGCATAGGACGGGTTGACGTACCATTGCAGTTCGTCGTTGAGGCTGCTGCCTTTTTCCGGGGCCCAATGGAATTTGGCTTCCCAGGTGCCTTGCGTGCCGTCGCTGAGGGACAGCGAGTTGAATTCGTCCGCAAAGGTCTGGGTGAGGGAGGAACGATCGAGGCCGAGCTGGAACTGATCTTCATGCAGATCCGCGACCGTCTTGTTGGCGAGCACCAGGCTTTCACCGTCGCCCAAATCCAGCCGCAGATTGGCGCCCTCCTGGGTGGAGTGGCTGACGACCTGATCAAAAGAGGTCAGGCCGTATTGGTTCAGGCGGATCTTGTCGTCATCGCTAAAGTCGGTGATCAGATCGCTGCCGTTACCCTTGGAGATGATGAAGGTATCGGCCCCGCCGCCGCCGATCAGCACGTCGTTGCCGGCGCCGCCGTCGATGGTCTGGCTGCCCGTGCCGCCGGTGATGATGTTGTCGGCGCTGTTGCCGTAGGCGTGGCGGTTGTCGCCGGTCACCTTCAGATTCTCGAAATTATCCGGGAGCGTGTAGTCCATCCATGTGACGATGGTATCCACGCCGGAATCCGACGCCTCTGCGGCGTGGTTGATGCTCGAATAGAGATAGTAGATATCGTCTCCGGTGCCGCCCGTCATCGTGACGTTGACGGAGCTGTCGCCCCACATGGAATCGTTCCCGGCCGTGCCATAAAGCGTCGGGCCGGAACCTGTAGCGGAAAAGAAACCCGTCGACGTTCCGCTATAATAGAGCGGCTGACCCAGGGCATTGAGAACACTAGTGGTCATCGGCAACCTCTTCTGTTGCGTTAGGTTGTCTCCTCCACAAAGCCAACTGTCTTTCGCGCCTAGGATGACGAGATAGGGTGCTGCACGCTTTTGCCCAGCCCCCGCGGCATAATTAGTTGATCATTATTTACGAATTGACCGGTCTGGCCGCGCAGCGAATTCCCATACGCCACGCCGGACGCCGCAACGGACCTTGCGAAGACGGAACAGATTTCCCGTTTTCCGGGCAAGGAGAGATGGTCATTTCTTTTAATCTACTAATTTGATCGACAATATTCGCTCATTGGAAAGCGTCCGTGACGCTCGGAAAGGAATGAGAATGGTCGCCCCGAAATTGGTCGGCATTGCCGGCAGCTTCAATCGTCCGTCGAAAACTTACGCACTGGTGCAGCGCGTCGCCGAGCTGGCGAGCAGCCATTATGCTTTCGAGAGCAAGATCTACGATCTGCACGATGTCGGGCCGTCGCTTGGAACCTCCTTGTGGCGCAAGGATCTGGACGATCAGGCAAAGCGGGTGATCGACGATATTGTTTCCGCCGACGCTCTCATCATCGGCTCGCCGACCTACAAAGGGTCCTATCCCGGGCTCTTCAAGCACCTGATCGATCTCATCGACCCGCACGAACTCCGTGCCAAGCCGATCATCATCACGGCGACCGGCGGCGGGGATCGGCATGCCTTGATGGTCGAGCATCAGCTGCGGCCGCTCTTCGGTTTTTTCATGAGCCATACGCTGCCGACGGCGGTGTATGCGTCGGACCGCGATTTCACCGATTACAAAGTCGCCTCCGAGCCGCTTTCCAAGCGGATCGACGAGGTGATCGGCGAGCTCGCAACCTTCTTTCCCGGCGCGACCGCGCTGCTTGCCGCAGCCGAGTGATACGCTTGCCCGCAACCTAATCCTTTGCATGAAAGAATTGGATCAACGAGATGGAGGATAGCATGAAATTCGATGTCATCACCCACTTGACGACGGCCTTCAGCCGCCTGTGGCGTCACTGGACGGACGAACCGATTCAGTTGATCGACAGAGAGGACGGCAGCGATCGGGAACCATCGGCGCGGGACTACGAGCTCTATTATTGGTGCTCCACGCCCGCGGCCTGGTACTGAGAAGGACGGCGGCATGGCACTGGCTTTCGATCTGCGGCGTCCGATTACGAGACGCACCTCGGTCAACCTTCGATCGCGCCTTTCGCGCGCTATCGAGGTTGGCTCCGTCGTGTTTTCCTTCGCATTTCTATTCGCGCTGGTGGCGGGGATCTTGTGATGGCTACGCTTATGCCCGGTCCCAGGCCGAAACCGGAGTCACGATGAGCAGGGTATTGATCTTGCCGGGCCTGTTCGGATCGGGAGAGGGGCATTGGCAGCGCTATTGGCTGCAGGATCAGCCGGAAGGCCGGGTGGTCGAGCAGGAGGATTGGGATCGTCCGAACCTGTGCGACTGGATGATCAGGCTTGAAGGTGCCCTGGAGGAAGCGGGCGAGGCCTATATCGTCGCCCATAGCCTCGGCTGTTTGCTGGCCGCCAGGCTGGCGGGGCGACCGGCGGCGAAACGGGTGAAGGGTGCC
>JASGEG010000381.1:0-15753 GCA_047606605.1 Rhizobium sp.
CCAGAAACCGTCGAAGCGACCCGCAGCCACATAGGCGAGGTCGAGCGAGGCAGAGCCGAGGCGGCGCACGCCGGCGACTTCGCCCATGACATGGCGCAGCTCGACGAGGAACTTGCCGTGATTGTCGCGGCCAAGGTGAGGAACGCCGCAGCCGATGACGCAATCCGAGAGCACGCGGCGCGAGGCGACGCGCAGGCGGCGATCGTTGAGGAAGGCGCCGCCGCCGCGCTCGGTGGTGTAGAGCTCGTCCGTCGCCGGGTTGAAGACGACGCCGGCGACGATCTCGCCATTGCGCTCCAGCGCGACCGAAACGGCGAACATCGGAATGCCGTGCAGGAAGTTGGTGGTGCCGTCGAGCGGATCGACGATCCAGCGATGCGCGCCGTCGGTGCCCTTGATCTCTTCGCCTTCCTCGCCGAGGAAGCCATAGGTCGGCCGCGCCTTCAGGAGCTCGTCGCGGATGATCTTCTGCGCCTTCAGGTCGGCCTGGCTGACGAAATCGCCCGGTCCCTTCACCGAAACCTGCAGGTTCTGCACTTCGCCGAAATCGCGGCTGAGCGACTTGCCTGCCTTGAGGGCAGCCTGAACCATGACATTGAGAAGAGCAGAACGGGCCATCGGATTTCCTTGGGTAATACAGAAGGCACTGACCGGACCCCTAAGAAGGCCCCGGCGGAGCGGGATCGGCAGCGCAATAAAAGATTGGCGGCCTCAAGACCACAAAATCGCGGGAATTTCAAGTGCCGAGGCAGAGACGGACATCACGAGGCTGCCTTAACGGTTCGCGGTCACGGTCCTCACCCTGCATACCGCGCCACAAGGACGCTCGGCGCAACCGGACATTCGCCTGTCGCGTTACCGCGCCCGGCGGAACCGATTGGCGGCGTCGATGGCTGCCTTCTGCTGATAATCCTCGATGCCCTGGTAGAAATCCTCGAGCTCCGGGTCCTTGAGGCCGGCGCGACGCGAGATGACGTACCAGGTGGCGGCCGCGACCGGGTCCTGCTTCGTGCCGAGCGCATTGATATAGAGATGCGCCAGCTTGTTCTGGGCAACCACATTGCCGCGATAGGCGGCGACGCGCATCCAGTTGAAGCCGTTTTCCAGATCCTGCTTGCCGCCCGTGCCGTTGATCAGCCAGACGCCCATGTCGAGCTGGGCGGTATCGAAGCCGGCATTGGCGGCGCGCGACAGCCACATGCGGGCCTGCTGCTTCTTCTCGGGCGGCAGGTCGGGCATGTTGAGATAGAGCTGCGAGACGGCATATTGCGCGTCGGCGATGCCCTGTTCGGCGGATTTTTCATAATAGGGAAGCGCCATCTGCAGGCCCTTGAGACCGGGATTTTCCGCGGTCAGCGTCTGCCCCCAGTTGAATTCGGCGGATGCCTGGCCGGCATCGGCCGCCTTCTTCATCCACTCGTCCGCCTTCTTCCGGTCGCGCGGCACCTCGCGCCCTTCCATCAGGATCAGCGCGTATTTGAACATCGCGGTGGCGTCGCCGCCTTCGGCCGCCTTGCTGTACCAGAAAGCAGCGCTCTTATTGTCGCGCTTGACGCCAAGTCCCTCGGACATCAGCTCCGCCAGCAGGGTCTGGGCGGCGGGATCGCCCAGCTGCGCCCGTGGCAAGGCACGCTGGAACGCGGTCAGGTAGTAGCCGCGCTGGAAGGCGCCATAGGCGTCGTCGACCTTGCCCTTGAAGGGCTTTTCCGGCGGCAGATCGGGCAGCTTCGCGCCCATGCGATCAAAAACGCCAACCCCTTCCGAAGGCTGGACATTATCGGCCTTCGGCTCGGCGCTGGGCTGGATCTTCTCGGTCTTGAAAGTACCCGCATCGGCGCCCAGCGGACGTGTGACGACACTCTCGTCATTGGCCGCGGCACCATCGTCCGGCGGCACGGTGGTCTCGTCGGAATTCGCGTCATCGGCCACAGGGCGGTCGCCCTTGTCGGGCTGCGCCGCCACGCCCGGCAGCGCCGTACCGCTATCGCCCGATTGCGCCACCGCCAGCAACGGCAAGGCCGTCAGCCCGACGGCGAGCACGGCAAGGAAGGAATGGTGACGGAATCGAGGCGTAAACGACATGGACTGCTATCAATCTTCAAACCGTGGCGCTTTTTCGTCCAGAAGCGCATTCACTTCCGCAACGATCGACGGCGCCGCCGAGGGATCGGCGAAAACGGCTGTGCGCAACGCCACGAATTCGGCGCCCGACAGGGCCACCTCCAGCGCCGATTTCGGATCGGTGCCACCCATGACGATGCAGGGGATCTCGATCATCGACGCCCACCACTCGCCGAGCGCCACGTTCTTCGGATGCGCTTCCGGCTTGATGTCGCCGTCGAGCTTGCCGAAGAAAATATAGTCCGGACGCAATTCGCCGACCTCCAGCGCATTGTGCCTGTCGGTGGCATTGCCGCCGCCGACGATCAGCTTCGGCACGAATTTCTCCACCGCCTCGGTCAGTTCGGCGAGATTGCCGGTAATGTGCAGGCCATCGGCCTTGGCGCGGCCGGCGACGCGGCTGTCGCCGGCAATCAGCGCGGCGGCGCCGACCGCCTGCACCACCGGCACCAGCTTTTCCGCATGCTTCTGGAAGGTCGCGTCGTCGAGCCCATATTGCGGGATGATGACCGAGGCCACATCCCCTCCCCTCAAGGCATCCGCCATCACCTTCGCCCGTTCGTCGGCATCGGCGATATCGGGAACGACAAGAACGAGGCGGCAGCGATCTTCAGGCGAGGTCATCGGGAGTTTCCATATTTACGGGTTCGTTCGTCAGGGATGGCGCACCCATTCGATGCTTGTGAGTAAATCCATAGGGACTATCTGACAAGGGGCACGGCATGGAAACCATTTCCCCGCGTGCTTTCTCCGGGATGGCCAGAAACCACCGCCAAGACATCATTGCAACGCACAATTGACTTGCCGCTCCCCTAGGTTTGACGTAGCTTTTTGCCATGTCGACCATGGACCCCTTCGCAGCCATCGCGGACCCGAACCGGCGTTATCTGCTGGAGGAGCTGCGCCGCGCGCCGAAAACGGTCAACGAGCTGGCGCAGGGCCTGCCGATCAGCCGCCCCGCCGTGTCGCAACATCTGAAGGCGCTGCTCGACAGCAATCTCGTCTCGGTCACGTCCGAAGGCACGAAACGCATCTATGCGGTCAACAGCCGCGGTTTCGACAAGCTCAATTTGTGGCTTGATCAATTCTGGGCCTGAGGACGATCCCGAAGCGCCTGGAGCAGGTCGCGCATACTATGCAGCAGCGTTGCAACCACGACATGCGCAAAATCAAAGAGCTGGAGAATCTGAAAAATCGCGATGCGCTTTAGCGCCGATCGCCCGGCCATATCTCAAAAAAGTTGCGCCAACTTCCTACCCCTGACATCGTGAAGTTGGCGCATTTTGATTTGACTGGAGTTGCCGCCGTTTCCTGCGGAGGGATTGCCCCGGGCCTTTCGACCCGTCTGTCCTACCTTGCCGCGATCGGTGGCTGTTGTCCTTGAAAAATATCGATCAGTGAACTGATGTTTTCAGACGATGGATTTCGTCCTTGAGGCGCAGCTTCCTGCGTTTGAGGTCGGCAATATGGGTGTCATTGATAGAGGGAGATGTCAGTGCGGAATGGAGCTCCTCCTCCAGAGCGACATGCTTCTTTTCGAGCGATTCAAGATGAGCTTGAACAGACATATGACCCTTCCTTCCTCATGGGAGCCACGGCCATCCATCACCGGGGCTCTAGGTGTCAACCCTACCAGTGTGCCACAATATTAGAGCCTTGTCGAAGGCCAAAACGTGGCTTATGGGCGACAAATTCATGATGAAGGATAACTTCCCGTTATCATCATTTGGTGATAGGAGCTTGCGGAATTCATGAGGCGGAACGGACGCGATTCCGCGAGGCATTGGGGACATAAGCATGGCCGATCAGGAACAGGCGGAAATCAGACTGGCCGTGGCGCGGCTGCGTCAGGAGCATGAGGATTACGACGCCGCGATCAACGCCATGATCCAGACGGGCTGCGATGCCCTGCGCGTCCAGCGCATGAAAAAGAAGAAGCTCGTCATCAAGGACAAGCTGACCAAGCTGGAAGACCAGATCATTCCCGACATTATCGCCTGAGGAGCAGACGCGACGATGATCACCGAAAGACCGCCCGTCGCCATCATCATGGGCAGCCAGTCCGACTGGGAAACCATGAAGAACGCCGCCGACACGCTGGAAGCGCTTGAGATCACCTATGATGCCCGCATCATTTCGGCGCATCGCACGCCGGACCGGCTGGTGAATTTCGCCAAGGGCGCCCGCGACGAGGGCTTCAAGGTCATCATCGCCGGCGCTGGCGGCGCCGCCCACCTTCCGGGCATGGCCGCCTCGATGACGCCGCTGCCGGTCTTCGGCGTGCCGGTGCAATCGCGCGCGCTGTCGGGCCAGGACAGTCTTCTCTCCATCGTGCAGATGCCGGCGGGCATTCCCGTCGGGACGCTGGCGATCGGCAAGGCAGGCGCGGTCAACGCCGCGCTGCTGGCCGCTGCCGTTCTCGCGCTCGGCGACGAGGAGATTGCCGACCGGCTCGACGAATGGCGCGCGCGGCAGAGTGCGGCGGTCGCCGAATATCCGATGGACGACCTATGAGCGCACAGACGATCGGCATCATCGGCGGCGGCCAGCTCGGCCGCATGCTGGCAATGGCGGCCGCCCGGCTGAATTTCCGGACCGTCATCCTCGAGCCCCAGGCCGATTCTCCGGCCGCGCAGGTGGCAAACGAACAGATCGTCGCCACCTATGACGATCCGGCGGCCCTGGCGGAACTCGCAAAGCGCTGCGACGTCGTCACCTATGAATTCGAAAACGTGCCGGTCGCCGCAGCCGAGAAGCTCGCGGGCGCGGTCGCCGTCTATCCGCCGCCGAAGGCGCTGGAAATGGCGCAGGACCGGCTGACCGAAAAGCGTTTCATCAACGGCTGCGGCATCCCGACCGCCCGCTTCCATGCCGTCGACAGCCAGGCCGATCTGGAAAAGGCGCTCGCCGATTTCGGCGGGCAGGGCGTGCTCAAGACCCGGCGGCTGGGCTATGACGGCAAGGGACAGCGCGTCTATCGCTCACCGGCCGACAGCGCCGAAGGCGGCTATGAAGCGCTCGGCGGCGTGCCGCTGATTCTCGAAAGCTTCGTGTCCTTCGAGCGCGAGATTTCCATCATCGCCGCCCGCGGCCTCGATGGCAGCATTGCCTGCTACGACCCGGCCGAGAACGTCCACCGCGACGGCATCCTCCATACATCCACCCTGCCCGCGAACATTTCCGCCGAAACGGCCGCCGCCGCCCGCGAGGCTGCGGAGAAGATCCTGGCCGCGCTCGGCTATGTCGGCGTCATCGGCATCGAGTTCTTCGCGCTTGCCGACGGCAGCCTGATCGCCAACGAGATGGCCCCGCGCGTGCACAATTCCGGCCACTGGACGGAGGCGGCCTGTGTCGTCTCGCAGTTCGAGCAGCATATCCGCGCCGTCGCCGGCCTGCCGCTCGGCAATCCCGTCCGCCATTCCGATTGCGTGATGCAGAATCTGATCGGCGACGACATCCTCTCTGTTCCCGACTGGCTGCGCCGGGACGAGGCGCTGGTGCATCTCTACGGCAAGACGGAGTCGCGTCCCGGACGGAAAATGGGGCATGTCACGCAGCTTCGCCGCTAGAGCCGGATGATTTTAGGTCGAATCGACTAAAATCTGAATCCGCTCTAGAATCAAAGAAGAGAGCATGATGTCGTGCGAAAACCGCTCACACTTTTCGGCATCATGCTCTAACAGCCCCGGGAAAAAGCCCCTGACATGGTTGACAGGCCCGGTATGACAGGGTATTTGCTGCCCACCCTAAAGAGCGCGCCCTGAGCGCGCTTTTGATTGTTAAAAGATACGGGCGAATGTGACATTCCCCCTCAGAGATCGCGGATCAGAAAAATGAAGATCAAGAATTCGCTCAAGTCGCTCAAGGCGCGCCACCGTGACAACCGTCTCGTTCGCCGCAAGGGCCGCATCTACATCATCAACAAGCTGAACCCGCGCTACAAGGCTCGTCAGGGCTGATTGCGCGGAACCTGGCTTGCGAGCCGGGCGGACCGTTTGACGGCCGGGCTATGATGTCTGCGTCATAGCCGTTCAGGATGATCACATCAAAATTGTTTTGATCTTCGACATTGGCGGGCTACTATGCCCGCCATGCGCATTTTTGCTTTGTCATATCCGGCCCTGCCGATTCTCTTCGCCCTGACCGTCGTCACACCGCATACCGCCATGGCGGAGGATTCGGGCGCCGCTGAGAAGCAGGACCGCAGCGCACCCGCAAGCAGCCTGTCGCCGAAGCAGCAGCTCGACAGCCTCTTCACGGCGCTCAAGCGCCAGCGCGATCCCGATCAGGCCAACCTCATCGCCGACCAGATTCGCGCGGAATTGAACGATTCCGGCAGCGCCACGGTCAATCTCCTGATGCAATGGGCCGACAAGGCGATCGAGGAGAAGCGCAATGCCGCTGCCATGGATTTCCTCGATCAGGTCATTTCGCTGAAGCCCGACTATGTCGAAGGCTGGAACCGCCGCGCCACGCTCAATTACGCCATCGGCGATTATCGCAAGGCGATGGAGGACATCAACCAAGTGCTGCGGATAGAGCCGCGCCACTTCGGCGCGCTTGCCGGCATGGCCGCAATCCTCAGCGAAACCGGCAAGGACGAACTGACGCTGCAGGCCTGGGAACGCTTCCTGGAGATCTATCCGGCGAATCGCGCCGCCCAGGAGCAGATGAATACGCTCTCGGAAAGGATCGCCGGAAGCCGGACCTGAAACCTGTCAACAACGGCCCGGCCTGACGAAGGAACGATCATAACCGTCGGATAGGCTGCCGGCCCCAAATATCTGCCTCGTATCGCGATGATCCATGTGCTGCTTTACGCCCTTGTTCTGCTTCTTGTCCTTGCCGCCGGCTTTTCGGCCTACAAGACGCGCGCCATAGAGCAGGCCTATCCCAATATCGGCGAACAGACGGATATCGGCGGCTTCCGCATGAATGCGCTGCACCTGCCGCGCCCGGCCACCGCCGACCTGCCGCCGCTGATCTTCATCCATGGCGCCAGCGGCAATCTGCGCGACCAGTTCGAGGCCTTTGCGGGCCCGCTCGCCGGGCGCGCCGAAATGCTTTTCATCGACCGGCCCGGCCATGGCTATTCCGAACGCGGCGGCCCGGAAAATGCCCTGCCCTCCGGCCAGGCGGATGCGATCGCCAGACTGATGGAAAAGCGGGGCATCGAGAGCGCCATCATTATCGGCCATTCCTTCGGCGGCGCCATCGCCGCCTCCTTTGGGCTGCGTCATCCCGACAAGACCGCCGGCCTGCTCTTCCTCGCGCCGGCCACGCACCCCTGGCCCGGCGGCATCGACTGGTACTATACGCTTGCCGCCATGCCGGTCGCCGGCTGGCTCTTCGCGCATCTGCTGGTCATGCCGCTCGGCCTGCGCCGGATCGAGCGCGGCACGCTGAGCATCTTCCGCCCGAACGCGCGGCCCGCCGATTACATTGCAAAGACGGCACCGGAACTCGTGCTGCGTCCGAAAACCTTTCGCCATAACGCGACCGATGCCGCCAACCTGCTGGCCTATGTTTCCGCCCTGGCGCCAGGCTACCGCGAGATCAAGGCGCCGACCGTCATCATCACCGGCGACAGCGACGATATCGTCATGGAAGAGCTGCATTCGCGCGGTCTGGCCCGCGATATCGCCGGTGCCGAACTCGTCACCATCCGCAATCTCGGCCACAAGCCGGACTATGTGGCGACCGATGTCGCCATCGCCGCCATGGAACGGCTGACCGGCCGGCCCCGCGATCTCCGGACCATAGCACAGCAGGCGGAAGCTCGAATTGCCCGGCTGGAAGCTCTCTCCCCGGACGAAGCCGGCACATCGTCTCAGGCCGTCACAACTTCGTAATCCGGCGCTGCGGCGAGCACCCGGCCCTGCGGCGTCGCCTCCACCACCTGCCGGACCGATTGCAGGATGAGAGCGGCAAGCCGCTCCGTCGCCGGATTGGCTTCCGCCTCGGCGCGATGCAGCACGAGATCGAGCGTCGGCAGCGCCGGCAGGCCGGCCTCGCCGGCTGCGAGCGGCCGCACCTTATCGGGCAGGCCGAGCGGCGTGCGGATCGTCAGCCCCAGTCCCGCCGCCGTCGCCGCCCAGAGACCGCCGAGGCTGGGGCTGACGAAGGAAATCCGCCAGCCGACCCCGGCATGATCCAGCACCTTCGTCGCGATCGACCGCAGCAGGCAGGGCGCCTCCAGGGATGCCAGCGGCAGAGGTTCGCCGCCGCCGGCATGCCAGTGAATGTGACCGCCGGACGGCCCGACCCAGCACATCGGCACCTCGGCGATCCGCTCGGTATGGGCAGTGCGGAAGCCATCGCTCCAGGCAAGCGCCAGGTCCAGCCTGCCGGACGTCACCCGCTCGATCAGCTCGGCATTGCGCACGACACGGGCCTCGATACGCACCTTCGGATGGGCGCGGGCAAAGCGGCCGAGCACCTCCGGCAGCAGCGTCTCGCCGAAATCCTCCTGCAGGCCGAGCCGCACCCAGCCCTCCAGATCCCCGCCATGGATCGCGGTGGCCGCCTCGTCATTGAGATCGAGCAGGCGGCGCGCATAGGCAAGCATTGTCTCGCCCGCTTCCGTCAGCGCCAGCCCGCGCCCGACCTTTCGGAAGATCGGCGTCCCCGCCTGCTCCTCCAGCTTCCTGAGCTGCGCGCTGACCGCCGAGGTGGAGCGCCCGAGCCGCTCGGCAGCCCTGGCGAAGCTGCCAAGCTCCATGCCGGTGACGAAGCTGCGCAGCACGTCGAGATCGAAGGTCACTTTCCGCATGGAAATCGTCCATATTTTTGGGATTATTGATCCAATATTATCTTATTTTTCGAATGATTATCCCGTGGCATGGTGTGCTCGTCAAGTAGACCCATGACAGGAGCCTCCCATGCCCTTCACCCGTATCTCGCTTCTTCGCGGCAAGTCGCCCGACTATCTGCAGGCGCTCTCGGACAATCTTCATCGCGCCATGGTCGAGACCTTCGACGTGCCGCCCACCGACCGCTTCCAGGCGATCCATCAGCTGGAGCCGAACGAACTGATCTTCGACCGCACCTATCTCGGCGGCCCGCGCTCGGACGACTACGTCTTCTTCCAGATCACCATCGGCAAGCCGCGCTCGACGGAGGTCAAGAAAGCCTTCTACCGCCGTCTCGTTTCCCTTCTGGCCGATGCGCCGGGCCTGCGGCCCGAGGACGTGATGGTCAACATCGTTACGGCGAGCCGCGAGGACTGGTCCTTCGCCGACGGCATCGCACAGATGATCGAGCAGGATTGAGGCGATGAACCGGACAGGCATTCGATGGCCACAGCCGATCCATCGCGCCGGCACGGCCGTCGGGCGTTCGCCCGAGGGCATTGCCAACGCGCCCTTCTGGGTGGAGACATTGGTTCAGAACGAAACCGACGGCAGCCTGACCGCCATGCGCTGCACGCTCGAACCCGCCACCATGACGCGCTGGCACACGCATCCGCACGGCCAGATCCTCTATGTCCTCTCGGGCGTCGGCATCGCCGAGCGCGATGGCGGCTCCGTCGAGGAACTGCGCGCCGGCGACTGCATCTGCTTCGCGCCGGATGAGCGCCATCGCCACGGCGCGCATCCCGACAGTGTTTTCGCCTATATCAGCATCCAGGCTGTCCGGAACGGCACTGCCGTTACCTGGCTGGAGGATTGAACCATGATCGCCATGCAATACAGTTTCACCCTGCCTGCCGACTACGACATGGCGATCATCGACCGCCGCATCCGCGAAAAGGGTCCGCTGCTCGACAATCTGCCCGGCCTGAAATTCAAGGCCTATCTCAGCGCCCGCAAGGACGACGCACAGACGGGAAGCCGGGAGAACCTCTATGCCCCCTTCTATGTCTGGAACAGCGAGGAGGGGCTGAGTGACTTCGCCTGCGGCCCCGCCTTCGCCGGATTGACCGAGGGCTTCGGCTGGCCACGGATCAACACATGGATCGTCTGGCATGCCGGCATTTCCAGGGATATCCGCCAGGCGCGCTTCGCCGTGCGCGAGGTCATCCAGCTGGAGCCGCATGCGCCGCTTGGCGAGCTGCGCCAACGCGAGAGCGGGAATGCCGCCGGAGAGGTCGCGCGCGGCGCAGCGCTTGCGTCCGTCACCGCCTTCGAGCCGACCAGCTGGACGCAGGTGCGTTTCCGGCTGCTCGCCGAGCAACCGCGGCCGCAACCAGATCTGCAGATCTACGATGTCGGCCATCTCTCCATCCCGGAGGCGGGCTGAAGTGTCATAGAGACAAAGTCGCTGTTTCAAAGCAGCGCCCGGCGTCCTATGGATGATTCACCATCCGCAGCAGAAGAGTGATCCTCCATGGTCGATATCGCAATGATCGAAGCCGCCCGCGCTCGCATCGGCGGCCGCGCACGCCGCACGCCCCTCCTCTCCTCGCCTTTCCTGGATGAGATCGCCGGCCGGCGGCTCTTCGTGAAAGCCGAATGCCTGCAGCATTCCGGCTCCTTCAAGTTTCGCGGCGGCTGGTCGGCCGTCTCGGCGCTGGAACCCTCGGTGCGCGCCCGCGGCGTCATCGCCTTTTCCTCCGGCAATCATGCCCAGGGTGTGGCGCTGGCCGCCCGGCTGCACGGCGTTCCCGCCGTCATCATCATGCCGACGGACGCGCCCAGGCTGAAGATCGACAATACCCGCGCCTTCGGCGCCGACGTCGTCCTCTACGACCGCGTGAAGGAGGATCGGGACGAGATCGGCGCGCGCCTGTCCAAGGAGCGCGGTCTCACCCTGATCAAGCCGTTCGACGAGCCGCAGGTCATCGCCGGCCAGGGAACCGTCGGGCTGGAAATCGCCGAACAGGCGGCCGAAGAAGGCATCGGAGCAGCGCATGTCCTCGTTCCCTGCGGCGGTGGCGGCCTGACCTCGGGCATCGCCCTGGCGCTCGAAGCCCATGCCCCTGCCCTCAAGGTCCACCCCTGCGAGCCCAAGGATTTCGAGGATACCACCCGCTCGCTCGCCTCCGGCCGCATCGAGCGCAACGCCGCGCTGCAGGGGTCGATCTGCGACGCCATCATCACGCCGCAGCCCGGCGATATCACCTTCCCGATCCTGAAGCGCCTCTGCGGCCCCGGCCTGGTCGTGACCGACGAGGAAGCGCTGAAGGCCATGGCGCTCGCCTTCACGCGCCTCAAGATCGTCGTCGAGCCCGGCGGCGCCGTGGCGCTGGCCGCCGCCCTCTTCCACGGCAAAGAGTTCGACGGCGATACGGTGATCGCCGTCACCTCAGGCGGCAATGTCGATACGGATGTCTTCGAGACGGCACTACACGGCCACTAAACTTCAATTCGCGGCGCGACGATAAAGCGCCAGCGAACCCGCCAAGGCCAGGAGCGCGCCGCCGCAGCCGCGCTCCAGCCATTTCGCACCTTCGGCCTTCAGGAACCGCACGGCTTGCGAGCCGAAAACGGCATAGCCGAGCATGATCATGAAATCGAGCGAGGCGAAGACCAGCCCCAGGATGGCATATTGCGGAAGCAGCGGCGCGGCCGGATCGATGAATTGCGGCAGGAAGGCCGAGAAGAACAGATATCCCTTGGGATTGATCACCGCCACCATGAAACTCTTCAGCCCGATGGAAAACACCGTGCCCTTCGCCTGCCCGGCGCCGGCCCTCAGCATGCCGTCGATCGTTCCCTTCGATCGCAGCATCATGATGCCGAGAAAGGCGAGATAGGCAGCGCCTGCCCATTTCAGGGCCGAGAACCAGAACTCCGATGCCGCCAGCAGCGCGCCGAGCCCGATGGCGACCGCCCCGATCAGCACGAAATCCGACAAGACCGCGCCGACCATACCCGCCAGCGCCCGGCGCACGCCGAAGCGGGAGCCGTTGGTCAAGGCGAGCAGCACCGTCGGCCCCGGCGTCGCGATACCGATGAAGGAGACGGTGATAAAGGCAAGCAGAGTGGTGGCGTGCATGGTTTCCTCCCCTACGGTTGCGGGAAGGTTGCATGCAGTGGCGCGCTTGGCAAGTGTCTGTCCCGAGTCCGTCGAAACGCTGATACCCCCTCGACCTCGATGCCGAACCGAATTCACCCAATCCTGCATCCTTTGCAGCCGATAATCAGGAAAACGACCCGCCACTAAGCCAAAAGCCCGCTGCTTCTGCAACAGCGGGCTTCAAATATCGCAATGCTTCAGCGAGCAATCAAACGCCGGACTGGCCGTCGGAACCGATATAGGCGATGCGCAGCATGTTGGTGGCGCCCGGTGTGCCGAGCGGCACGCCGGCCGAGATGATGATGCGGTCGCCCGGCTTGCCGAAGCCTTCCTCGGCGACGATGCGGCAGGCATTGTTGACCATGTCGTCGAGATCGGTCGCGTCATGGGTGACGACGCAATGCATGCCCCAGACCACCGAGAGGCGGCGTGCCGTCTGGATGATCGGCGACAGCGCCAGGATCGGAACCTGCGGACGCTCGCGCGAAGCGCGCAGGCCCGTCGTGCCCGACGAGGTGTAGCAGACGATGGCGGCGAGCTTCAGCGTCTCGGCGATCTGGCGGGCGGCCAGCGAGATCGCGTCGGCACCGGTCGCTTCCGGCTGGGCGCGCTGGGCGTAGATGATGCCCGGATAATGCGGCTCACGCTCGATGGTGCTGGCGATCGAGGCCATCGTCGAGACGGCTTCGACCGGATAGTCACCGGAAGCGGATTCGGCCGAGAGCATGACGGCATCGGCGCCTTCGAAGACGGCGGTAGCAACGTCGGAGACTTCGGCGCGGGTCGGAACCGGCGACGAGATCATCGATTCCAGCATCTGCGTGGCGACGACGACCGGCTTGCCGGAACGGCGGCAGGCGCGGATCAGCTGCTTCTGGATGCCGGGCACGGATTCGAGCGGCATTTCGACGCCGAGATCGCCGCGGGCGACCATCAGCGCGTCGGAAAGCTCGATGATCTCCTCGATGCGCTCGACGGCCTGCGGCTTCTCGATCTTCGACATCAGGCCGACGCGGCCGCGCGAGATCTTGCGGACTTCGGACAGGTCTTCCGGGCGCTGGATGAAGGACAGCGCCACCCAGTCGACTTCGCCGGTGGCCAATACGGCATCCAGATCGGTGCGGTCCTTGTCGGTCAGCGCGCCGACGCCGAGCAGCGTGTCAGGCAGGCTGACGCCCTTGCGGTCGGAGATCTTCGTGCCGGAAATAACCGTCGTGACGATGCTCTTGCCGTCGCATTTTTCAGCGAGAAGCGCGAGCTTGCCGTCGTCGATCAGCAGGCGATGGCCCGGCTGGACCGACTCAAGAATTTCGGGATGCGGCAGGAACACGCGCGTATTGTCGCCGGGCGTGTCCTTGTTGTCGAGCGTGAAGGTCTGGCCGGGCTTGAGATCGACCTTGCCCTCGGCAAACTTGCCGACGCGCAGCTTGGGACCCTGCAAGTCGGCGAGGATACCGATCGGGCGGCCACAGCGGGTCTCGACGGCGCGGATGCGCTGGATCAGCGTGCGCATCACGTCATGGCTGGCATGGCTCATGTTGATGCGGAACAGGTCGGCGCCGGCTTCATGAAGCTTCTGGATCATCTCTTCCGAGGAGGAGGCCGGGCCCAGCGTCGCTAGGATTTTGACTTTTCTATTGCGTTTCATCAATTCTGGCTTTCTTGGCTGCCCGGGGTATCGGAGAGCTGAACCATCCAGCTCGCCTGACGCCCCGTGTCGTATTCCTTGAATCCCATCTTCTGATAGCCGCGTGCGTAGCAATCTTTCACGCCAGGGATCTTGAATTCATTTTCCGCCACGCACATTTCGACGTCGCCCGTCCAGCGACCGCCACGGGCCGCATCTTCTGCGTAGAGGTAATAATAGCGCGATTGGAGCGGTCCCTCGATCAGGGTCGCGCAGGTGGTGGCCGGAACCTGCCACCAACCCTCCGTCACCCAGCCGTCCTTGGCACGATAACCGATCGCCACGCCGACGAGATTCTGCGTACCGTTGCAGACGCGGAAATCGGCATGGGCTGCATTCGGCGTAAAGAAAAACGGCGCGGCGGCGGCAAGGATGAAAAAAGCGAATCGGGCGAGCGGCCCGGACCGCGTAACGAAACTTGGCGCGACTTGGCTGGACACGGCTTCCAATGGGCTCCCGGTTATTCGTTGTTGCGTCTTCTTGCGCTGCCATCCTTCGAATGTCAACGCAACTCTAATCGATTATATTTTCTTCACGGGATGGTGACGGCCTCCTCCGGCCGCCCTTGCCCGATCCACCAGGCGAGCCTTGCACCTTCCGTCTTCGCATGCAATCAAACAAAGAGCTCAAATGCAATAATCGACATTCCACATGAACGACTTCAAATCATTTGAAATCCTATCCGGCAATCGTGACAAAGGCATGGTCATTCTCGGCGATCATGCCATGCGCCATCTTCCCGGCCCTTATGGGCGGCTGGGCTTGCCGGAAACTGCCTTCTCGCGGCACATCGCCTACGATATCGGCATAGAAGGCCTCTGCTGGGCACTGTCGGCCAGGCTCGGCGTGCCGGCCGTCCTCGGCGGCTTTTCCCGCCTGCTGATCGATCCGAACCGCGGCGAGGACGATCCGACGCTGATCATGAAGATTTCCGATGGCGCGATCATCCCCGGCAATCACCCGATCAGCGAGGAAGAGTGGAATTACCGCATCGAAGCCTTCCACCGCCCCTATCACCGCGCCGTCGACGAAACGATCGCATCGGTGGCGGCGGCCACGGGCAAGGCGCCGCTGGTGCTGTCGCTGCATTCCTTCACGCCCTTCTGGAAGGGCGTGCCCCGCCCCTGGCACGCCAGCGTTCTCTGGGATAGCGACGAGCGCGCCGTCCTGCCGCTTCTTGCAAAGCTCGGCGAGAATACCGATCTCGTGATAGGCGACAACGAACCCTACGACGGAGCACTGCGCAACGACACGATGTATCGTCATTGCATGGTGAAAGGCATCGCGCATGCGCTGCTCGAAGTCCGCCAGGATCTGATCGGCGACGAGGCCGGGATTGCAGAATGGGCAGAACGGCTGGCGCCGATCTTCGCCGAGATGAACGACGATCCGGCGCTGCACGAATACAAGATCCATCCGTCCCGCACCGGGCCGTATGAAGAGAATTGAGGAGGCCACGATGAGCGCGCTCAGCAAGCAACAACAGACCGAACTGGAGGCCGCCGCCTTCCGCCGCCTTGTCGCGCATCTGCGCGAACGCAGCGACGTCCAGAACATCGACCTGATGAATCTCGCCGGCTTCTGCCGCAACTGCCTGTCCAACTGGTATCGCGAGGCGGCCGAGGACGCAGGCCTGCCCGTCACGAAGGACGAATCGCGCGAAATGGTCTACGGCATGCCTTACGAAGACTGGAAGAATCTGCACCAGTCCGAGGCGTCGGCTGTGCAAAAAGCCGCTTTTGAGCGGAACAAGCCGAAAGAATAAGTCCACACCCATCGAGACGGCTTGACCTCGCGCGCCATTCACGGCAGGTCAACGGCCCGACCGAGTCCGAAATCCCATCGGGGAGCAAGGACATCAGGGGCTCCTGGCGCCGCCCGCGACCAGCCTCACGCTTTTCCCAAGCGTATCGCAGCGGCAGGCGCAGATCCGGAATTTTGTGATTCCCATGCGAGAACAGGGGATTACGCGAACCACAAAGCAG
>JASGEG010000382.1:0-8224 GCA_047606605.1 Rhizobium sp.
GGCGCGCGCAACGGCCGGCGCGATGCGCAGGATCAGGCGCGGGTCGAACGGCGAGGGGATGAGGTAGTTCGGTCCGAAGGTCGGGGTCTCGCCCGTATAGGCGCGGGCGGCGACTTCCGAGACTTCCTCGCGGGCAAGTGCCGCGATGGCGCGCACGGCGGCCATCTTCATCTCTTCGTTGATGGTGGTCGCGCCGCAATCGAGCGCGCCACGGAAGATGTAGGGAAAGCAGAGGACGTTGTTGACCTGGTTCGGGAAGTCCGAGCGGCCGGTGCAGATCATCGCGTCCGGGCGGGCGGCGCGGGCGAGATCCGGCATGATTTCCGGCGTCGGATTGGCAAGCGCCATGATCAGCGGCTTTTCCGCCATCTTTTCGAGGAGTTCGGGCTTCAGCACGCCTGCGGCCGAGAGGCCGAGGAAGACGTCGGCGCCGGGGATCGACTCGGCCAGCTCGCGCTTGTCGCTCTTCTGCGCGTAGACGGCCTTCCATTCGTCCATGAGCACGTTGCGGTCCTCATAGACCAGGCCCTCGATGTCGTGGACCCAGATGTTTTCGCGCCTGGCGCCGAGAGTGACCAGCAGGTTGAGGCAGGCAAGCGCCGCGGCACCGGCGCCGGAAGCGACGATCTTCACCTCCTCGATCTTCTTGCCGGCCAGTTCCAGCCCGTTGAGGATGGCGGCGGCGACGATGATGGCGGTGCCGTGCTGGTCGTCATGGAAGACCGGAATTTCCATCTTCTCGCGCAGGCGGCGCTCGACGTCGAAGCATTCCGGCGCCTTGATGTCCTCGAGGTTGATGCCGCCGAAGGTCGGTTCCAGCGCGGAAATCGTGCTGACCATCTCGTCGACGGTCGGCGCCTCGATTTCGATATCGAAGACATCGATGCCGGCGAATTTCTTGAACAGCACGGCCTTGCCTTCCATGACCGGCTTGGAGGCGAGCGGCCCGATATTGCCGAGGCCGAGGACGGCGGTGCCGTTGGAAATCACGGCAACGAGATTGGCGCGGGACGTGTAGTCGGCGGCGGTTTCCGGATTGTCGCGGATGGCGAGGCAGGGGGCTGCGACGCCCGGGGAATAGGCGAGCGCCAGGTCGCGCTGGTTGCCGAGCGGCTTCGTCGCCTGGATCTCCAGCTTGCCGGGACGTGGATAGCGGTGAAAGAAAAGCGCCTGTTCGTCGAAATTGCCGCTCGCCATGTTCTTGGCTGACTTCGATGTGTCGTGCGTATCCATCACGCTTCTCCATTCCTGCTGTCGCGCTCGCGCCTGAGTCCCCCTCCTTACATCAATCATCCCGGCTGCACAGTATGCAATTGACGCATCCGGAGGGTTTTTTGTCGCGGTAAACGCATAAAATTATTCGCCTGCGAAAACCATGGCTTTGTCGCGGATGGCGGCGTCACACGGGGGTCAAGGCGGGCAATTATGCGGGCGGGAAACGGAGAACGCTGCATGATCCTCATCGCCTCTCACCGTGGCGGCAAACATCTTTGGCTCGAAAGTACCCGGCTCGCCTTTTGCGGACGATGTTCCGCTTCGGGGTGGCGAGCTTCACCACCGACCGGCCCGATCTCGCGATTGCCGCAAAACATGGATGATTTCCTCGTCGCGGGCGCTCCCCACAGTATTTGTCATCATCCTGAAACACGAGTCTGGTTTTGGAATAACCAACGTAGGATAGGGCACGGACACAAGTTCGTGAATGAAAACATGGACACTCGGCGATTTCGGACGCTGTTCATTTCTGACGTGCACCTCGGCTCGAAAGCGGCCAAGGCGGACTATCTTCTCGATTTTCTGCGCTATCACGAGGCTGACACGATTTTCCTCGTCGGCGATATCGTCGACGGCTGGCGGCTGAAGCGCAGCTGGTACTGGCCGCAGGATTGCAACGATGTCGTCCAGAAGCTGCTGCGCAAGGCGCGCAAGGGCACACGGATCGTCTATATTCCCGGCAATCACGACGAATTCCTGCGTGATTTCCCCGGCATGCACTTCGGCGGCATCGAAGTGGCCGAACGCACGATGCACGAAGCGGCCGACGGCAAGAAATATCTCGTCCTGCACGGCGACGAGTTCGACGTGGTCGTGCGCAATGCCCGGCTGCTCGCCTATCTCGGCGATTGGGCCTATGACATGGCGATCAAGATCAATATCGGGCTTGCCGCGGTCCGCCGCCACCTGAACATGCCCTACTGGTCGTTCTCGGCCTGGGCGAAGCTGCAGGTCAAGCATGCGGTCAATTTCATCGGCGAGTTCCAGCATGTCGTCGTCGAAGAGGCGAGACGCAACAATGCCGATGGCGTCATCTGCGGCCACATCCACCATGCCGTCATCGAGGATTTCGGTGGCATCCGCTATATCAATACCGGCGATTGGGTCGAAAGCTGCACGGCGATCGCCGAGCACGAGGACGGCACCTTCGAGCTGATCACCTGGCAGTCGCTCACCGAGGCTCAGCCGGTCGGCGCCGCCGTCGAAGAGCTGCCGAAGGCACTTGGGGCGCAGGCGGCGTAACAATCGCGCCGCCTCACGCATCGAATAACGACCATTCACAATTATTGATCGTCGCAAACCTGCCGGCTCGGCTGTTTTCATCCCAAACAGTGGTGCGAGGCCATTTCTCGCCATGGTCGTAATCACGATAGAATGATAGGGACATCTTAGTTTCCCTTCAGGTCTGTCATGATTCCCGCGACAAACTCTCTGCAGGGCGAGGGTGCGCCTTCCCATTTTCGTCTGCGCACCGCTCTGTCCTATTGTGCGCCGTTGTTCGTCAACGGGATCGCCTTGCCGTTCTTTCCGATCTGGTTGTCCGGGCTGCACTTCAGCGACCGGGAGATCGGCCTTATCCTTGCCGTTCCGATGGTGGTGAGGGTGTTCGTCATTCCGATCGTCGGCATGCTGGCCGATCGGGTCGACGAGCGGGCGGATGTGCTGTTGTGGTCGGGCGGACTGTCGCTGCTGACGGCGATCGCGCTCTATTGGACGAGCGATTTCTGGCCGGTGCTGCTGGTCTATTCCATTCAGGGGGCGACCTATGCGCCCTATGTGCCGATCGTCGAATCGATCGCCATTTCCGGTGTTCGGCGCTGGGGTTTCGATTACGGCTCGATGCGCGTCTGGGGATCGATCATCTTCATCGTCTCGACCCTGCTTGGCGGCGCGATGATCGGCAGATGGGGCAGCACCATGGTTCTGCCGACCATGGTCGCGGGCTTCGTGCTGACGACGCTGGTGGCGTTCCTCTGTCCGCGTATCGGCCCGACGCGCCGGCGCAACGATCCGATGAGCCTGCCGTCCCCGACCGGCGGTTCGCTCCGCTCGCCGCAATTGCTGATCACCATGATCGGCGTCTCGGTGCAGCAGTCGAGCCATGCCATGCTCTACGCCTTCGCGTCGATCTATTGGCGCGAGCTGGGCTTTTCCGGCACCAAGGTCGCTATCCTTTGGAGCATCGGCGTTGCGGCCGAGGTCATGGTGTTCTTCCTGTCGAAGATGCTGAGCCGCCGCTTCAGTGCCTGGACGCTGATCCTCTTCGGCTCCGTTGTCTGCGTCGGCCGCTGGCTCCTGTTTCCTATCAATCTCGGCTTTGCCGGCTATTTCGTGTTGCAATGCCTGCACGCCTTTACCTTCGCCTGCGTGCACACCGGCATCCAGCGCCGCATCGTCGCCTCCGTACAGGAAACGCAGGAGGCATCGGCGCAAGGCGCCTATTTCTTCTATAACGGCATGTGCCTCGGGCTGATGACCCTGGCGTCGGGTTACCTCTACGCCTGGCTCGGCCTTGCGAGCTATTATGTGATGGCCGGCGCCGCCGCCGTCGGTCTCGTCATGGTGGTCTTGGCGCGCAACCTAGAGCCCGGCAACGCGTCCATCGGCGGCCGGGCGAGCGGCATTCCGTGAGCCGCGCGAAACGAATTCATTTGGATATCAAAAAGCTATGACATATTTTGACAGTGGCGCGGCATGGAAATGTCATAGACACTCGGTGTATTAACCATTGCCGACGGGCACGGAGTCCCGAGTCGGCGATCTCGCCGCAAGACCTGAAAGACGCATGAGTTTGAAAGCAGCCGAGCAAAAGACCGATGCACCGAGGATCGATGACGAGCCCGATGGCAGCGGGCATCGCTATCGGCTGCAGGGCAACTGGCGCAGCGCCAATGTCCATGGCGTGCTGCGGCAGATCGATCAGTTGTCCAAGCGCAGCGGCGGCGGCCAGGTCGTGATCGATCTT
Source organism: Rhizobium sp. (assembly GCA_047606605.1). GTDB lineage: Bacteria > Pseudomonadota > Alphaproteobacteria > Rhizobiales > Rhizobiaceae > Rhizobium. The sequence goes on from JASGEG010000382.1 coordinate 4,241, forward strand.
TCGGCTCTGTCGGATATCGATACCGCCGGCGCTCTGCTCATCCGCCGCCTGAAGGAGAGCCAGGAGGCGCACGGCGCCGATGTCCGCATCGAGGGCTCCGATCCGCATATGGATGAGTTGCTCTCGGCCTTCACCGAGGATTCCGAGCAGGAGAAACCCGAGCCGAAGCCCAGAAAGTCCTGGGCGGAGCGCGTGTTCGCGCCGGTCGGCGAGAGCGTCTACGATATCTGGGGCAATCTTGTCGCGGCCATGTATATTCTCGGCTCGGCGGTGCGCGGTGCGCAGCTCAAATTCGGGCGCGGCAGCGGCGTTTCTCCGGCCTCGATCGTCAACCAGATCGACCATATGGCCGTGCGTGCCGTGCCGATCATCCTTCTGATGTCCTATCTGATCGGCGCCATCATCGCGCAGCAGGGCGCCTTCCAGCTTCGCTATTTCGGCGCGGAAGTCTTCGTCGTCGATCTGGTCGGCATCCTGCAGCTGCGCGAAATCGGCGTGCTTCTGACGGCGATCATGATCGCCGGCCGTTCGGGCAGCGCGATCACCGCCGAAATCGGCTCGATGAAGATGCGCGAGGAAGTGGATGCGTTGAAGGTGATGGGTCTCAATCCCATCGGCGTGCTGATCTTTCCGCGCCTGGTGGCGCTGACGGTGGCGTTGCCGCTGCTGACGATCCTTGCCAATTTCGCTTCGCTCTTCGGCGCGGCGACGGTGGCCTGGGCCTATTCCGGCATCACCTTCGCCACCTTCATCTCGCGCCTGCATGAGGCCATCAGCCTTTCCACCGTCATTTCGGGCATGATCAAGGCGCCGTTCATGGCGCTGGTGATCGGCATCGTCGCGGCCGTCGAAGGTCTGAAGGTCGGCGGCAGCGCCGAATCGCTCGGCCAGCATGTGACCTCGTCGGTGGTGAAGTCGATTTTCGTGGTGATCCTGATGGACGGGCTGTTTGCCATGTTCTATGCGGCGATTAATTTCTGAGGCCCGGTCGTCATGAGCATGATTCACTCGGAAATTTCACCGCAGCACCATGGGCATGGCAGGGACGTCGTGCTGTCGGCACGCGACGTGACCGTCGGGTTCGGTCCGAAGATCGTGCTCGACAAGCTCAATCTCGACGTCTATCGCGGCGAGATCCTTGGCTTCGTCGGCGCATCCGGCACAGGCAAGTCGGTGCTGATGCGCACGGTGCTGCGGCTGTTGCCGCGCCGCTCGGGCAAGATCGAGATCCTCGGCAAGGATTATGACAAGCTTTCCGAGCCGGAGCGAAACCAGCTGGACATGCGCCTCGGCGTGCTCTTCCAGCAGGGGGCGCTGTTTTCCTCGCTGACGGTCAAGGAGAACATCCAGGTGCCGATGCGGGAATATCTCGACCTGCCGAAGAACCTGATGGACGAGCTGGCGCATCTGAAAATCCGCATGGTCGGCCTTGCCGCCGATGCCGCCGACAAATATCCCTCCGAGCTTTCCGGCGGCATGATCAAGCGCGCCGCCCTGGCCCGGGCCCTGGCGCTCGACCCCGATCTGGTCTTCCTCGACGAGCCGACCTCCGGGCTCGATCCGATCGGCGCGGCGGAATTCGACGAGCTGATCGCCAAGCTGCGAGACACGCTCGGCCTGACCGTCTATATGGTGACTCACGACCTCGATAGCCTCTTCTCCGTCTGCGATCGCATTGCCGTTCTTGGACAAAAGCGGGTATTGGTGGAAGGAACAGTTGAGGACATGCTCGCCTGCGACGACCCCTGGGTGCAGGCCTATTTCCGGGGTAAGCGCGCGCGGTCGATCGTGCCGCGGGAGGACATCGCAGAACGAAACGACGCCGATGGCGTCGGCGCCCACAACCGCGAGAAGTAACTGGAACAATGGAAACCAAAGCCAATTATACGATCGTCGGGTTCTTCACGCTGCTGGTCATCGCGGCCGCCTTCGGCTTCGTCTACTGGATGGCGGAATATGGTCGCGGCGGCCCGATGGCGGAGCTGGTCGTTCGCATTCCGGGCTCGGCAAACGGCCTGAGCGTCGGTTCGCCGGTCCGCTTCAACGGTATCCAGGTCGGCTCCGTGCAGGGGCTTTCGATCGATGCCGACGATCCGAACTATTCGCTGGCTTTCACCGAAGTGCGTGCCGACGCGCCGGTCTATACCTCCACCAGGGCCATCCTTGAGATCCAGGGCCTGACGGGTGCCGCCTATATCGAGCTTTCCGGCGGCCGCAACGGTGACGAAAACATCCTCAAGCGCTCGCTCGACACCGGCAAGCGCGCCGTGCTGCTGGCGGATCAATCGAGCGTGACGAATCTGCTCAACACCGCCGACAAGATCCTGAACCGCGCCAATGACACGATCGGCGATATTCAGGGCTTCGTCTCGGATGCGCGCGCGCCGCTGACCGATACGGTGCGCAACGCGCAGACCTTCTCGAAGGCGCTGTCCGACAATGCCGATAATATCGACAAGTTCCTGGCGAGCGTCGGCCAGCTTTCCGACACGTTCAAGACCGTATCGGTTCGCATCAATTCCACGCTCGAGGCGGTCGAGAACCTGGTGCGTGCGGTCGACTCGAAGAAGATCAACGATGTCGTTGCCAATGCCGACAAGATCACCGCCAATGTGGCGGATGCGACGACCGACCTGAAGGCGACCATTGCCAGCTTCAAGCAGACGGCCGAGACCTACAATGCGTTCGGGCAGAAGGCGCAGCAGACGCTTGATCGCGTCGACGCGCTCGTCGCGCAGATCGACCCCGCCAAGCTGAAGGGGTCGGTGGACGATATTACCCAGATGACGAAGGATGCCCGCACCGCGGCAGCCTCCATCCGCGATGTCGCCAATTCGGTTTCCGCCCGCCAGCAGGATATCGACCAGACGATCGCCAATGCGCGGTCCATCTCCGACAAGCTGAATTCGGCATCGAGCAAGGTGGACGGCGTTCTGAGCAAGGTCGATTCACTCTTGGGTTCTGGTGATACGCAGTCGCTCTTTGCCGAAGCCAAGGACACGCTGCAGTCGTTCAAGAAGATGGCGGACAATCTCAATGCGCGGATCGGGCCGATCGCCGACAATCTGCAGAAGTTTTCCAGCGGCGGCTTGCGCGATGTTCAGACCCTTATCAACGACATGCGTGGCACGGTTGACAATCTGAACAGCACAATCACTAATTTCGACCGCAATCCGCAGCGTTTGATCTTCGGCGGTGATACGGTCAAGCAATATGACGGCCGGAATCGGCGTTGATGGATAGCGGTTTCAGGACGGCAGGGGATAGGCGGAATATGATCGGTTGCGTTTCGAGTGAGCGTCGTCGGGTGTATCGGAAGACGGCGATCGTTCTGCCGCTGCTTGCGGCCCTGCTCAGTGGCTGCGGCTCTTCCGCCAGCAACGATACCTATGATCTCTCCGCTTCGGTGAAGGCAAACGGACCTCCGGTCAAGGGCCGGCAGATCCTGATCCCGCCGCCGACGGCGCTGCAGGCTCTGGACAGCAACCTGATCGTCATTCGCGTTTCTCCCTCGGAGATACAGTATCTCGGCAAGGCGCAATGGAGCGACAAGCTCAGCCGCATGGTGCAGTCGAAACTGGTCGAAGCTTTCGAGAATACCGGCAAGCTCGGTGGCGTCGGCGTGCCGGGGCAGGGGCTGGCGATCGACTATCAGATCGTTACCGACATCCGTTCCTTCGAGATCGATGCGGCGGGTGGGCAGAAATCGGCCAATGTCGAAATCTCGGCCAAGATCCTCAACGACCGCACCGGCACCATCAAGGCGCAGAGCGTCTTCCGCAAGGCGGTCCCGGTCTCCGGCGGCGGCAATCCCGATTTCGTGCGCGGACTGGACGCCGCTTTTGCCGGCGTCACCGCCGAGATCGTCGACTGGACGCTGCGCTCGCTCTAGGGTCCAGACTCAATTGATCCACCATGTGACGATGGCGGCGATGTAGCAAGTTGCGGCGAAGTTGAGCATGAGCTTGTCATATCGTGTTGCGA
>JASGEG010000383.1:0-3864 GCA_047606605.1 Rhizobium sp.
ACATCAACGCGTGCCACCATGTTCAATCTCAACCGCGGTGAAACAGACGCAACCGTTCACCATGTCCTGATACTGCCGACCATATTCTGCTCCACGTCATGAATAAATCAGGCTAGTTTCGACCATCGGCATCGGCATCACCTTCACGGTGATGATGCATCCGACCAGGGGCATCATCAATGTCGCGCTGGAAACCCTCGGCATTCCCGGCCCCGGCTGGCTCACCAATCCGGCACTGGCGCTGTTTTCCGTCGCGCTGGTCGATCTCTGGAAGGGCGTCGGTCTTGCCACCCTGATCTTCATCGCCGGGCTCGCCGCCATCAGCCCGGACTATTACGAGGCGGCCCGCATCGACGGCGCGACACGCTTCCAGCAATTCTCGCGTATCACCCTGCCGCTGGTGCGCCCGGCCACGGTCACCGTCGTCACCCTGTCGCTGATCGGCGGTCTGCGGTCCTTCGATCTGATCTGGGCGATGACGCGCGGCGGGCCGGGTTTCTCGTCCGACGTCATCGCTTCTGTCATCTACAAGCAGTATCAGGCCGGGTTCTATGGTCTTTCGACCGCCGGCAACGTCATCCTGTTCGCGTTGATTGCCGTGATCATCCTGCCCCTTACCCTGTGGTTCAACCGGCAGGAGGTCGAGGAATGAGAAAGATCAGACCTTATGTCGTCGGAGTGATCTCGCTTGCCTTCGCCGCGGTCATTTTCGTCCTGCCCTTCGTCTTCGTTCTGCTGCAGGCGGCAAAGTCGAAATCCGAGGCTTCCCGCCTGAATTTCGCCCTGCCGGAACAATGGCTGCTGTGGGACAATATGGTCGCGGTCTTCAGGGCGCGCGACTATCAGCTCGTTCTCGCCTATTTCAATTCCACGCTCATCACCGTCGTCTCGGTCACGATCCTGATCTTCCTGTCGGCCATGGTCGGCTATGTGATGCAGCGGCGCCGGAGCGGCTGGAACGCTGTCGCCTCGGTAGCGCTGTTCATGGGGCTGATGATGCCGCCCGTCGTCGTGCCGACCATCGGGCTGCTGCAGGAACTCGGCCTGTTCAAGACCATTACCGGCATGGTCCTGATCCAGGTCGCCTACAATCTCTCCTTCTCCACCCTGCTCTACCGCTCCTTCATCGCCACGATCCCGCGCGATCTCGACGAGGCCGCGCGGATCGACGGCGCCAAGCCATGGCAGATCTTCCTCAAGGTCATCCTGCCATTGCTGAAGCCGGTGACGGTAACCAATATCGTCGTGCAGTCGATCGCCATCTTCAACGACTTCACCAATCCGCTCTACTATCTGCCCGGCAAGGAGAACGTCACCGTGCAGCTCACCCTCTATAATTTCCAGAGCATGTATACCAGCCAGTACAACCTGCTCTTCATGAATATCCTGCTCGTCACCATTCCGCCGCTGATCGTCTTCGTCTTCTTCAACCGGCAGATCGTGGCGGGCATGACGGCCGGCGCCGTGAAAGGGTAGCGACATGGCCGAACTTACCCTGAAACAGGTCCGCAAGAACTTCGGCGCGCTCGAGGTCATCAAGGGCATCGACCTCGACGTGCGCTCCGGCGAATTCGTTGTTTTTGTCGGCCCGTCCGGCTGCGGCAAGTCGACCCTCTTGCGCATCATCGCCGGTCTGGAGGAGACGACCTCGGGCACGCTTGCCATCGGCGGCAGAAACGTCACCCATGCCGAACCCTCCGAGCGTGGCATCGCCATGGTGTTCCAGAGCTATGCGCTCTATCCGCATATGACCGTCGCGGAGAATATCGTCTTCGGCCTGTCGCTCGCCCGCCGCCCGAAGACGGAAATCGAGGCGAAGGTTCGCGCCGCCGCCGAAACGCTGCAGCTCACCCATCTCCTCGACCGCAAGCCGAAGGCGCTGTCCGGCGGCCAGCGGCAGCGCGTCGCCATCGGCCGCGCCATCGTGCGCGATCCCGAGGTCTTCCTCTTCGACGAGCCGCTCTCCAATCTGGATGCGTCGCTCAGAGCCCAGATGCGGCTGGAAATCGGCGAACTGCATGCGCGGCTGAAGACTACCATGGTCTATGTCACCCACGATCAGGTCGAGGCCATGACCATGGCCGACAAGATCGTCGTCCTGAACAGCGGGCGGATCGAGCAGGTCGGCAGTCCCATGGAACTCTATCGCAATCCCGCCACGCCCTTCGTCGCCGGCTTCATCGGCAGCCCCAGAATGAACCTCTATGGCGGCGAGATAGCCGAGCGCTTCGGCTGCAAGACCTTCGGAATTCGCCCCGAACATATCCGGCTCTCGGAAACCTCGGGACAGTGGCAGGGCCGGATTCGCCACATCGAGCGGCTGGGCGCCGAGGCGATCCTCTATCTGGATGTGCCCGACATGGGCGAGATGGTCGCGCGCACCGACGGCGAAACACCCTTTGCGACCGGCGCCACCCTATGGGCCAGTCCGGTCGAGGGCGCCATGCATCGCTTCCCGGTGTGAGGCGGCAAGCCTTCGTCAGTCGAGCGTCAGCATCAGATTGGCAAGCAGCGCCGTTCGCGGCGCGACGCTGCTGACATAGATATATTCGTCGAACGTATGCGCCCCGGCCCCATCGGCGCCGAGCCCGTCGAGTGTGGGAACGCCAAGCGCGGCGGTGAAATTGCCGTCCGAGCCGCCGCCGGTGCTGACGCCGACCAGCGTGATCCCGAGTTCGGCGGCAATGCCGGCGGTATGCTCAAAAAGCCGCTTGCCCTCTTCCGATTGCGCGAAGGGCGGCCGGTTGAGGCTGCCGCTGATGTCGATGGAAATATCCGGATCGACCGGTTTCATCGCCTCGATCCTGCCAAGGATTTCCGTTGCCGTGCGGGCGTCCGGCACACGCACGTCGACCTGCATGCGGCATTCGGCGGGCACGGTGTTGCGGCCGGTTCCGCCCTGGATGGTGCCGACCGTCACGGTGACGCCGCGATCGGGATCGTTGAGCGCCTCGAGTTCCAGCACGAGCCTTGCGGCGGCGCGGATGGCGCTGCGCCCGTCCTGCGGGCGGGTACCGGCATGGGATGCGCGGCCATGGACGACGATGTCGTACATGGCGACGCCCTTGCGCGCGACGACGATCTTGCCGCCGTCACGGGCAGGTTCGACCACCAGCGCATGGCCGGCATTGCGGGCATAATCTTCGATCAGCGCGCGGGAGCTGATGCTGCCCATCTCCTCGTCCGGCGTGAACAGCAGGTCCACGGGACGCTTCGAGCCATGCCTGACCGCAAGCTTCATCGCTTCGAGCGCCATCAGCGCGCCGGACTTCATGTCGTAGATGCCCGGTCCGTAGAGACGATCGCCCTCCTGCCGCCAGGGCAGCTTGTCCTTGATCGTACCGGCGGCATGGACCGTGTCGAGATGGGCAAGGATCAGCGTGCTCTTCTGGTTGCTGCCTGCAGGTCTTGGGCTGCGCACCGCCAGGATATCGCCGAACCCCATCGTTCCCGGCGTGCGCTCGGTCACCAGGCCGGCGTCCCTGGCGATGGCCTCGACGCGATCGGCCAGCCGGTTCACGGCCTCAGCATCCGGCGTATGCGTCTCGATCTCGACCCAGCGCCGCAATTCCGAAAGCAGCGCTGTCTGGTCGATGTCATCAGGGGAAATGGCAAGGGTCATGAAACGATCCGAACAAATAAGCAAATCGGATAGTAAGCCCTCTCCGCGTCAGCGCTACACGGAATTTGCGGAATAGGCGCATTTTTCGCGCCAGGCGACGGGCGCCATATCGGTGACGCGGCGGAATTCGCGGTTGAAGTTCGATTTCGTCTGGAAACCGGCTTCGAGCATGATCTCGGTGACAGAGAGGTCGGTCTCGGCAAGCAGGCGGCAGGCCTCGGCGATCCTGTAGTCGTTGACAT
>JASGEG010000384.1:0-7964 GCA_047606605.1 Rhizobium sp.
ATGGCGCCGATGCAGATCACCGCGATCGCCGTCAGCCAGCCTCCCGTCAGGGCCTGGTTGAGCAGCGATGCCGGGCGGGTGAACAGCCGGCGGCTGACCACGAGACCGAAGACGAGGAAGGCGAGCAGCGCCGCTTCCACAAGGGCGATGGCCTTCAGCAGCGAGAAGAGCAGCGCAAGCGTGGCCGAAACGACCGAGACCCACCAGGCGCCGTCGAGACGCTGGCCGAGGCCGCGGGCGGCGACGATCATCGCCAGACCGAGCAGGCTGGAGAGGAAATGCGCACCTTCGACGATCGGCAGCGGCAGGTAGCTGGAGAGGAATTCGAGATTCTGGTCCGGCGTCGGCGTCACGCTCGAAAACACCAGCATCATGCCGAGCAGCAGCGCGAAGGTCGACAGCAGTTGCGGCATCAGGCGGCCGCTGATGCGCCGCATGCTGGAGGCGGCGGGATGATCGACGAAACGGCGCAGTTCCGCCACCGAGATGGCGAGGATCGCGATCGCCAGCGGAATGACGTTGTAGATGACGCGATAGAGAACCAGCGAGCCGAGGACGGCATCCGCATTCACCGAGCTGCCGAGCCAGGCGATGATGATGGTCTCGAACACGCCGAAGCCGGCCGGAACATGGCTGAGCACGCCGAGGCCGACGGCGATGGCATAGATGGCGAAGAAGCCGGGCCAGCCGATGGCCGTGTCCGGCAGCAGGACGTAGAGCACCGAGGCGGAGGCGGCGATATCGACCGCCGTCACCAGGAACTGCCGCGACCAGGTGCGCGAATCCGGCAAGCGCACGGCGATCGGCCCGATCCGCACCTCACGGCCATGGCGCCCGACGATGACCACGAAGGCGAGCGCCGCCAGGATGGCGCCGGCGATCAGCCGCAGCCACAGGCCGTCGACATTGATCAGCGGGCCGATCTCGTCGGCGATGACCAGCAGCGCGAGCGCGCCGACGGCGGCAAGGCCAAGACCGAAGGCAAGCGTCACGAAGGCGATGACGCGGGTGATATCATCAGGTGACAGGCCCAGCCTGGTATAGGCGCGATAGCGGATGGCGCCGGCGCTGAGCGCACCGAAACCGGCGGTATTGCCGACCGCATAGGCGCTGAAGGAGGTCAGCGCCACATGCGGAAACGGCAACCGCTTACCGATATAATCGAGCGCGTTCTCGTCGTAGAAGACCAGCGAAAGAAAGCTGAGCCCGGTGAAGAATAGCGCAAGCAGGATGGAAGAGACCTTCGTCGCCGCCAGCGCGTGCACGACATCGTCGTAGCGGACTTCGTTCGTCAGATCGAAGATCGCATAGGCGGCGATACAGAAGACGGCGACGGTGAGGACGGCGACGATCAGCGTGCGATTGCGGTTCAGGAATCCACTGATACCGCCACGCTCCTGCAGGTCCTCATCGGCTTTTTCCAGATCGATTGGGGTCGACATGCTCTACCTGTTTGAATTGGCTTTCGCCGGTCCCGTCTGCCAATATATGCAATAACACTAATTTTACATTCTGTGTTACTGCCTGCTCTTCTTTCGACGGGCTCTTTCCGGAGCGCTCCCATGTTGCTCAATTTGGGCAATTTTGGCGCAGGGCTCGTTCGGATAGCAATGAATCGGTTTATTATTAAAGGGAATTCGTCATTCTCCCGGAATTTCGGCTTATCCACACAGAAAAGTGAACAGGCAAGGGCCATGGCGTAAACAGAAACAGACCCGGCGCCGTCTTCCCGGCGCCGGGTCCGTTCCATGCTTGCGATCCGTCCGGCGCCGCCGGCCGCCTCAGCGATCGGGCGCTTCGGCGGGAACGCCGCGCATCTCGCTGAGGAAGAAGCCTTCCCGCAGATTGATGCCATATTCGACGAAGGCCTTCATACAGCACAGCATCTGCGTCCAGCCCTCGCAATTGAGGTAGGTGCCGTGGCGGCCCGCCTCGTCCTCGCGCCAGCCCCTCTCCGCGATCATCACCAGGGTGCCGCCATCCTCGAGCGCCTCGAAGGTCATCTCCACCTCGGTCCTGTAGCGGGCGCCGTCCTCGCCCGTGCCGCCATCCCAGTGAAACAGGATACGGCGATTGGGATCGACCTCCTTGACCTCCACCGGCGCCTTCTCCCACCAGATGACGGTCGTGCCGGCCACCAGCGGCGCGCTGGCGCCGCCGACGGTCGTGAAATAGCGCGAAAGCTTCTGCGGATTGACCACCGCATCGAAGACTTCCTCCACCTTGCGGCCGATACGGCCCGAAATACGGATGCTCAACGTCATGGCTTTTCCTCCGCTTTGCGAATGTGGCTCCCTCTCCATTGAGATCGATCCAATTATGTTATAAAAATATAACATGTCAAGCGAATCGGATGGCGACCTCATTTTCAAGGCCCTGGCACACCGCCGGCGGCGCGAAATCCTCGACCTCCTCAAGGAGGCGCCGAGAACCACCGGCATGCTCTGTGAAACCTTCGCCGACATGGACCGCTGTACGGTGATGCAGCACCTGAAAGTGCTGGAAGACGCCAGGCTGGTGATCGCCCGCAAGGATGGCCGCGAACGCTGGAACCATCTGAACAGCCTGCCGATCAAGCAGATCCACGATCGCTGGATCAGCGCCTATGCCGGCCATGCCCTGTCGATCCTCGACCGGCTGCGGAGCGATCTGGAGGATTGAGGATCAGAAGATGATAGCGAGCCTTTTTGCGGGATTGGAAATCATCCAACGGTTCGGCGCAGCAAGTCCCTGAGCTTCTCGCTCGTTCCATCCTCGTCCAGCGGCGTGTACACCACCAGCTTCATGTCCGGCCGGTCGATCACGGCAAGCGCGGTATATTCGAAGGTCATCAGCCCGCCTTCGGGATGGCGGAGGCGCTTGTGGCCGGTAAGCGGCCGTAGCACCTCCTGCCTCGGCCACCAGGCGCGAAATTCCGGGCTTGTTTGTGTCAGGATGGCGATCAACCGTTCGAAATCGGGATCGCCGGCATAACGCGCACTATCGGCGCGAAACATGGCAAGCGAATTCGCAGCCACGATCTCCCAATCGACCAGCAATTGGCGGTGCGCGGCATCGGTGAAGACCCGATGGATGCTGTTGCGTGCATCGCCCTGCAGCAGGCTGTAATCGCCGAAAAGCGCCACGGCGGCCGCATTCCAGGCCAGCACGTCCCAGCGCCGGCCGAGAATATAGGCCGGCTGGCCGCTAAGGCTCGCAAGCATGCGCCGCAGCGCATCCGGCACATCCTCAGGCCCCCGCGAGGAGGGTTCGGCGGCTGGCCGGTCGCTGAGGGTGAAAAGATGCCTTCGTTCAGCCCGATCGAGGCGAAGCGCATCGGCAAGCGCCGTCAGCACCTCCGCCGAGGCACGCACGTCCCGCCCCTGTTCGAGCCAAGTGTACCAGGTGGTACCGACGCCGGCGAGAAGCGCCACCTCCTCGCGCCGCAGCCCCGGCGTGCGTCGCCGAAACCCATCGGGAAGCCCGACGGCTGCCGGCGTCAGCTTTTCCCGGCGCGAGCGCAGGAAGGCGCCGAATTCGCGGCGTCTGGCTTCGAGGATAGTCTGGTTCTGATTGATGGTCATTCCGTTATCATAGCAGGATCAATACTAGGATAAAGCCGGAACTGTTTGCCGCCTCCGCAAGCTGCCAGATTGCATAACAGAGACGGCATGGAGACAATGATGATGGAGATGAACGGCAAGACGGTTCTGATCACGGGCTCGACCGACGGTGTCGGACGCCGGGTGGCAGAAAGGCTCGCGGCGCGGGGCGCCACGGTGCTGGTCCACGGACGCAACACGGCGCGCGCCGAAGAATTGCTCACCGGCATTCGCGGTGCGGGCGGAAAAGCGGTCTTCTATCCCGCCGACCTGTCCGCGCTCGACGAGGTCCGCGCCCTCGCTGACGCCATCGAACGCGACCATGAACGCCTCGATATCCTGATCAACAATGCCGGCATCGGCACCAGCGGCGGCGGTGCCGGACGCCAGGTGAGCCGCGACGGGCATGAGCTGCGCTTTGCGGTCAACTATCTCGCCGGCTTTCTGCTCACTCGTCGCCTGCTGCCGCTGCTGAAGGCGAGCGGTCCCGCCCGCATCGTCAACGTGTCCTCGGTCGGCCAGCAGCCCATCGATTTCTCCGATGTCATGCTGACGCGCGGCTATAGCGGCGTGCGCGCCTATTGCCAGAGCAAGCTGGCGCAGATCATGTTCACCTTCGATCTCGCCGAGGAGCTCGCCGGCAGCGGCATCACCGCCAATTGCCTGCATCCGGCGACCTACATGGACACGACCATGGTCCGGCAGGCGGGCGTGACGCCATTGAACACCGTCGACCAGGGCGCCGACGCCATTCTCAATCTCGCCACAAGCATCGCCCTCGAAGGGCGAACCGGTCTTTACTTCGACGGGCAACGCCCGTCCCGCGCCAATGCCCAGGCCTATGACGCCACCGCGCGCGAACGCCTGCGCATCCTTAGCCTGACCCTTGCGGGCCTCGCCTGAGGCCTGCCCCTCACCTCGAAAAGGAAACACACCATGTCGTCTCAGCACGTCGCCATCATCGGCGGCTCCTCCGGCATCGGCCTTGCGACCGCCGCCCATCTTCTGGAAAAAAGCTATCGGGTCACGATCACCGGCCGCGACGCAACGAAACTGCAAGCGGCGGCGCAAAGCCTCGGCGGCGATATTGCCACCGTCGTCATGGACGCCGCCGAACTCGCCAGCCTCGCCGAAGCCTTCCGGGCCATCGGCCCGCTCGACCATCTCGTCCTGGCGCTCGGCGGCGGCCATGGCGGCGGTCCCTTCGCCACCGTCGACCTTGCCGACCTAAAGAGGGGCTTCGAACAAAAGGCGATGGCGCATTTCGCATGTGCGCAGGCCTGCCTCCCCTATCTTTCCGGGCAAGGCAGCGTCACTTTCGTCTCGGCCGTCTCTGCACAGGCAGCCATGCCGGGAACTGCGGGACTGGGCGCCATCAACGCGGCCATTGCCGCCCTGGTGCCGATCCTCGCGGTCGAACTGAAGCCTATCCGGGTCAATTGCGTTTCCCCCGGCGTCGTCGAAACGCCGTGGTGGGATTTCCTCGGCGACGAACAACGCCCGGCGGCGTTCGCCAGCTTTGCCGCCCACACGCCCGTCGGCCGCATCGGCCGTCCGGAGGAGATCGCGAACGCTATCGCCTTCCTCATCGGCAACGGCTTTACCACCGGCCATACGCTGATCTGCGACGGCGGCATCCGTCTTGGCCAGTGACCGCATCGCCATGCCGCCCGGCGGCGGCCATGGCGCCCTCAGCTATCGCGGACGCCCGCCTGCAAATGCTTGAGGATGTCGATAAGCTCTGGCGCCATGTCGCGGATTTCGCGCAGATGGATGGCGCTGAGCCGCCGCAGCGCCTCTTCCGAGCGCTCCGCCAGTTGCAGCGTCTGCCGGCGCTTGTCGGTGGGATCGGGGTGGCGGGTGACATAGCCGGCCTCGATCAGCCGGCCCACCAGTTCCGTCGCCGTATGCGGCGCGATCAGCAGCCGCTCCGCCAGCATGCCGATGGTCATCGCCTCGCCCTGCCGGTTGCCCTTGATCGCCAGCAGCGCCTGGTGCTGCTGCGGCGGCAATCCTTCCGCATGCGCCGCGGAAGTGCTGAAATCCATGAATTTCCGAAGCGTATGCCGCAGCGTCGCCAAGGCCTCGTAATCCGCCTGCGATAGCATCTCGTCCGCTGTTCCCGCCACTACCATCGTCCTCATTATCGCCTTTTGGTTTCGATCATTGATTTATATCGCATTACGATATAAATCCGCTGCAGAGCAATCCGGCCGCTCCGCCGCCGAGCCTTAGCACAGAAAGCATTCCATGCAGGACATCAATGCACCCTTACGACCCGCCCATGATTTTTCCGGCGGCGTTTCCCGGAAGGACAATGGCGATTTCACAACTGACAAGCGCGTGCTGCTTCTGGCGGCCATGGCGCTGGTCGTCGGCACCGGCGGGGCGTTTGCCGCCTGGGGGCTGATCAATCTCATCGCGCTCGTCACCAACGCCGTCTGGCTGTTCAAGATCAGCACCGAACCGCTGTCGATGGCTACCGTCACACGTTCGCCCTGGATGGTCGCCGCCCCCGTCATCGGCGGTATCGTCATCGGCCTCATGGCGCGATACGGCTCCGAAAAGATCCGTGGCCACGGTATTCCGGAGGCGATCGAGGCGATCCTGATCGGCGGCAGCCGCATGTCGCCGAAGGTGACCATCCTGAAGCCGCTCTCCTCTGCCATCTCGATCGGCACCGGCGGCCCGTTCGGCGCCGAAGGCCCGATCATCATGACCGGCGGCGCCATCGGCTCCCTCTTCGCGCAGTTCTTTCACCTGAGCGCCGCCGAACGCAAGACGCTGCTGGTCGCGGGTGCGGCTGCCGGCATGACGGCCATCTTCGGCTCTCCCATCGCCGCCGTCATGCTGGCTGTGGAATTGCTGCTGTTCGAATGGAAGCCGCGCAGCTTCATTCCGGTCGCGATCGCCGCCTGCGTCTCCATCGCCTGGCGGCCGTTGCTGATCGGCAGCGGCGCTCTCTTCCCGGCGCATTTCGAGATGCCTTTCGGCGCGTCGACCATCCTGCTCGCCGCCGGCGTCGGCATCGTCGCCGGCCTGCAGTCCGGACTGCTGACGACGCTGCTCTACCGCATCGAGGACGCCTTCGAGAAACTGCCCGTTCACTGGATGTGGTGGCCGGCGCTCGGCGGCCTCGTCGTCGGCCTAGGCGGCTTGATCGAGCCGCGCGCTCTCGGCGTCGGCTATGACATCATCGCCGATCTCCTGAGCGATCATATCGTCGCCGGCGCGGTGCTCGCCATTCTGCTGGTGAAGGCCGGCATCTGGCTGGTGGCGCTGTCGTCGGGCACTTCGGGCGGCGTGCTGGCGCCGCTGCTCATCCTCGGCGGCACGCTCGGCTGGCTCGTCGGGCTGGCGCTGCCGGGGCATCCCGGCTTCTGGGCGCTGCTCGGCATGGCGGCGATGATGGGTGGCACGATGCGCGCGCCACTGACCGGCACCTTCTTCGCCGTCGAGCTGACCGGCGACATGCAGGCGCTGGTGCCGCTGCTTGCCGCCACCGTCGCCGCCTATGCCGTTACCGTGCTCTTGTTGAAGCGCTCGATCCTGACGGAAAAGATCGCCCGCCGCGGCCAGCACATCACCCGCGAATACGGCATCGACCCGTTCGAGCTCACCCGCGCCGCCGACATCATGATCTCCAAGGTGCACAGCCTGCCCGCCGCCATGCCGGCCGCACAGGCCTTGGCCGAGCTGACCGAGCGGCCGGACGCGCACCGTTTCTATCCGGTGGTCGAAACCGACGGGCGCCTGGTCGGGATGATCTCGCGCGCCGATGCGCTGCGCTGGCGGAACGAGGCCGATCTTGCCGGACAGACCCTCTACGATCTGGTTTCGGACGCATCGATCCCGGTTGCCCATCCAGAGGACACCGTCGGCCGCGTCGCCGATATCATGATCCATGCCGATACCGGCCGCGTCCCCGTCGTCGACGAACGCAGCGGCATCCTTGTCGGCCTCATCGCCCGCAAGGACCTGTTGCGCCTGCGCAGCGCGGCCAACCGTTTGGAGCGCGAGCGCGGCGCCTATCTGGGGGCAAAACGTTAGAGCATGTCGCGCAAAACTGTTGCGCGGTTTTGGACCGACGACATGCGCGACATCAAAGACCTAAAGCGCGGCGCTTTGGGGAGGAGGAGCGGCGTCAGCGGGGCATTCAGAATCCCGCGACGCTGTCTTTCCGCTTTTAAAAAGGGAAGGAGCGATCCACGACGACCGATGGATGTTTACGATCCTGGGTGCCTACAAACGTAGGTGGGCACCGTGTGTCCAGGCCCACAGGCCTGGTCAGGGACAGCTCCCTTTGGATCGAGTATGGCCCCAGGGATTGTGGTTCCTGTCGGGAAGCGCAGACCGCTCGTTCTATATAAAGAGGATTCTTGC
>JASGEG010000385.1:0-8172 GCA_047606605.1 Rhizobium sp.
CCGCAGCCCCGAGGAACTGGCATTGATGCAGCGCCTGAAGGACGCACTCGATCCGCAGCACCTGCTCAATCCCGGCAAGGTGCTGTAACCGGCAAGGACGATTTCAACCCACAACCCTGTGCGGAGCGGTTTGAGCCACCGGATTGCTCCTTGACACACGTGACGAATTGAGAAATGTAAGCGCTTACAAAAATCGATACGAACTGGTTCGCAGTTCTTATCCACGCTTCCCCTCCTCACGCGCAGCAGCGAAAGCCTGCCTGCACGACAGCCAGCAAGACGATCGCAAGCGAGACATAATGAAGAAATTCCAGGGCATCATTCCGGTCATGATCACGCCGTTCACGGAAGCGAGTGACATCGATTATGACGGCGTCGGCAGGCTGGTCGAATGGTACATCGCAAACGGCTCGGACGCGCTCTTTGCCGTCTGCCAATCGAGCGAGATGCAGTTTCTGAGCCTGAACGAGCGCGTGGCACTTGCGGGCTTCGTCAAGAAGGCCGCCGCCGGGCGTGTTCCCGTCATCGCATCGGGGCATGTCGCGGAAAGCCTCGAGGAGCAGTCGGAGGAATTGAATGCGATCGCCGCCACTGGCGTCGACGGCATGGTGCTCGTCACCAATCGCCTCGATGCGAAGCAGCAGGGCGGAACGAAATTCATCGACGATCTCGATTGGCTTCTCGGAAAGCTGCCGAGCGATCTGCCGCTCGGCCTGTATGAATGCCCCGCCCCCTATCGGCGCCTGCTTACCGACGAGGAACTGATGCATTGCGCCAATAGCGGGCGTTTTCATATCCTGAAGGACGTCTCCTGCGATCTGGAAACGGTCAAGCGACGGGTCGCGCTGGTAAAGGACACGCCGCTTGCGATCGTCAACGCCAATGCGGCGATCGCCTATGATGCCATGAAGGCCGGATCGCTCGGGTTTACCGGCGTATTCACCAATTTCCATCCGGATCTCTACAAATGGCTGTTTGAAAATCGTCAGGTGGCATCCAAGCTCGCAGACGAGCTTTCCGTCTATCTCGCCCTGGCCGCGATGGCGGAACCCATGGGGTATCCCAAGCTCGCAAAGCTTTATCATCAGCGTCTTGGAACCTTCGGCTCTGCAAACAGCCGGGCCATAACTATCGACATCAGGGAAAAATACTGGGCGCTCGACGCCCTTCTCGACAAGATCGTTGAAGGAACCGAGCAATTTCGGACACGCCTGACCGAACAGGCCAAGGCGCGGTGACGCAGGCAAATTCGGCGGAAACGACGAGCCTCGATATCTCGAATTGAGATCAGGATTTCGCAGCTTATTTTATGTAAGCGCTTACAGAAACAACCGAACGGCTGTTTCGCCCGCGGTTCCTGAAACGGGAGGAAAATCCGTGCCGCATCGCGGCCGGACACTTTGTTGGAGGATTTTATAAATGGTTCAATTGACCCAGACCAAGCCACGGGCCGTGCCGGCGGATGTACGGGTGGGAAAGCATCGCTATCTGGTGCTTTTGATGATCACGCTCGGTATCGCCGTCAACTACATGGACCGCGCGACGATGAGCGTGGCCTTGCCGTCGATCAAGGAGGAATTCGGCCTGTCGGCGGCCATTAGCGGCGTGCTGCTGTCCGCCTTCTTCTGGACCTATGCGAGCGCTCAATTGCCGATGGGTTATCTCGCCGGCCGCCTCGGTCCGCGCAAGATGATTGCCCTTGCAGCCTTCACATTCGGTCTTGCCACGATCGGCATGGGTTTCGCATGGGGTGTCACCTCGCTTATCGTGTTGCGCCTCCTCCTCGGCATCGGTGAAGCTCCGGGCTTTCCCGCCGCCGCCCAGGCGGTTTCGCAATGGTTCCCGCGATCGGAGCGCGGTTTCGCCTCCGGCACCTTCAACAATGGCAATCCGATCGGCTCCACCCTCTCGGTCCCGCTGGTCGCGCTTCTCATTTCCTGGACAGGCTGGCGCCACGCCTTTGTCGTCGCCGGTTCACTGGCTGTGCTCTATGCGATCGCATGGTGGTTCTTCTATCGCTCTCCGGCTGAATCTCAGCGCCTCGGCAAGGCGGAGCTGGATTACATCCAGGCTGACGGCGAGGCGAGCGCGCAGGGTGCTGATCGCGACGACCTGTCCTGGCCGGCCCTGTTCAAGCAGCGCACCATCTGGGCCATGATGATCGGCTTTTTCTGCATCAACTTTTGCGCCTATTTCTTCATCACCTGGTTTCCCTCCTATCTCGTCAGCACCTACAATCTGAGCCTGCTCAAGCTTGGCTTTCTCGGGATGATTCCGGGTATCGCCTCGATGATCGGCGGCTGGACGAGCGGCCTGGTTTCCGATTGGCTCGTTCGCCGGGGAACAGACCTTACGACCGCTCGTAAAATATGCCTGGTGGGTGGCCTGCTCGGCACCTCGACGATCGGTCTGGCCGTCTTGTCGCCGACGGTCGGCATGGCCCTGCTCGCCTTGTCCGCCTCCTATTTTTCCAGCACCTTCGCCGCTGCGTCGGTCTGGTGCCTGCCGGGCGATGTCGCGCCCGCAAACCATCACGTCGGCTCGATCGGCGGCATTCAGAATGCTGCCGCCAACCTCGCGGGGGTCATTTCCCCGATCCTGATGGGCGTCATCACCGGCATCACCTCCTCGTTCGAGTTGCCGCTGATTATCGCCGGCTGCGTTGCCCTCATCGGTGCCGCAAACTACGCCTTCCTTCTGCCGCGGCTGAAGCCGCTTTCCAACTGAGGCGTCAAGGCTCAAATCGACAAGGCTCCGGCCGCTCAGGGCCGGAGCCTGCAAGTGCAATGACGGCCGGCATCGCGGTGCCGCATCCATTCAGGATAAGATGATGGTGATCGCAAACGTAGAGGACGCCCGGCTCCTCGCGCGCAGGAAGCTCCCGAAGGTGTTCTTCGAATACATCGACGGTGCGGCGTTCAGTGAAGAAACCGCGCGCAGAAACATCAGCGATTTCTCGAACTGGACCCTGCAACAGCGCGTGCTGGTCGATGTCTCGAGCCGCAGCCGGAAGGTCAGCTATCTCGGCAAGGAGCACGCACTCCCCTTCCTCCTCGGTCCGGTCGGCTTTTCCGGGCTCTTTGCCGAGCAAGGGGAAATTCAGGCGGCGCGCGCCGCGCATGCGGCCGGCATCCCCTTTTGCCTGTCCAGTTTCGCCATCACCTCCCTTGAGGCGCTGCGCGAAGCGACGAACGGGCCTTTGTGGTTTCAGCTCTACGTGCTGAAGGATCGTGGCCTGGCGCAGAGAATGATCGACATCGCCATCAGAACCGATGTCGAGGTCCTGTGTGTCACCGTCGATACGTCGATCGGCGGCGTTCGCGAAAAGGACGTTCGCAACGGATTTCGAAGCCTGACGAAAGTCACGCCGAAACTGGCCTTCGCATTGGCCCAGAAGCCCGGATGGTGCGCCAGGATTATCCGGCACGGCATCCCTGAAATCGGCAACCTCGCCGGCATGCCGCAATATGGCTCCAACGCCTTGGAGCAGGCGACCAAGCTTGGCGAGTATATCGATGCGTCGATGAACTGGGACGACATTGCCTGGATTCGCAAGGTCTGGCCCGGAAAGCTCCTGCTGAAGGGGATACTGAACCCGCTCGATGCCGCTCACGCCCTCAATGTCGGCGCCGACGGCATTGTCGTTTCAAATCACGGCGGCCGACAGCTCGATGGCGCCGCCTCGACGATCGAAACCCTGCCCCGCATCGTCGATGCCGTGGGCGACAAACTCGATGTCTTCTTCGATGGCGGCGTTCGCCGGGGCACCCATGTCGTGAAAGCTCTGGCGCTTGGGGCCAAGGCTGTTCTGCTGGGGCGCGCCTATGCCTATGGACTGGCCGCCGGTGGCCAGCAGGGTGTGAACACCATTATTCAGCTCCTGCGCACGGAGATCGATTCCACGATCGGCCAGATGGGGCTCAGAGATCTCTCGGATATTCACAGGCGACGGGATGAACTGTTGACGCGGCGGCACGGTATCGGCTGACATCGGATTTTCCTTTCCAATCGCCGTCCCTGTCGCATAAGTATCAACACAAGGATGCATGAGATGCAAGGCGAGAGATAAAGTGGAAGGCGAGCCCGTAAGACGAACACGCAATGGAAGCGGCCGGGTCAAGCTTCAGGAGGTCGCCCAAAAGGCGAATGTGTCGACGGCGACCGTTTCGCGCGCTTTCAATGAGCCTGCGAAAGTATCGGAGGACGTCCGGCAGCGTGTCTTCGAGGCAGCCCATGCCCTCAATTGGATTCCCAACGCGGCCGGTCGCGCCTTGGCATCGCGCAAGACGCAGATTGCCGGCGCCATCATCCCGACGCTCGACAATGAAATTTTTGCCAACCAGATCAGCGGCATGCAATCCGTCTTCAGCAGGCAGGGCTTCACCCTGCTTCTGGGCTGTTCGAACTACGACCCGCAGGAGGGTTTGCGGCAAGCCCGCGCCATGCTTGCCCGCGGCGTCGAAGCGATTGCGATCGTTGGCGAAGACCATCCCCCCGAACTTTTCGAGGCCCTGAGGTCGCGGCAAGTCCCGTATGTCGTGACCTATGCCTTCAACAAGGCGTCGCCGCATCCTTGCGTCGGCTTCGACAACCATGCCGCATTTCGCGAGATCGTCGAACATCTGCTTTCCCTCGGCCACCGCAGCTTTGGCACCATTTTCCAGCCCGTTGACAACAATGATCGCGCCAAAGCGAGATTGCAGGGCGTGAAGGATGCGTTGAAGGATGCCGGTTTGGCCCTCGCCGAAGACCGCTGTCTCATCGGCCCGTCGACGATGGACTTTGGAGCATCGAGTTTCCTGCGCCTGATGGGCCAGGCGGACCGGCCAACGGCAATCATATGCGGCAATGACAATATTGCGTTGGGCGCCTTGTTAAGGGCAAAAGAGCTTGGATTGGACGCCCCTGCGGACTTCTCCATAACCGGCTTCGACAACCTTGCGATATCGTCGCGATTTCATCCCACGCTGACGACGATGATGATCGACAATCAGGAAATCGGAAGCCGCGCGGCGAGCACGCTGCTTCAGGCGATTGCGCAGCCAGATCACACGCTGACGTCGATCGAGATCAAGCCCCGGCTCAAGATACGGGAAAGCACCGGGCCTGTGCGATCGATATGATCGGTTCTCGCCGAACCAGAACAGCCTCGCGGGTCACAGAAATTCACGGCGAAACACAACCATATAGTGAATATTTATGTTTGTATAATATAGCATGTCGTGTATCGTCCCGCGCGACAAGGTCCATATGGGGATAAGTTATGAAACAGGCGATTGGAATTCTGATAGCGCTCGGCCTGTCGGCCGGCGTGGCACAGGCGGCATCCTGCGAGAGCAATTTCAAGGTCAGCGGCGTGCCGATGGTCACGCCCGTCCAGTATAAGACCTGGCAGGAATATCCGAAGGCAAAGGCGGCGGCAGCTTTGAAAACGCTCGCCCAGGCGGTCGCGGCGGAAGGCTTTTCCGGCATCGAGGTCAATCGGGAACTGTCCACCATCGACGCCTACCAGGACACGAGCGGCTCCGGCCGTCCTCAGACCCTGAGAGTGGTGGCACGCCAAAAGGGCGTCGGCGTGCGCGTCGATGCCATGTTCGATATCCAGGTCGGCCAGGTCACCTCGAACAGCGTGGTGAAAACCGGCCTCTGCAATATCGTCAATTCCGTAGCGCAGTAAGAAGTGGCGCGATCGGAATTCCCGACCCGGCGGCGGAATGAGGCGTTGCTCGCGCAACGCCCTTGCCCCTAGCGCATGTCGCGCAAAAGTGTGCAGCGGGTTTTGCGAGAACGATATGCGCAACATCAAAGAGCTAAAGCGCGGGAAGCGAATCAGAAAGATCGCGACGCGCTTTAGTCCGCGGCAAAAGCCTTGAGCCCGTCGCCTTCCAGCCGGTAGCGCACCCATTCGTCCTGGGGCGCGGCACCGATGGCGCGATAGACGCGGATGGCCGGTTCGTTCCAGTCGAGCACGCTCCACTCGAACCGGCCGCAACCCTTTTCGACCGCAAGCTTGGCCAGATATTTCAGCAGCGCCTTGCCCGCTCCGGAGCCGCGCCTTTGCGGGGTGACATAGAGGTCTTCGAGATAGAGCCCGTTGCGGGCAAGCCAGGTGGAATAGCTGTAGAACCAGATGGCAAAGCCGGCCGCCTCGCCATCGACCTCGCAAATGGCGGCATGGGCAATCGACCCGGGACCGAAGAGGGAGGCCTCGATCGATTGGGCCGTTGCCTCGACTTCGTGCAAAGCCTTCTCGTAGTCGGCCAGCTCACGAATGAAGCGCAAAATAAGCTCCGCATCGGCGCGCTCCGCCGGACGTATCCTGATCGTCATTTGACCTTGTCCACCGCCCTGATCTGTCGCCGCACGCATGGTGCACGCAGCGATGCTCCCGAAAATCATGCAGTTGCGGCTACGTCCATGGGAGGCGCAAGTCAAGTCGGAATGGTGTTCCAACCGGCGGCAGCGCCACATCGCCTATTTATAGGTGATGGTGTCACCGACCCTCGGGCGATTGAAGAAGTGACGGTCGAATGTGTAGCCATCCGATCCGGTCACGCTTGCAAACAGCGCCGACACGGGTGTGGTCAATTTATATTGCACCCTGGTCAGTACGACCTGCACGCCTGTTTCCTGGATCGTCGAGGGTACCGCGATCGTGCTTGCCGTACCAGCGCTGAGGGCGGTCGTATTGAGCGCGGCCGACCAGTTGACGGTTGCGCTGCCGCTGCTGCTGATATCGTCCACGGCGACCGTGATCGTCAGCCCGGTCGTATCGTAAGGCTGAAGGATAAAGCTGGCGCCGGTCAGAAGCTTGGCGACATCCGTCTTTGTCCATGTGCCCTGCTGCGAGATCATGTCACCCGTGGTGGAGGCGATCTCATCGATCTTGCGGCTGACGGTGAGCGCGTGGCCGAGATCGACGGTCCCGACGATCAGCAGCAGCAGGACGGGCAGTATCAAGGCAAACTCGACGCCTGACGTGCCGGACCGATCCCGCCTGAAACGACGAAGACCCTTGGCAAAGCGGTGGAGGCCCATGTTCCGTTTCGTCATCATGTCAGAAAGGCTCGTTGCGGAACAAAGCGGAAGAGCCGAGCAGATAGCGGCCATCGGACAGCTTGGCGCTCGACAGGGAGAAATAGTTGACGACGACAGTCCACGGCAGGAAGGCCTGCACCAGGATATAGTCCGTGCCCTTGCCGATATTGTAGGTCTCGGTGACGGCAAGCTTGCCGCTGCTGTCGATCGGATCGGTACTGGCAACGGTGGAAATGTCGGACAATACGTCCACCTTGACCACGAGGCTGTCGGAACATCCGAAGGACAGCAGCATGTCGTCGCAGATTTTGGCCTTGAAGCTGGTCAAGGAAATCTTTGACGACGACGCCTCGCCGGTGCGGATCATGCGCGAGATCTTCTGAACGGATGCATCCAAGGTCGAATTGACGAAAAACATCAGCGACACTTCGATGATCGTGAAGATCAGGATGAAGAGCGGCAAAGCGAGCAGCGCGAATTCGATCGCAGCCGCGCCCTTGCGATCGGCAAGCAGTCGGCCAAGACAGGCCAATGGTTTCGCCCGTCTCATTGGGTCAACCGAACGGAAGCGAGATATTGGGTGAAGAGCGCCGACAGGCCGGCGGTGATCTCATCCGACGATGCCGCCGACATGAACAGGCTTTTCGAAGAGGCGCAGTCGGCAAGCGCATAGGGGATATAGTCGCGCCGCGTGATGCTGGTGGAAACGCCGCTGTCCATGGTGCCGCCCCAGGTGCTTTTCCAGTTGGCGCTCGCCATGGTCGCGCCGACGGTCGCATTATATCCCCAGTCCGTCGTGATCGGCAGATATTCGGTATAGAGAACCGCCATGGTCGCCGATTGATTCTTGATATACCCACACCAATCTGGATTGAGCGGCGCCACCTTGGGCCAATATTGCGAGCCGTTAGTCACCCATTCGCGCTGCGACTGAACACCGTCCGTCAGAAGGAGGACCAGCTTCAGTGGCGACGCGGAAGAGGAGCCGTCGCCGCCTGTACCGACTTTCGTCTTCAGTGCTGTCAAGGCGACATCGAAGTAAGTATAAGTGGTCGACGTCGCGCTTGTGAGGCCGTAACTGTCGTCAGTCAGACGCTTGCGTGCGGTCGTCGTGTCCAATGTCGGGGTCAGAAC
>JASGEG010000386.1:0-5575 GCA_047606605.1 Rhizobium sp.
GATGAATGAGCTGCCCTATTACAACACCTTCTTCGGCACGACGACGACGCCGGCGACGCTGCTCTCGGAGAAGGTCTGCGCCCATGCCGGGCCGCATTTCAACCATGTCTTCTTCACCAATTCCGGCTCCGAGGCCAACGACACATGGTTCCGCATGGCGCGGGTCTATTGGAGCGCGGTGGGCAAGCCGACGAAGAAGACCGTCATCGCCCGCCGCAACGGCTATCACGGCTCGACGGTTGCCGGCGCCAGCATGGGCGGCATGAAATACATGCACGAGCAGGGCGATCTGCCGATTCCCGGCGTCGTCCATATCGGCCAGCCCTATTGGTATGCCGAGGGCGGCGATCTCTCGCCGGAGGCGTTCGGTCTCAAGGTTGCCCGCGAGCTGGAAGAGAAGATCGATGAGCTCGGCGAGGACAATGTCGCCGCCTTCATCGCCGAACCGGTGCAGGGCGCCGGCGGCGTCATCGTTCCGCCCGCCAC
The DNA here is from genome assembly GCA_047606605.1 of Rhizobium sp. GTDB lineage: Bacteria > Pseudomonadota > Alphaproteobacteria > Rhizobiales > Rhizobiaceae > Rhizobium. The sequence goes on from JASGEG010000386.1 coordinate 487, forward strand.
CTACTGGCCGGAGATCGCCCGTATCTGCAAGGCAAGGAACATTCTGCTCGTTTGCGACGAAGTGATCTGCGGTTTCGGACGTCTCGGCTCCTGGTTCGGCTATCAGCATTTCGGCGTCGAGCCGGATCTGGCGCCGATCGCCAAGGGCCTCTCTTCCGGCTATCTGCCGATCGGCGGCGTGCTGGTCGGCGATCGCATCGCCGATGTGCTGATCAACGAGGTCGGCGAATTCAATCACGGCTTCACCTATTCCGGCCATCCGGTCTGTGCTGCCGCGGCGCTGGAAAATCTCCGTATTCTGGAAGAGGAGCGGCTGATCGAGCGTGTCCGCGACGATATCGGCCCCTATTTTGCCAAAGCCTGGGGCAGTCTTGCCGATCACGACATGGTCGGCGAAGCCGTCAGCGTCGGCCTGATGGGAGCCTTGCAGCTTGCCGCTGACAAATCGACCCGCCGCCGTTTCGAAAAGCCCGACGCGGTCGGCTCGGCGGTGCGCAACCATGCCCTTTCCAACGGCCTCGTGCTGCGCGCAACCGCCGACCGCATGCTGGCCTCGCCGCCGCTGATCATCAGCCATGAGGAGGTGGACGAGATGGTGCGCATCGCGCGGCTGGCGCTGGATGCCGTCTGGGCTGAGGTGAGGGGCTGATCAGCCTCCGACGGCCGCAGGAGGCGCGTCCCATTTACCCGCTCTGTGCAGGGCAAGTGTCAGGGCCGCGACGTGAATGACCTGGATCATCTTGCCTTCCAATGCCATGGCGACGGCCTGCCGGATCGGCATGCGGATGAGGCGGATGCGCTCGGTCGGATCGTCCGCCGGTGTGGCGGTGAGTTCGACATTGCGTGCCAGCACGATGTGGCAAAGATTCGTATGCGTGGCGGGATTGGGAGCCAGGCTGCCGACATATTCCCAATCGGTGGCGCTCAGGCCGGTTTCCTCTCGGAGCTCACGCGCCGCCGCTTCGACCGGGCTGGCATCGCTCGTATCCACCGCCCCGCCGGGAAGCTCCAGGGCAACGACGCCGAGGCCATGGCGATATTGCTGGACGAGATAGATATTGTCCTCGGCGTCAAGCGCTATCACTTCAACCCAGTCGGGATATTCCAGAACGTAATAGGGCGCGATTTCCACGCCTTCGGCCGTCACGCAGTCGTCGGCCCTGACCTTCAGCCAGCGGTCGCGATGCAGATAGGTGGAACTGCTGACCCGCCAGGGCGGAAGATCGGCGGGATCAGACAGCTTGTTTGCTGACTTGTCGGTCGGGGTCATGAGCAGCTCCGGCATTGGGGCGACGAGGACCGGCCTATTCGCGAACGGGAAGCCTATGCATCCAGATCGTTCCGATCGAATATCTTGCGGACGATATAGTTCGGCGAGAGATCGTCGCGATAATAGATGCGGGCGATCATTTCCGAGAGAATGCCGGTCGTGATCATCTGCACCGACGACAGCAGCAGCACGACGCCGACCAGCAGCAGCGGCCGGTTGCCGATATCGTCGCCGAAGACGAATTTGGAAATGAAGAGCCAGAGCAGGATCAGTCCGGCGAGCGCCCCGAGGCCGAGGCCGAGCGAGCCGAAGAAATGGCCGGGCCGCGCCTTGTAGCGCATGAAGAACATCACCGACAGCAAGTCGAGGATAACGCGGAAGGTGCGCGAGATGCCGTATTTCGAGGTGCCGTGCTGGCGGGCGTGATGCGTGACCGGGACCTCGCCGATGCGCGAGCTCGGCACGACGCCGGCGACCCAGGCGGGGATGAAGCGGTGCATCTCGCCCATCAGCTTCACCTGCTTGATGATCGAGGCGCGGTAGATCTTCAGGCTGCAGCCATAGTCGTGCAGCTTGACGCCGGTGATGCGGCCGATCAGGTAATTGGCGCACCAGGAAGGGATCTTGCGCAGCAGGAGGCCGTCCTGGCGGTTCTTGCGCCATCCCACAAGCAGGTCGAGCTGGCGGCGTTCCAGCTCCTCGACCATCGAGGGGATGTCCTTCGGGTCGTTCTGCAGATCGCCGTCCATCGTGGCGATCAGCCGGCCGATTGCGGCATCGATGCCGGCCTGCATGGCGGCGGTCTGGCCGAAATTGCGCTGCAGCTCGACGATGCGCAGCGTCAGTCCCTCGCGCCCGAGCGAGCGGCGCGCATTGACGAGCGTGGCATCCGTGCTGCCGTCGTCGACCAGGATCAGTTCCCAGGGCTTGGCGAAGCCGGTCATGGCGGAACAGATGCGTTCGATCAGTGGTCCGACGCTTTCTTCCTCGTTAAAGACAGGCACGACCAGCGAGAGCTCGAAAGCGCTTGCCGTATCGGTCAGGGGGCGGGTCGACTCTGCCGTTGTCTGCAACTCTTCTTTCTCCTAAAAGACCGGCAGTACCGGCCGGACGGAACGAGCGACATGTCCGGCATCAGCCTCCGCTCGCACTGGGTGCCCTAACTACATGAAGACTCCGATGGTTGCCAGCCGACAGAATTGGTTTATTCGCAACCGAATGACGCTGCTGACGCTTGTCGTCGTGCTCGCCTATGCCGCGTTTATCGAATGGTTCTGGGGCTGGGGCTCGATCCTGGCGCAGTGGGGCAAGGTCGGCGCCTTGCCCATTCTCCTGGCCCTGGCGCTCCTGACCGGCACCTATTTCCTGCGCACCTGGCGCATCTACGATTATTTCCCGAAGGAGACCGGCGGCCGTTTCGCGGCACTCTTTCGCGTGACGCAGGTCCATAACCTGCTGAACATCATGCTGCCTTTCCGCACCGGCGAAACCAGCTTCCCGGTGCTGATGCGGTCCGAATTCGGCATTCCGCTGGCGCGGGGAACTTCGGCGCTGTTCGTCATGCGCCTGCTCGACCTGCATGCGCTGCTGGCGGCCGCCGGCATCGGACTTGCCCTTGCCTCTCCCTATCAGGCGCTGGCCTGGCTAGGCTGGATGGCCTTCCTGCTCCTGCCGGTCGCAGGCTTTGCCTTGCGCCGCCCGCTGATCGGCCTTGCCGCCAGGACCTTGCCGAAGAAGATGCAGGGCCTGGTGCACGAGCTGGAACGCGGCCTGCCGGCCAATGCCGGCGCCTTTGCTCGCGCCTGGCTGACGACGGTGGTCAACTGGCTGGTGAAGGTCGCCGTGCTCGCCTGGGCGCTCGGCCTGATGAATGTCACGCCGCTTTCGGCAAGCTTCGGCGGCGCGCTCGGCGGCGAGCTGTCGTCGGTGCTGCCGGTGCATGCGCCCGGTGGCGTCGGCACCTATCCGGCCGGCATCACGGCGGGCGCGGTGGCTTTCGGCGCGGCGGGAGACAAGATCGCGCTCGACAATCTGGCGCAGGCAAGCATCAACGCGCATCTGCTGATTATCGTCTCGGCGCTGACGGGCACGGCGCTCGGGCTGCTCGCTTCCAGAAAACGTCCCTGAGGTTACGAACCGGCTCCGGCGCTGATTTCTGCAAGGCGCTTGCGCAGGAAGTCCTGCTCCGGCGTCTGCCGGCAGAGCGAAAGCGCGGTCTCGTAGGATTGCTTGGCCTCGTCGATGCGGCCGAGCTGGCGCAGGAAGTCGGCCCTGGCGGCGTGGGCGAGGTGATAGCGCGCCATGCGCTCTTCGCCGAGCAGGCCGTCGACGATACCGAGCCCGGTCGCCGGCCCCTCGCACATCGAGACGGCCACAGCCCGGTTGAGTTCGATCACCGGCGAGGGCTGCGCCGTGAGGAGCAGATCGTAGAGCGTCACGATCCGCCGCCAGTTCGTCGCCTCCGGCGTTGCGGCGCGCGCGTGCTCGGCGGCAATCGCCGCCTGCAGGGCGTAGCTGCCGACGCTTTCGCCGGCCATGGCGTCGGCCGCAAGCGTCAATCCCTCTTGGATCTGCGTCGCATTCCACAGCGTGCGATCCTGTTCGGCAAGCAGGACGAGGTCGCCGGAAGGACTTGTCCGCGCCGACCGCCGCGAATCCTGCAGGAGCATGATCGCCAGCAGGCCGGAGGTTTCCGGATCGGGCAGAAGCGTGCGCAGCAGGCGACCAAGACGGATCGCCTCGGCCGCGAGATCGGCGCGCACGATCGCCGCGCCGGACGAGGCGGAATAGCCCTCGTTGAAGACCAGATAGATGACATGCAGCACCTGCGCCAGCCGCTCGGGCAATTCGGCCTTGGCGGGGACTTCGTAAGGAATATGGGCGGAGCGGATGCGGTTCTTGGCACGAACGATGCGTTGGGCGACGGTGGGCGCGGGAACGAGGAAGGCATGGGCGATTTCTTCCGTCGTCAGGCCGCAGACCTCCCGCAGCGCCATCGCCATCTGCGCCTCGGCGGGGATCAGCGGATGACAGCAGGTGAAGATCAGCCGGAGCATGTCGTCCTCGATCTCCTCGCTTTCGGCGATCTCCATGATCTCGCCCTCCGGATAGAGGCTGTCGGCGATGTCGGCCCGGGACGCATCGAAGCGGCTTCGCCGCCGGATATGGTCGATCGCCCGGAAACGGCCGGTCGAGACCAGCCAGGCATAGGGATTGGCCGGCATGGTCTCCGGCGTCCATTGCCGGGCGGCGGCGGCGAAGGCGTCGTGAAGCGCCTCTTCCGCGCGGTCGAAATCCCCCAGCAGCCGGATCAGCGTCGCCAGCACGTGGCGCGACTGGCTGCGGTAGATATCCTCTATGGTGGCGCTCAGGGACATGGCCGTCGCTCCCGCCTGTCAGGTACCGGGAAGGGTCAACAGCCGGATCGGGCGGATTTCGATGGCGCCGTATTGCACCGAGGGGATGTGCCGGGCAATCTCGGTTGCTCCGGCCATGTCGTCCGCCTCGATGACATAGAAGCCGGCCAGATGCTCCTTCGTCTCTACGAATGGGCCGTCTGTTATCGAAAGCGCCGATCCGCGCGCGCGGATGACGATCGCCGTGTCGGGTGCCTCCAGCGCATCCGACCAGATCATTGTGCCTTTGCGCTTTAGGCCTTCGTCATACGCGAAATGGTCGGCGATCAGCCTGTCGCCCTCGCCGGAGGGTAAGCTATCGTCCAGATCGGCCGGCATGTAGATCAAGCATAAAAACCGCATGTCCATGTCCTCTCGCTCTTTGCCTATTCGTCCGGAAAGCGGATGTCGTAGGCGGGACGAA
>JASGEG010000387.1:0-15147 GCA_047606605.1 Rhizobium sp.
ATCGGCACCGGTCCTTTCGTGTTCGAGGAATGGAAGCGCGGCAGCCATGTGAAGCTCAGAAAGAACCCCGACTACTGGCAGGCGGAGCTGCCCTATCTGGATGGTATCGTGACACGCTTCATCGGCGACGGTGCCACCGCCTCGATCGCCATCGAGACCGGAGAGGCACATCTGTCGACCGACATTTCCCTGATCGACATCGAGCGCCTGCGCCAAAATCCGCAGATTGCCGTCGACGTCTACACGGACTCCTATCTCAACAACGCGCAGATCTTCGAATTCAATCTGGAAAATCCGATCCTCGCCAAACGGGAGGTCCGCCACGCCCTCGCACACGCCATCGATCGGAACTTCATCGTCGAGGCGATCTTCTTCGGCGCGGCGAAACCGGCGGCGTCGACGATCCCGGCCGTCTTCACGTCCTACAATGATGAAGCGCCGTTCCAATATCCCTTCGACCTGAAAAAGGCAGCTCAACTGCTCGACGCCGCCGGCTTTCCGAAAAGGGATGATGGCACCCGCTTCAGCCTGCGCCTCGCCTTCCTGCCGGGCGACACGTTCAAAAAGACCTCCGAATATCTCCGCTCCACTTTCGGCAAGCTGGATATCAAGGTGGAGATCCTGGAAGGAGACCTGGGGACCTACATCAAGCGCGTCTACAATGAGCGCGGTTTCGATATCAACCTGAACGGGATCAGCCGGCTGTTCGATCCGACGGCGGGTGTCCAGCGGCTTTACTGGTCGGACGGCATCAAGAACGTCGCTCCCTACGTCAACGCCGCGCATTACAGCAATCCCGAGGTCGATGATCTCTTCCGCGCGGCAGCTGTGGAACAGGACGATACGAAGCGGGCGGAGCAGTTCAGGAAGATTCAGGCTATTGCCGGCGCCGACCTGCCCAATCTTGCGCTCGTCGCCCTGCCGACCGTCGTGGCGCGTTCCAAGGCCGCCCAGTCCCTGGTCACGACCATCGACGTGACGTCGAGCGATTTCGCCACGGCGTGGCTCGATGTCTGATTGAAGATAGAGCGGCCAGGCGGAGAGATTGGAAGATCGTTCCGCCTGGCCACGCGTCCGCCGCCCCGAGCCGGATCGTCTGGGCGACAGGCACCGTCTAGCGCGTAGCTGAAGCGACGGCACTCTGGTGGATAGCCGCGACGCTGTCCGGAAGAGGCAGTCCGTAACGCTCCCGAATGGTCTTTTCTTCATAGCGTCTGCGGTAGACGCCACGGTCCTGCAGGATGGGCACGACCTTTTCGACGAATTCCTCGATGTCATCGGGAGCCCGTGGCGGCTGCAATGTATAGCCGTCGACCGTGCCGTCGGCCCAGAAATCGATGATGGCGTCGGCCACCTCCTCCGGCGTGCCGAGCACCAGCCGATGATGACCTTCGGAACGGCGCACGGCTTGACGCGCCGTCAGCTTTTCGTGCGTCAGGAGATCCGACAGGCCGAGCCCCATCCCGACAGCCTGCTGCCGATTCGGGTCCGGGATGAAGTCCTCGGCATTGAGCACGGCATCCGGATCGAACCCATTGGGATCGATGCCGTGATCTTTCACAAAGCGGGCGATGAGGCCGTCTTCGGAGCCGGTGCCGCTGAAGAGTTCATGCTTGCGCAGCGCTTCCGCGTGCGTCTCGCCGAGGATCGCGACAAGGCCGGGCACGATGCGGATGCCGGACGGGTCGCGTCCAAGCGAGATGGCGCGATCCCTGACCTTCCTGCCGAAAGCCTGGCCAGCGGGGCGGGACAGGATGTTGCAATAGATGATCTCGCCGTGACGGGCGGCAAGGTCGATGCCGCCCTCCGACGCGCCTGCCTGAGCGATCACCGGATGGCCCTGTGGGCCGCGGGGCACGTTGAGCGGACCCTTGACGGTAAAATGAGCGCCATGGTGATCGATCGTGTGGGCGCTCGTCGCATCCCAGAAGCGGCCTTCCGGCACGTCGCCGTCGCGGGCCGGGTCCCAGCTTGCCCAGAGTTTCTTGGCGACGTCGAGGAATTCGGAGGCCTTGGCGTAACGCTCGCTGCGCGGCGGCAGGGGATCGGAGCCGAAATTGGCGGCGACGTTCGGATTGAAGGAAGACACGATGTTCACGATCAGCCGGCCGCCCGAGATGATATCGGTCGACTGGGTGCGCCGGGCGAGATTGTAGGGCGAGTTGTAGGTGGACGACATGGTGGCCACGAAACCGATATCGGGCACCTGCGCGGCAAGCGCCGTGCACAGGATCAGCGGATCGATGGTGTGGAAAGGGCGGCCGTTCGGATCGGTCATCAGGGCTGGATGGTCGGAGAAGAACACCGCATCGAACAGGCCCTTATGGGCGAGTTCCGTCAGGCGGCGATAGTAATCCGGGTCGGTGATGTCGTGTCGGCTGCCGCTCCGGTATTTCCAGGCGTTGCCGAGATAGCCGGTCGTGTTGATGCCGACATTGATGTTGAGCTTGCGCTGCGTGCTGGTCATGCGTCTGGTATCCTGGGTCAATGTGGGAGCGCCGACCGGCAGGTTGCGGCGCAGAGAGGCGGCGCCGGATGAACTGCCCATTGCCGGGTGTGTCTGTAAGGCTGCGAAGACGTTGGCCGGGACCGCCGCCGATGATGGCAATGTCAAGGAAGGAAAGGTTCACAGCTCGATCCTCGGCTCCATATCCTGCCCCTAACCGGGCAAGGCCGCTTGCGCGGCGACGTGATCCAGAATGAAGGCCTGCACGCCGCGCGGTGGTCTGCCGAGGAGCGAGGCGACGACATTGGTCGTCACCGCCGCGCGTCCTGCGGCGATCAATCTTGCAAACTGTGCGACGGCGCGATGCTCGAAATCTGAATCGGGTGAAGCCACAGGCGCGGCTTTTTCGATCGCGGCTACCGGCCGTTCGAGCGCCGTCGAGAGGAGAGCGGCGATCTGCCTCGGTGTCTTCATCTCGGGACCGGTAAGGGTCAGCGCATCGCCGGTAATCTGGTCTGCAAGCAGAAGGTGGACGGCGACATCGGCAATATCGCGGGCGTCGATATAGCCGACGCCGGCATCAAGGTTCCCTGCGGTGACCGGATTGCCGGCAAGCACCTGGCGGATCGTATTGGTGAGCGATACCTGCATCCAGGCGTTCGGGCGCAGCGAGACGGATTCGAGCGACAGGTGGCGAAGATGCCGTTCGACGCTGGCGTGGGCGTCGCCGGAAATCGAAATCCCGGGCGGATCGATCGTCCAGGCCGAGCCGGAGATCTTGACTATGCGTCCGACACCGGCGGCCTGTGCGGCGTTCGCCATGGCGATCTGGTCTGCCGCCAGCCCTTCGCTGATGGGCGAAAGGAGAAGAAGCCGCCGGGCGCCCTGGGCAGCGGCATCAAGCGAGGTTCGGTCGGCGAATGCTCCGGCAGCGATCTCAACGGCCGTGCCGAACAGCGCGCGCGCCGCCTCGGGGCGGCGGGTAAGGATGCGAACCCGTTGTTTGCGCGCGACGAGCCGTTCGACGATGAGCCGGCCCAGCCTGCCGGTTCCGCCGGTGACCAGGGTCGGGCTCATGCGGCCGCCCGCCGGTTTGCCGCCTCGAGCGGCCCCCGGTCGATCCATGCGAAGACATCGAAGTCCGCAGGGATGAAGCCCCATTCCAGCAGGAAATTCTTGAAGTGATCGAAGGCGGCGATCTGGTCGTCGTCCAGCGAGAGCGCCAGGTGCTTATGGACCTCAGGGCCGTTTGCGGCCCAGATCGCATCCTCGCCGACCCCGATTTCGTTGGCGATGAAGCGCACGGCGTCATCCGGATTTTTCCCGGCCCAGGCCGCCACCTGGCCGACGGTTTCGACCAGATCGGTGACCAGGTCGAAATGGTCGTCGAGGAAACGCGCATCGACCGTCAGCGGCCGCGGCGTGCCGTTGTTGATGCGGATCTTCGCATCCGGATGGAAGCCGAATTCGGAGACGACGACCGCCCCGATCTGGTTGGCGAGCACGATGCCTTCCGCACCCTTGACGAAGAAGGCGTCGATCTCGCCACGGGCGAGCGCTAGAAGCTCCTCGCCATAGGGGTAGCGGCGCTTCAGGCCGAGGAAGGCGGTATTGCCCCGTTCGATCAGGCTGGCTTCGGTACTGTCGAGATAGATCAGATCGACATCCGCATGGCTCAGGCCCTCCAGCGACAGTGCGGACACGATGCCCTTCAACGCGGTCGCGCGCTGGAAGTCGACGATCTCTTCATTCGGCTTGCGGGGGATGCCGAGACGGCGGCCCTTGAGGTCCGCACCGGTCCTGATACCGGAGGAGGGGAGCGCGATGATCCCCTGAAATTCATCGGTGGTGGTGATGCCGACGACGCGGGTTTCCCGCCCGCTGGAGCGGGCCCAGATCGGCGGGATATTGCCGCCCTGCCGGAAGGAATAATCGAGCGCATGGGTGAAATGGCTCTGGCGGACAGCCGGGTCCTTGCTGTCGCGGATGGAGCGGACCGAGACGTTCGATGCCTGGAACTGCCGGTCGACCCAGCCGAGCTGATGGGCGATCGACAGCGGTGTGGGAGCCGGGCAGCGGGTGTACCAGACGGAGGAGAGAAAGGGCATGCATTGCTCCTTGGCCAGCGGCGATAAGCGGCGCGCAAACCCCGGTGATCGATATTGGTGTTCGAGCGTCTAGCAAGCGTATTAATCTACTTATTTAGTAGACAAAGTCGATTTCATTTTCACCGGAGAACGTGGGATGGCTTTCCTTCAGCGCCTCAGCCTTTGGGAATTTCATCTGCACGAGACGTGACGCCAGCCATGGTCCCCGTGAGGATAAATTTGCAGCAGATCGCCGTCGGTGGGACCGGCATGCAAAAAAATCTCAGAAATCCTCGGCAGCCCGCAGCTTTTTTCGCAAATCGGCGCTGGTTGAGAAATCCAGTAGTCGATAAATTTAGTAGATTTTATATGGTCGGGCCAATCCCCTTGCGCGGGATGATGGAGTTCAAGCCTTCCCACGTCGCGAAGGTTCTTTTGGGGGATATCTCATGACGATCAAAAACGCCGCGGTCCTGTCGTCGACCCGTCGTGCCTTCCTGCTTTCCACGGCGGCCCTGGCCGTCGTCGCAGCCGCTCCGCATGTGTCTCATGCGCAGAAGGAGCCGTCTCGCGGCGGCAGCGTCTCGATCAATATCGGGACCGAGCCGCCGGTACTCGTGCTGATCGCCCATAGCGCCGGAGCTGCCTACTACATCAGCGGCAAGGCGACCGAGGGCCTCCTGACCTATGACAAGGATTTCAATCCGCAGCCGCTTCTGGCGACGGAGTGGAAGGTGAGCGATGACGGTCTGCGCTACTGGTTCAAGCTGCGACAAGGCGTCAAGTGGCATGACGGCAAGGACTTCACGGCCGACGATGTCGCCTTCTCGATCCTGGCGCTGAAGGAAAACCATCCGCGCGGCCGCGCAACCTTCGCCTATGTCCAGCAGGCGAATGCGCTGAACCCGCACGAGGTCGAGCTTGTTCTCTCCAAACCGGCCCCATATCTTTTGACGGCTTTTGCAAGCTTCGAGTCGCCGATCGTGCCCAAACACCTCTACGAAGGCACCAAGATCGCCGAAAATCCGCACAATATCGCGCCGGTCGGGACAGGTCCCTACAAGTTTGCCGAATGGGTGCGCGGCAGCCACGCGCTTTTCGTCCGCAATGAAGACTATTGGGATACTTCCAAGCCCTATCTCGACCAGATCATCTTCCGCTTCATCATCGATCCCGCCGCTGCGGTCGCCGCCATCGAAACGGGCGAAGTCCAGGTTTCGACCGCCAACCTGCCGCTGACGGATATCGATCGTCTGAAGGCCAACCCCAGTCTCGTTGTCGACACCCGGCCGGCAGCCTATTCGCCGAGTATCGCACGCGCCGAATTCAACCTCGAAAACAAGTATCTGGCCGATATCCGCGTTCGCCATGCGATCGCCCATGCGGTCGACAAGGATTTCATCGTCAATACCATCTATCTTGGTTATGCGACGCGCCTGGACGGGCCGGTCAGTCCCGATCTCGCCAAGTTCTACGATCCGGATCTGCCGAAATACGAATTCGATCCGGCCAAGGCCAACCAGCTGCTGGACGAGGCCGGCTACAAGCGCGGCGCCGACGGCTTCCGCTTCAAGCTCTTCATCGATCCGACCCAGCCTTCCGGTCCTCCCAAGCAGACCGCCGAATATTTCGCCCAGGCTCTGGCGAAAGTCGGCATCAAGGTCGAGCTCAGGACGCAGGATTTCGCGACCTTCGTGAAGCGCATCTTCACCGACCGCGACTTTGACATCGCCATCGAAGGCATGAGCAACCTCTATGATCCGACGGTTGGCATTCAGCGTCTCTACTGGTCCAAGAATTTCAAGGTGGGCGTGCCTTTCTCCAATGGGTCGAAATATGCCAATCCGGAGGTCGACCGTCTGCTCGAGGCCGCGGCCGTCGAGGTCGATCCGAAGAAGCGTCTGCAGCTCTTCAACGATTTCCAGAGATTGGTCGTGCAGGACCTGCCGACGCTCGACATTGTCACGCCGTCGGTCATCACCGTCTACGACAAGCGTGTGAGGAATCTGAAAACCGGTGTCGAAGATCTCTGGAACAACGGCGTCCAGATCTATCTCGAGGCTTGATCGAGGCTCTCGGGGCGGTCGGGTTTTCCGGCCGTCTTTTGCATTTGACTTTCCACAGACAGCTTCGCGAACCTCAATGATGCCGACCAGCCGCAAGCCTGTGTTCGAGCCACAGGCTGTATCGCGAAGCGACGAAGCTGATCGCGAAATAGATCGCCCCGGTAAACACGAAGGCTTCGGTGTAATAGCCAAGCCATGCTGGGTCGGTCGCCGCCATCTTTCCGGTGTTCAGCAGATCCGAAATGCCGATGACGGCAAGGAGCGAGGTATTGAGCAGAATTCCTATGGAGAGATTGACGATTGCCGGGATGACGGCCCTCATGGCCTGCGGCAGCACAACGAGCTGGTTGGTACGCCAATAGCCGAGACCCAGGGAGTGGGCGGCTTCCATCTGCCCGGCCGGTATCGATTGCAAACCGGCCCTGACAATCTCGGCCAAATAGGCCGAAACGAATAGGGTGATGCCGATCTGTGCCCGCAGGAGTTTGTCCAGCAACGCCTCGCTCGGGAGAGCCATCGGCAGGATCAGCATGGCAACATATAGGACCGCAATCAGCGGAACGCCTCGAAGGCACTCGATGAAGGCCACGGAAAGCATGCGCAGGATGCCCATCGATGACCGGCGCGCCAAGGCGAGAAGCAAGGCGATCGGAAAGGCACTCGCAAGGCCGATGACCGAGACGAGCAGGGTGATTGGAAGTCCTCCCCACTGATTGGTGGGAGCTGCCGGCGGAACCAGGATACCTGCCATCAGCAGCCAAAAGAACAAAATGGCGATCGGCCAGAACAGCAGGAGCTTCGAGCTCCAGTATCGCGGGTTGGCGGAAATCGACAGCAGCAGGCAGATGCCGAGGATCGCGAGTGCCGGCCGCCATTGGAGCGCGGGAGGATAAAACCCGAAAATAATGAAGCGGAACTTGGAGGCGATGAAGGCCCAACAGGCGCCGGCGCCCTCGACGCCGCAGTCGCTGCCTGTCCCGCTCCATATTGCCGCGCCGCTCGCCCAACGCACCAGAGGTGTGACCATCCAAAGCAAGATCACAAGGCTCGACATCGTTATCATCGTATTCGGCGTGCTGTCGAAAAGACCCTTCGTGAAGTGATATCGCCGCGATTTCGGAATATGGACCTGCGCTTCGCTCATCGACGGCGATGTCCTGTTGCAACGATGCGGCTATTAAAAATATTCATTGCCAGAGAGACGAGAAGATTGAGGGCCAGATAGGCCCCGGCGATGATTGCGATCGCCTCGAGCGTTTGTCCTGTCGTGTTTGCGGTCGTATTGGCGACATTCACGAGATCGGGAAATCCGATCGCCACGGCCAGGCTGGAATTCTTGGTCAAATCGAGATAGCTCGACGTCATCAGCGGCGTAATCACCCGCAACGCCTGCGGGAGAACGATCAAGCGCATGACGTGACCGGGCCGGAGGCCAAGTGAGCGGGCTGCTTCCCATTGCCCGTTCTGCACGGATTGAATGCCGCCGCGTACGATTTCCGCGATGGTCGCCGCGGAATTGAAGACCAGGCCGACAAGCAGCCCGGCGAATTCGGGCGTCAGAGACAACCCGCCAGAGATGTTGAAACCGCCTTTTACCGGCAGATCCAGGTCTATCCCGCCGCCGGCAAGCCAGAAGGTGATTGCCGCTGAACTGATCGCCGCCAGGCCGATCCGGGTGGCATAGAACGACCGCCCAACGAGAAAGCGCCGTAGCGCGACGACCGCGATGACCCCGCATGACATGGATAACGCTGCGCTCTCCACGGGAGCATTTCCCGTCAAGACCAGTCTTGGGATATAGACACCGCGATTGCTGAGAAAGACGCCCGCGATTTCCGTTGCTTGTCTGACGGCGGGAAGATTGTGAAAGATCGCGCTCCAGAGAAAGAGCTGCAACAACAGGGGAGTGTTGCGGAAAATCTCGACGTAGGAACGGACGGCCGATGTCAGGACGAGGTTGCTCGAAAGCTGCGCGACGCCGAGTGCGCTGCCGAAGATCGTGGACAGGATGCAGCCGACGAGGGCGACGTAGCCGGTGTTGACGAGGCCGGCAAGCAACGCTCGGCCATAGCTGTCCGATGACGAATAGGCGATCAGGCTCTCGCCGATTTCAAAATTCGCGCGCTGGGACAGGAATGCAAATCCAGGCTCGATGCCAAGCCTGTGCATGGTGGCGACTATGTTGACGCCGAAATACCAGAGCAGCGCGCCGCAGGCTACGAGGATTGCGAGTTGCGCCGCGGGGGCCGGTCCGAGCCACAGGTGAAAACGGCGAAGAGGGCCGGGCTTCGAAAAGCCCGGCCCGACGTGACGAGAACGCATCCTCAGCTCATCCATCGAGAACCTGTCTCAACGGAAAGGCGGCGAATAGATCAGGCCGCCCTTGGTCCAGAGCTGATTGAGGCCGCGGTCGAAATTCAGAGGCGTGCCCTTTCCGACGTTGCGCTCGAAGATTTCACCGTAATTGCCGACCGCCTTGATGATGTTATAGGCGAATTTCGGGTCGAGACCGATTGCCTGACCGAGCGAGGGATCGACGCCGAGGAAGCGCTTGATCGCCGGGTCGTCGCTGGTGAGGAAGGTATCGACATTGTCTTTCGTGATGCCGAATTCTTCGGCCTGGATCGTCGCGTAGACAGTCCAGTTCACGATCTCCAGCCACTGGTCGTCGCCGGCGCGCACCGCGGGCGCGAGAGGCTCCTTGGAGAGGCGCTCGGGCAGCAGAACATAATCGTCAGGCTTTTTGAGCTGGGTCCGCCTTGCGGCCAGATCGGTGGAGTCCTGCGTCAGCGCGTCGACACGGCCGCTATCCAGGGATTTGGTGAATTCCGAAGTTTCCTCGATCGTTACCGGCGTGAACTTCTTGCCGGTCTTGCGGAAGAAGTCGGCAATGTTCAGTTCGCCCGTCGTGCCGCTCTGAACCCCGATCGTCGCGCCGTTCAGATCCTCGCCCTTCGTAACCCCAAGATCCTTGCGCACCAACAGGCCCTGGCCATCGTAAAACACCACCGGGCCGAAATGGAAGCCGAGCTTGAATGCGCGGGTGATTGTCTCCGTGACGCCGGAGAGCAGAATGTCGAATTCGCCCGACTGCAGTGCCGGCAGACGTTGCTGCGGCGACGAGTTGGTGAATTCGACCTTGTCCGGGTTGTTGAAAACGGTAACGGCCAAAGCGCGTCCGAAATCGATGAAGAACCCCTGCCAGCGGCCATTGCTGTCCGGCGTGAAAAAGCCCGGCGTCGTTCCAACGCCGACCTTGATGACGCCCCGCTCCTTGATCTTGTCCAATGTCGGGCCTGCATTGGCCACGTTCGGCAGGAACGTTGCGGCCGCGATCATCGTTGCTGCCACGGCGGTGCCCATGCGCCGCCGCACGTTAGAAATAACTTGCATGAAATTGCTCCTGAAAGTGCCTGTCCCCAGCCCGGGGCGCCGATGCTTGGGAGGATCGATTGGCCCCGGGCATTTCTAAGGTAATTACTTATAATCTATAGAATAGGTATATTACTTTAATGGTACTCTTGTTTCTAAAACAATTTTCTCAACTTTGTGGCCTCTTACGGGGCGATATGAAGCTCCAATTCATCGATATCTGAGCGCTCAGAACGAGATGCCCGAATAGGGCCGGCGGCTGGTGGCGAACACGCGGTCCAGCTCCTCTGCTGCGTCCGCCGAGATCGTCTTGATGCGTCCGGAAGCCGCCAGAAGCGATGCCGATTGCGCGCCGAATATCAGCATGGTCAGTTCCGCGATGGCAATATGCGCCTCCGGACTGCCGCTGCTTCGCTCCGCCCCCCTGGGGCCGACGGACCAGATGCCGCCATTGTCATGGAATATATCGTCCTCGACGGCGATCGTGACCTGGCGCGTGCCGCCATAGCGACGGGCGGAAAGCAAGGCTTCGAGGTCGAGGGGCCGAATCCAGCTCTCGTCGCGCTGGCCGGATATCTCGAGCGCCCGCGGATTGTTTAGAAGCAAGGGCAACGGGTCATCCACGGGCCGGGATGGAAAGACGACCCGGTGCAGGATGTCGTGCGTGAAGAGATGGCCGATCAGGGCCCGCCAGGCTTCGTCGTCATGGGCGACGAGATCGTCGACGACCACGGTGCGGCGCAATGTCGTGAACCAGTTGTCGGAGGGGTCGACATGGAAGCGCAGATAGCCGCGCTCATTGCCTTCGGGACCGAAGACGACGGCATGATGGGGCGTCGTGCCCTGGAGCGTGCGGTATTCCTGCATGGACCACCAGCCATCCCACCGGGACAGCGCCGCGGCCCGCGGCGTCGGATCGGCGTCGGCAATTTGCCGGAACAAGGCGAAGCTCTCAAGAGCATCGACGATGCGAAGTCCTTCGCGCGGGGTGGAGACCGCAAGTCCGCCGCGGGTCAGATCGAGTTCGTGCCGGACCGACCACGAGGCGACGCCATAGCCGTAGCGGCCATAGATGCGGGCATCCGACGCCCTCAGGCCCGCGACGGCATAGCCTTCGGCGCGGGCGCGGCGAAGCTGCTCGACGATGAGCCGGCGCGCGATCCCGCGACGTGTCGCCTCGGGGGAAACGCCGACATGGGTGACGGAGAGATGGCGCACGCGCCTGCCGCCGGGCAGAGCAATCGAGGAATCATAACCGTTGACGGCACCTCGCAGGATATTGCCTTCGAAGCCGCCAAGCGGTTTGCCGCCCGCCAGATACCGGGTTTCGGTTTCAGGGCTGGCGCGCCCGAAATCGCCGAGCCCAAGCAGCGCCTGTCGGAACAGGGCAAAGGCTTTCCGGCGGTCTTCTTCGTCATTCAGGGGTCGGATATCCATGTGAAACGTGTCCAATGTCATTGTGACCTTCGAGGGCTTGATCTCCGGCACCTGGCCTTTCGCAATGCCGACGTGAAGTACAGGTAGCGGCAGGCAGGCGTTTCGGGAGTGGCGACACCTGTCCTCCCTATGATTGTGTGGACACCGGGGCGAGAAGGCCCCGGGCCTTGAGAAGCACCGCCGCGCCCTCGCCGAAATGCCAGGCCTCCTCGAGATGAGGCTGGCCAGAGAGGATGAAGTGGTCGAAACCGGCGCGATGATAGGCTTCGATGAGGTCGGCAACCTGCGCATGGCTCCCGACGAGAGCCGTGCCCGCTCCGCCGCGCACGAGGCCGTAACCGGACCAGAGGCCGGGAAGGATTTCCAGTTCACGCGCCGAGGCCGGCAGGCCTTCGCGCCCCGCATGCAGTGCCGACATCTGGCTTTGGGCAACGGATTCGGATTTGGCGAGCAGTGCTCGGGCCTTGCGCACGCGCTCCGGCGACAGCCAGGCGAGAAGTTTGTCGGCCATGGCCCAGGCTTCGTCCTCCGTATCGCGCGAAATGACATGCAAGCGCACACCGAAGCGCAGCGAGCGGCCTCTGGTGGCGGCCCGCGCCTTTAGCTGTGCGATATTTTCCGCCTCCAGTGCCGGGAGGCGCCCCCATACGAGGTAGACGTCGGCTTGACGGATCGCCACTTCCTGGGCCGCCGCGCTTGCGCCGCCGAAGAAGATTTGCGGCAGGCCATGCGGATCGATGCCGATGCGGGCCTCGCGGATGTCATAGTGCTTGCCCTTGAAAGAGAAGGGCTGTCGCGCGGGCGCGGACGTTACGCCGCGTACCACCGATAAGAATTCCTCCGTCCGCTCGTAGCGGGCATCATGATCCAGATGATCGCCGAAGCGCGCCTGTTCGAAGCGATCGCCGCCTGTGACGACGTTGAGGAGCAAACGTCCCTCGGTCATTCGCTGGAAGGTCGCCGCCTGCTGGGCGACCAGCGTCGGCGATATGAGGCCGGGCCTGAAGGCGACGAGGAATTTCAGCCGCTTCGTTTCGCGCGAAAGGGCGGTGGTGGCAATCCAGGCGTCCTCGCACCATGTGCCGGTTGGAGTCAGAACCGAATGGAAATGCTGTTCTTCGGCGGCACGTGCCACGTCCCCAAGATAGGCGAGCGTCGGTGCGCGGAAGCCACCGGAAAATTCCACGACATCGCTATCGCTTCCCGAACCGGTCAGACCCCGGCTGTCGCCATTCGTCGGCAGATACCAATGAAGGTGGATATCGCCGCTCATGCCGTGTCTCGCTGAAGACGTTTGAGACGGGTGTCGCCGGCCTCGTGCCCGCGCCCGGGTATGGCGGCGAGCAGGGCACGGGCGTAGGCGGATTGCGGCCGATGCAAAAGGTCGGCGGTTGCGGCCTCCTCGATGATCTCGCCGCGCTGCATCACCGCGATGCGGTCGGCGACCTTCGCTGCGACCCGCAGATCGTGCGTGATGAACAGCATGGCGAGCCCGAGATCGCGCTGAAGCTCGGCCAACAGATCCAGCACCTGCGCCTGGACCGACACGTCGAGCGCCGAAACCGGCTCGTCGGCGATCAGCAGTTTCGGTTGCGGCATCAGCGCCCGGGCAAGGCCGATGCGCTGACGCTGGCCGCCCGAAAACGCATGCGGTTTGCGATCCGCGGCCGATGCGTCGAGACCGATGCGGCCAAGAAGCCCCACCATCCGCGCTTCCGCCTCGGCTTTGCCGAGGCCTGACTGAAGCACCGGCTCGGTGAGGATGCGCCGGATACTGTGCCGCGGGTTGAGCGAGGATTGTGGATCTTGGAATACCATTTGCACCGCCGGCCGCCGCTCACGCGTGAAGAGGTCGCCCGCCCGCCGGATCTCTTCGCCTGACAGCCGGAATTGTCCGTCGTCCCGTTCGATCAGGCCGGCAATCACCTGTCCGAGTGTCGATTTTCCCGAACCGCTTTCGCCGACAAGCGCAAGCGTCTCGCCTTCGCGCAGCACGAGGTCCACTCCGTTCAGCGCTGTGACCGATCGCCCCGGTGCCCCGAAAATCCGGCGGCGGGCGGCATGGGTCTTGCGAATGCCGTCGAGCTTCAGCAGAACCGGGCGCTCGCTGGAAGGCGGCCGCTTCGCGGCATCGAGGGCCGGGACGGCGGCAAGCAGCCGGCGTGTATAGGGATGATGCGGGGCATCGAGCAATCGGCCGGCATCCGCAGCCTCGACGATCTCGCCGTTCCGCATCACGACAACCCGGTCGGCGATCTCCCGGACGACGCCGAAATCATGCGTGATGAACAGCACCGTCAACCCACGGCTGGCGCGCAGATCGAGGATCAGCTTCAGGATTTCCGCTTGCGTCGTCACGTCGAGCGCGGTGGTCGGCTCGTCGGCAATCAGAAGCTCGGGGTTGCAGGCCATGGCGATGGCGATGGCGACGCGCTGGCGCTGTCCGCCGGACAATTCGTGCGGATAGCGCCGGCTGATTGTTTCCGGCTCAGGCAGTTGCATGGCGCGAAGCAGTTCGGCGATCTTTTCCGGCGGCGCGCTATGGCCATGCGCCTCCAGCGCCTCGGCGATTTGCCGCCCGACGGTCAGCAGCGGGTTCAGCGCCGTCATCGGCTCCTGAAAGATGTAGCCGATCTTTGCGCCGCGCAGCCGTCGAAGCTGGGCCTCGTTCAGCGACAGCACATCCTGTCCCGAAAACAGCAGCCGGCCTTT
The DNA here is from genome assembly GCA_047606605.1 of Rhizobium sp. Classification (GTDB taxonomy): domain Bacteria; phylum Pseudomonadota; class Alphaproteobacteria; order Rhizobiales; family Rhizobiaceae; genus Rhizobium. The sequence continues at coordinate 14,121 of JASGEG010000387.1, forward strand.
CGTGACGCGCAGGGCATCCGGCAAAAGCCCGGCGAGAGTGGAAGCCAGCACGGACTTGCCCGATCCGCTTTCGCCGACGATGCAGAGCACTTCGCCGCGACCGATCGAGACCGTCGCGCCGCAGACGGCGAGCGGACGGTCGCCGCCGGCCGGCAGTGCGATGTCGAGCTTCTCGATTAAGACGAGTGGCGCGGAGGCCGGTAAAGCCTGTGTCATGATCCGGCCCTTCCGCCCCGTTTCGGATCGAGCCAGCGCTCCAGCCCGTCGCCGACGAGGTTGAAGGCCAGCACGGTGAGGAAGATGGCGAGGCCAGGAAGCGTCGAGAGCCACCAGTTGACGCTGAAAGCGGTGCGTCCCGATCCCAGCAGGAAACCCCAGGATACCGCGTCCCGATTGCCGAGACCGAGGAAGCTGACGCCGGATTCGATCATGATGGCGCCTGCCAAAAGGAGCGAAGCCTGCACCACGACATGCGGAAGGACGTTCGGCAGGACATGCAGGAGCGCGATGCGGGCGTGGGAAAGCCCGCTTACCCGCGCTGCACGCACCCAGTCCAGCCGGCGAAGCGACAGCACCTCGGCACGCACGATCCGGACGATGGGGGGCCAGGAGATCAGAGCGATCGCAAGAATGATCGTCCAGCGCGTCGGCGACAGAATGGCGACGATCATGATCGTCAGCAGGAAACCCGGGATGGTCTGGAAGAATTCGGTGACGCGCATCAGGATTTCGTCGACCGCTTCGCCGAAATAGCCGGCGGCCAGCCCGACCGCGGTTCCGAAACTCGCCGCGAAGGCAACGACGCTGACGGCGACGGCAAGTGTTGCCCGGCTGCCATGGACGAGACCGGCGGCGAGATCGCGACCGAGCATGTCGGTGCCTGCCGGAAAGCCGGGCGACAGCGGCGGCAGATTGGGGCGCGCCACCATGCGCCACGGATTTCCTGGATAGAGGAAGTCGGCGAAGACGACGCAGACGATGAGGATGGCCAGTATGACGAAGCCGAACAGCGCGGGCAGCGTCAGCA
>JASGEG010000388.1:0-6813 GCA_047606605.1 Rhizobium sp.
GCGCATGGGTCTTGCCGTGCAGCACGACCTTGCCGGCCTCCATCGGCCCGCCGGAGACGAAGACGGCGGGGATGTTGAGGCGCATCGCCGCATTCAGCATGCCGGGGGTGATCTTGTCGCAGTTGGAAATGCACACCATCGCATCGGCGCAATGGGCATTGACCATATATTCCACCGAATCCGCGATGATCTCGCGCGACGGCAGCGAATAGAGCATGCCGTCATGGCCCATGGCGATGCCGTCGTCGACGGCGATGGTGTTGAATTCCTTGGCAACGCCGCCGGCCGCCTCGATTTCGCGCGCGACGAGCTGGCCGAGGTCCTTCAGGTGGACGTGGCCGGGCACGAACTGGGTGAAGGAGTTGACCACTGCAATGATCGGTTTGCCGAAATCGCTATCCTTCATGCCCGTCGCGCGCCAAAGGCCGCGCGCGCCGGCCATGTTGCGGCCGTGGGTCGTGGTTCTCGAACGATAAGCTGGCATGGTGTATTCCTCGTCGTCTTGGAAATGCGGCGCCGGCCGGCCATGGCTTCGCGCCAGAAAGGGCGCCGACAACTACGCTTTTTGGAATTGTCCTAATCCAATCGCACCGGACTGTCACTATCAACTCGGCCGAATCCGGTACGCTGCGAGGCGCGCCGATCCCGGGTGCCGCGCGCTCATCGTCCGGTCAAATGGCGTGAACAGGCGAGAATGCCTCCCATTCTATCACGATCGCGCACGAAAAGTTGCTTTTCCCCAAAGAGAAATACCGTCCTAAGACTGTAACCAATCATGCATCTGCTGCGTACAGAGCGTATCATCCCTGTGATCGCACAAAGGACTATCGTCATGGCCTCGTATCGCCCGCCCAAGATCACCTCCTCCGAAATCACGCCGCGTTCGATCTATCTGCGGCGGCGAGAATTCCTGACGATCGCCGCAGCCGGCGCCGGCATGGCCGCACTCGGCGGCAAGGGCGCCCTGGCGGAGGCGCTGGCCGCCACGAAGAGCAATTACACCGTGGACGAGAAGCTGACGCCGCTCAAGGACGTCACCACCTACAACAATTTCTACGAATTCGGCCTCGACAAGGCCGATCCGGCCAAGCTGTCGGGCAAGTTCAAGCCGCGGCCGTGGACGATCAAGGTCGACGGCATGGTCAACAAGCCCGGCACCTTCGACATCGACGCGCTGATCAAGGAATTTCCGCCGGAAGAGCGCGTCTACCGCATGCGCTGCGTCGAGGCATGGTCGATGGTCATTCCCTGGGACGGCTTTCAGCTCTCGGCCCTGCTCGACAAGGTGGAACCGCTCGGCAGCGCCAAATTCGTGGCCTTCGAGACAGTCGTACGGCCCGAGGAGATGCCAGGGCAATCCGGGGTCTTCCAGTCGCTGGACTGGCCCTATGTCGAAGGCCTGCGGCTGGACGAGGCACGCAATCCGCTGACGCTGCTGGCGGTCGGGCTCTATGGCGAAACCCTTCCCAACCAGAATGGCGCGCCAATCCGGCTCGTCGTGCCGTGGAAATACGGTTTCAAGGGCATCAAGTCGATCGTGCGCATCACGCTCACCGACAAGCAGCCGCTGAATACCTGGCAGGCGACCAACAGCCAGGAATACGGCTTCTACGCCAACGTCAATCCGGCGGTCGACCATCCGCGCTGGAGCCAGGCAACGGAGCGGCGTATCGGCGAAGGCGGCTTTTTCAGCGCCAACCGCCATCCCACCCTGCCCTTCAACGGCTATGCCGAACAGGTTGCCAGCCTCTATGCCGGCATGGATCTGAGGGCGAATTTCTGATGGCCCTCTCCCTCGCCTTGCCCAAACGCTGGCAACCGGCCTCCGTCTGGGCGCTCTATGTCGTCGGCCTGCTGCCAGCGGCATGGGAATTCTATCTCGGCGCCACCGACCAGCTCGGCGCCGATGCGGTGAAGACCTTCGAGCTCTTCCTCGGGCTCTGGGCCATCCGCTTTCTGCTGCTGACGCTTGCCGTCACCCCGGCGCGCGATCTCTTCGGCTGGAATTACCTGCGCTATCGCCGGGCGCTCGGCCTGCTCTGCTTCTACTATGCGCTGATGCATCTGGCCGTCTACATGATCCTCGACCAGGCGCTCGACGTGCAGGCCGTCATCGACGACGTCCTGAAGCGGCCCTTCATCATGTTCGGCATGGCCGGACTGGTGATGCTGCTGGCGCTCGCCGTCACCTCGAACAATTTCTCGATCAAGCGGCTCGGCAAGACATGGATCTGGCTGCATCGGCTGGTTTACATCATCGCCGCCTGCGGCGCGCTGCATTTCGCCCTGTCGACCAAGGTGCTGTCGGTGGAGCAGTTCATCTATATCGGCCTCTTGATCGCCATGATCCTTTATCGGTCGTACCGGCCGATCATGATGGAGAGACGCCGGGCGGCACGCAAGCCGGCCGCCTCGCCGCGATCGAAGGCGGCATGAGGCACCGGAACTAATCCGGCGCCTCGAAGATGATCTATTCGAGCGAAGCCTGCTTCTGCTGGCCACCGGAAACCTCGACGGTCGCCGTCAGCCCGGCGATCAGCTTGGTGCCTTCGGGCACCTTGTCGAGGGCGATGCGCACCGGCACGCGCTGCGCCAGGCGCACCCAGCTGAAGGTCGGCGTGATGTTGGCGAGCAGGCTGCCGGAGGTGCGTTCACGATCCTCGATGCCGTTGGCGATACTTTCCACATGACCGGCAAGCTTCTCCGTCTGCCCCATCAGATGGATGGAAACGGCATCGCCGACATGAATGCGCGGCAGCTTGGTTTCCTCGAAATAGCCTTCCACGCGCAGGGAGCCGCCATCGATCAAGGCCAGTTTGGCGGTGCCGGCCGTGACATAGTCGCCCGGATGCAAGCTGAGGTTGGAGATGCGGCCGCTGACGGTGGCGCGGACTTCGGAGCGGTCGAGATTGAGCTGCGCGAGATCGCGGCTGGCGACTGCCTGGCGGAGGGAAGCGTCGGCCTGCTGTTCGGTGGTGCGCGCCTGTTCCTTCTGCTGCACCGACGCGGCGTCGCCGAGGCGCTGCTGCCGCTGGTTCTCGCGCTGGGCCTGCTCCAGCGCCGCCTTGCTGCTTTCAAGTGCTGCGTCCGCCTGCTCCAGCGCGATGGCGAAGCGCTCGCGATCGACCCGGAAGAGGACATCGCCCTTCTGGACCGTCTGGTTGTCCGTGACCAGCACCTCGCTGACGAGACCCGAAACGTCGGGCGCGATGCCGACGACATCGGCGCGCAGGCGCGCGTCGCGCGTCCACGGATCATCCATGTAATGCCCCCAGAGTTCGCGGCCGACGAAGACGGCGCCGATGACGAAGGCAAGGGTAACGGCGATACGGCCGATCATTTTGAACGTGTTCATGTGAAGTACCAACGAGACAGTGAGGAAACGGCGCCGAGCAGCAGGACATAGAGCGCGAGATCGAAGAGACCGCGATGCCAGACCAGGGCATAGGCCCCGATCCTTGCGAGAAAGCGCCGAAGCGGAATGACGGCAAGCAGCGTCACCAGCATGAGGACGAGGAGGCGCGGCATGTAGACGCCATAGAGATCGAATTCTGCAGGCATGATATTACTCGGCGGCGATGGGGAGTGGTGAGGTTGTATCCGACACGGGCGGCTGCCAGCTCTCCGGCGGCTGCGCATGCGGGAAGAGCGCGCGGCGCAGACCGACCAGCGCATCGAGGCTGGCACGGCCCGCCGCTCCATCCCGGAGCGCAATCGTCTCCAGGCTGTCGTCGATCGACTGGCGCAGATCGTCCGACGGATCGATGGCTCGCCGCGCCTTGAGGCGGGAGCGATAGAAATCCGAGACGCCGGAAAGAACGGCGCCGACGGACGAGGCTCCGCTGGTGGTCAGACGCGCGCGCTCCTTCTGGAGCATCAGTACATTGAAACCCAGGCGAACCTCGGCATAGCCATCGACCTTTTTCAACTCCCGGTCCTCGACAGCGGCGAGACGGGGAACGAGCTGGCCGAGACGGTCGAGAATACGGCCGGACAGGCGTATGTAATCGCGGCGACGCGCGCCCGCGGCGGTCTCGGCGAGATCGCTCCAGCCGGCCCGCACCAGGCGCGATGCCGCAAGTTCGGAGCCGAACGGCCGCGTAAGCTGTGTCCAAACCAGCGCGAAACCCACACCCGCCAGAGAGGCGATCGCCCCGTTGATGAAGGTGGTGAAATCGGCGGTGTAGCGGTCCTGCAGCGCGATAAAGGTGGCGCCGTTCACCGTCAGCAGCATGGCGAGCATGTTCGATTGCGGCCGCGGTATCAGCAGGCCGATCACCAGGAAGGGCGGCGCGAAGGCGAGCACGAGCAATTCGTAGCTGTTGATGCCAGGCAGGATGCCGAAGATATAGACGAAGGCGATCACCAGGCTCACCGCGCACCAGACGAACATCGAGGTGATGAACGGCACCGGACGGTCGAGCGCGGCAAAGAAGGAGCAGGCGACGGCCGCCATGGTCACGAAGCCGGCACCATCTTCCCAACCCGATACGATCCAGAAGAAGCAGGCAACGACGATGCCGACGACGACCGAGCCGGCGGAAAAGGCCAGCAGCGCATAGTCATAGTGCCGGCTGCGCCCGACGACATCGCGATGCCGGAAGGCCGGGCGCCAGGCGCCTCCCTGCTTGCCGGCAACGATCTCATGACGCAGCGTCAGGCAATCCTGCCACAGATCGACGATTTCCTTCAGGCGGGCGAGCGCACTCGAGAGCACGAGATCGTCCCAGTTCAGCTCGGGATCGGCATTCTGCAAAGCCTCGATCTTTCGCGAGAGGGTCGCCGCGGTGGTATCGGATGCGCCCTTGCCCCCCTGACGCAGCCAATCGGCCACGTCGTTGAGGACGGCGACCAGCTCCGCCGGCAGGACAGTCTCTCTCGCCTTCAGCGCATGCAGACGATCGGCCAGCGAGGAGAAGAGCGGCAGCAGCATCAACAGGCGGCCGCGCAGCTCGCGGGAGTGGCGGACGATATCACGGCTATCGGCATCATAGCGCAGCTGGCTGATGATGAGATCGAGCCCGGTGACATCGGCGGCAAGCTTCTGGCGCTTCAAGGGCGTAGCCGGCGAAGCGCCCTCGCCGCGCAGGATCTCGTCCGCCCAGCTGCCGGCATCGTCGAGCCACGTCGTGATGCGCTGGCCAAGGACCGAGCGAACGCTGGTCGGGAAGATGATGGAACTGACGACGCTGGCGCAGACGATACCGATGATGATCTCCTCGGACCGGGCGAGCGCGACGTCGAAGACCGTTTCCGGCGAGCCGACGGACGGCAGGGCGATCATGGGCAGCGTATAGCCGGCCAGCATGAAGACATAGCTGCGCGATGTCCGGTCCAGCATCGATATGAACAGCAGCGTGCCGGTCCACAGCGCCACCACGACCGAAAGGAGCTCCGGCGCATTGACGAAGAGCGGAACGAGAAAGACCGCCGCCGAGGCGCCGAGCAGCGTGCCCAGCGCACGGAAAAGCGCTTTCGAGCTGGTCGCCCCGGCCAGCGGATTGGCAACCACATAAACTGCCGCCATGGCCCAATAGGGACGCGGAAGATCCAGCGACAGGGCAATGAACAGGGCCAGCATGGCCGCCAGGAAGGCCTTGGCGGAAAACAGCCATTCACGCCAGCTCGGGAGAATCATAACACATCCTCGGTCTGCTCTTCCGTGACCTTTGGCGCCTCGAAATCCTCGAAGGCCTTCAGCACGCGGATCGCAGCCTCGATATCGGCCTTGTCGACGTCGGCGAGAATTTTTCCCCGCAGCTCGTCAAGGGCCTTCTCCATGCGCGCGGCGAGCACCTCCCCTTCGTCCGTCAGCCACAGTCCCTTGGCGCGGCGATCGGTCGGATCGTCGCGGCGTATGACGAGGTCCATGCTCTCGAGCTGATCGATCAGCCGCACCAGCGACGGACCTTCGATGCCGACATAATTGGCAAGGACGACCTGCCGCACACCGCCGCCGAGACGACCGATCCACAACAACGGCGCGGCCGACGCCTCGGATATCCCGTGCGAACTCAAGGCAAGATCGACCACCCGCCGCCATTGGCGGCCGGTCGACAAAAGATTGGCGGTGAAAATACGCTGCAGGTCATTGAGAGTGCTCATGACCTATCCATTAGCATCAAATTAGTTAGGATTCAAATTATTATGATGGTGAGAGGCTGTGAAATTGGAAAGGCAGCTATGCAGCCAAAGATAGACGGAGCCTCATGCGAGGGTGTTCGTGCAGGCTGCGGATGGTGCAACGCGAACGAACTGCACCGCCTCGCAGACGATGCTCTCCAGTGCCTGGGATGACAGACTGAGGAACATCATTGTCCGTATCCCCGCGTGACATAGCCCCATCAGCCGTCTTCATATGCAAAAAGGCCGGATGATCGCTCATCCGGCCTTTCGATTCCTATCCGAAGCGAGCCTTAAGCGGCTGCGGCTTCTTCCTCGGCAGCAACGCGGGCCTTGTCGGCTGCGCCCTTGGCGGAGGTGTCGCGATCAACGAATTCGACGACTGCGAGAGCGGCATTGTCGCCCTGGCGGAAGCCAGCCTTCATGATGCGCAGGTAGCCGCCGTTGCGGGTGGCGTAGCGCGTTGCGATCGCGTCGAACAGCTTCGAAACGACAGCAGCGTCGCGGATCTGCGAGATGGCCTGACGACGAGCGTGCAGGTCGCCGCGCTTGCCGAGGGTGACCAGCTTCTCGACGATCGGACGAATTTCCTTCGCCTTCGGGAGCGTGGTGACGATCTGCTCATGGGTGATGAGCGAAGCAGCCATGTTGGCAAACATTGCCTTGCGGTGGCTGGCGGTTCTATTGAGC
>JASGEG010000389.1:0-3962 GCA_047606605.1 Rhizobium sp.
ACCGCCGAGCGTTGCCGCCATGCGACCGATCTCCCCGGCGATGCGCAAGGTGAAGAGATCGATCGCTTCGCGGGCTCCGGCCTGCTCGGCGTTTCCGGCATCAGCGCCGATACACGCGATCTGCTGAGGGACGAGCGCCCCGAAGCCCGAGAAGCGATCGATCTCTTCACCTTGCGCATCGCCGGGGAGATCGGCCGCATGGCGGCAACACTCGGCGGTCTCAACGGCATCGTCTTCACCGCCGGGATCGGCGAGCATCAGCCGGAAATTCGTGCCGCGATCTGCAACCGCCTACAATGGCTGAACCTTAAGATCGATGACAAGGCAAACATCGCGAATGCACCCGTCCTCAGCACATCGGCAAGTTCCGTCGCCGCTTTCATGATCTCGACGGACGAGGAGCAGATCATCGCCAATGAGGCCCTGTCGGTTCTGGCAAGCGAGTGATCCAGATCAAAAGCGCACGGCATCATCCGTAGTAGCCTGATTTACGACCCTGTTGAATTGGAGCAGCCCCATGGAAAAGCAGCTAGCCGATACCGAACTCGACCTCCTCGATCGCTATTGGCGCGCCGCCAATTATCTTTCGGTCGGCCAGATCTATTTGCTCGACAATCCGCTGCTGCGCGAGCCGCTGAAGGCCGGGCATATCAAGCCGCGGCTGCTCGGCCATTGGGGCACGACGCCGGGGCTCAACTTCATCTATGCCCATCTGAACCGGATCATCCGCAATCGCGATCTCGATATCATCTATATTTGCGGGCCTGGCCATGGCGGCCCCGGCATGGTTGCCAATACCTATCTCGAAGGCACCTACAGCGAAATCTATCCGGATATTTCCGCGGATGCGGACGGCATGCGCAAGCTTTTCCGTCAGTTCTCCTTTCCCGGCGGCATTCCCAGCCACGCGGCACCCGAAACACCGGGATCGATCCATGAAGGCGGCGAACTTGGCTATGCATTGGTGCATGCCTATGGCGCCGTCCTCGACAATCCAGATCTGATCGCCGCCTGCGTCATCGGCGACGGCGAGGCTGAAACGGGTCCGCTTGCGGCAAGCTGGCATTCCAACAAGTTCCTCAATCCGGCGCGCGACGGCGCCGTGCTGCCGATCCTGCACCTTAATGGCTACAAGATCGCCAATCCCACCATCCTCGGCCGCGACAGCGACGAGGACCTGCGCCACCTTTTCATCGGCTATGGCTACGAGCCCTTCTTCGTCGAAGGTTCGCAGCCGCACCGGATGCATCAGTCGATGGCCGCGACCTTCGAACAGGTCTTCGATCGCATACGCGCCATCCAGGCCGAAGCGCGCGCGGGCACGCCCAGCAGCGCCTGCCCACGCTGGCCGATGATCGTGTTCAGGAGCCCGAAGGGATGGACGGGGCCGAAGGAAATCGACGGCAAAAAGGTCGAAGGCTTCTGGCGCGCGCATCAGGTGCCGGTTTCCAATTGCCGCGAGGATGCCGGGCATCGGAAGATCCTGGAAGACTGGATGCGAAGCTACGACCCGGACGATCTCTTCGACGCCGATGGCCGGCTGAAAGCGGAATTGCGGGCGCTGGCGCCGACGGGCTCGCGTCGCATGGGTGCCAATCCCCACGCCAATGGCGGCCTGCTGCGGCGTGAACTCATCGTGCCCGATATCCGCGACTATGCCGTGGCCATCAACGCGCGGGGCGGAACAATGGTGCAGTCCACCGATGTCCTCGGCCACTATCTGCGCGATATCCTGACCCTCAACGCCGACAATGCCAATTTCCGCATCTTCGGCCCCGATGAAACGGAATCCAATCGTCTCGGGCGCGTCTTCGAGGTGACCGATCGCGTCTGGATGGAGGAGATAAGGCCCTATGATGTCGGCCTTGGCCGCAGCGGCCGCGTGATGGAGGTGCTAAGCGAACATCTCTGCCAGGGATGGCTGGAGGCCTATCTGCTGACCGGCCGCCACGGTCTTTTCTCCTGCTACGAAGCCTTCATCCATATCGTCGATTCGATGTTCAACCAGCATGCAAAATGGCTGAAGGTGTCGCGCGAGCTGCCGTGGCGCAAGCCGATATCGTCGCTGAATTATCTTCTGACATCGCATGTCTGGCGGCAGGACCATAACGGTTTTTCCCATCAGGACCCGGGCTTCATCGATCTCGTCGCCAACAAGAAGGCCGACATCGTGCGTATCTACCTGCCGCCCGATGCCAACACGCTGCTCTGGACGGGCGACCATTGCCTGAAAACCTACAATCGCGTCAACGTCATCGTCGCCGGCAAGCAACCGGAACCGCAATGGCTGTCGATGGACGAAGCCGTCAGGCATTGCGAGGCAGGCATCGGCATCTGGGATTGGGCGGGGAACGAACAAGGCGCTGTCGAACCCGATGTCGTCATGGCCTGTGCCGGCGACGTCCCCACCTTGGAAACGCTCGCCGCCGTCGATCTTCTCCGCCAGCACGTTCCGGAGCTTTCGATCCGCGTCGTCAACGTCGTCGATCTGATGGCGCTTCAATCCGGACAACAGCACCCGCACGGCCTCACCGACGAGGCCTTCGACACGCTGTTCACCACGGACCGGCCCGTGATCTTTGCCTATCACGGCTATCCCTATCTCATCCATCGCCTGACCTATAGACGCACCAACCATGACAACATCCATGTTCGCGGCTTCATGGAGGAAGGCACGACGACGACGCCCTTCGACATGACCGTTCTCAACGAACTCGACCGTTACCACCTTGCCATCGAAGCGATCGAGCGCGTGCCCGGACTGAAGGAAAAGGCGGCCGATGCGATCGCGTTCTTCCACAACAAGCTCGCCGACCATCATCGCCATGTCCGCGAATATGGCGAGGACATGCCCGAGATCAGTAATTGGAAATGGCCCTATGATCACCTGCGGCAGGATGCGCGATGAGGTGGGCGATCTCGGAATGCGAAGACCATTTCATGGCGACCGGACATCGGGCAGCCAAACGAGGTGTGATCCAGATCAAGGTCAGGAGAAATGGGTCCGCTATGATCCGCGGGCAGAGGCCGGAACCGGGTACATCCGCGCATGATGCGCCGCCGGCTGCCTTTATAGTGATGCGAGGATATATCGATGGACGTTGAAGATGCCAATGGCGATCTGACCACACGCACCGGGTTTCGCTTCCGGGTTCGGCGCGCCACGCCGGCGGATGAAGCGATCGTTGCCGAATTCTTCAAGCATGTGACGCCGGAAGATATCAGGTTCCGCTTCCTGTCGGGCATGACATCCGTCTCTCATGAGCGACTCGTCGAAATGACGCGGGCCGACGATGCCCAGCACGTCAATTTCGTTGCCTTCTCGCCAGATGAGACCTTGCTGGCGGTCGCAATGCTCGCGATCGACAAGAACACGCAACGCGGAGAGGTCGCGCTGACCATTCGCGCGGACTACAAGCATCAGGGCATAAGCTGGGAAATGCTTGCGCATATCTGCCGCTATGCGGAGCGGCTCGATCTCAAGAGCATCGAGTCCATAGAGAGCCGCGACAATCACGCTGCAATCGAGCTGGAACGCGACATGAAATTCCAGGCTCACGATGACGCGGATGACCCGACCATCGTCCTGCTGCGGCGGGATTTTAGGGTGTCGCCATAGGGATTGTCCGCACGGCGAATGAGCCGGATTCGTCTGCGCCGGCGAAGTGGGAATGGCATCAGGAACCAGCATCGGTCCTGACGGCCACCCCGCTGCGGTACCGGCAAAGGCCTCGTGCGCATGACTTGCCAGCGCCGGACCGCCACCGGCAAGAACCAGGATGCTTGCCGTCGATTGCCTCACCCCATCCTCTCGGAAGCATAGCTTCCGGGGCTAGCCGGGAAGACGATGGTGCGGTTGCCGTTGAGGAAGGTGCGGTAGTGGATATGCGCATGGATGGCGCGCGCCAGCACCTGGCTCTCCACATCCCGGCCGATCGACACATAGTCCTCCGCAGACTGCG
>JASGEG010000390.1:0-2626 GCA_047606605.1 Rhizobium sp.
CACGAATTCGCAACCAACGCCATGAAATACGGCGCGCTTTCAGTCCCCGACGGCAGGATCGGCATCGATATTGCGACGAATGACGACCTCAGCCTGACCTGGACCGAAACCGGCGGCCCGCCGGTCACGCCGCCCGGAGAGAGCAAGGGCTTCGGATCGCAGTTGGAACGGGTCACGGTCGAAGGCTCGCTGGAGGGATCGGTCACCCGGGACTGGCGACCGCAGGGGCTCGTCATCCATCTGCGGGTTCCGCTGGACAAGCTGATCCGCGGATAGTGCCGATCCGGCCACGGAGACCGCGTATGATCACGAAAAGAGCCGGCTATGCCGGCTCACCCTCGTTCTTGCCCGACGGCGCCTTTGCGCCGGTATCGCCCGCCAGGATGGCAAGTTGCCGTTCGTCATGAATGCCTTGCCGATACAGCTCGATGATCATCGCCGCCGTATACTCCGCCTCCGCACTATCCCTGCGAATATTCAACTCGACCAGAAGAGCATCAAACGCTCGCTGACAAATATCCAGATCCAGCGAATCCAAGGGATGATCGTGCTTGCTGAGATATCTGCGGATCATCGCGTTTTTCTCCCTTCCCGGCGCGACCGATACTCCTGACAAGACTATATTTGGTGCCGAGCAGGGCCGCGCAAGAGCGCGCTATCATTAGACATAGCAAAAATAAGATTCGCAGATACGGAACGGAAATGAATGCGCAAGCGCTATAGGTTTTTCTTATGGTCAGCCGCTCATTTCTAACTGGCAGGGTGCATTGGAGGCGCGCATGGTTCACGTCCCGGAGCCCAGCACCGGCAAGATGGACCGAGCATTTGCCGATGCGCCAGATGGGTCGCTCAATCGATCGAACGAGACCGTGAAATGACAAGAAGACCTCTATTGCGTGCTGCGTTTGCCGGCACGTTGCTTGCGCTGACCACCACACAGCTCCAACCCGCCTGGGCGGCCCAACCAGGCGGCCTGGTCAAGCCAAGGACATCCTGCGCGAGCTTGAAACAAACGGATCTGACCGCAATCGGCGGCGCCGGCAGCCACGTGGTCGAGGCCACGGAAGTCCAGGATGGGACGGCAACAATGTGCGCCGTGGAAGGCGTGCTTGCACCGACGATCACTTTCAAGGTCGAGCTGCCAGTCGCCACCTGGACAGGACGCTATCTGCAGATCGGCTGCGGCGGCCTATGTGGCCGTGTCTCGCTGGAGGCAGGGGCAGCCGACGGCTGCGTTGTGCTCAACAATACCGGCTTTGCTGTCGCGAGCACGGACATGGGTCATAGCGGCATGGGCGGCGAATTCGGCCGTGATCCGCAAAAGCGACAGGATTTCGCCTTCCGTTCCGTTCACTTGACCGCCCTGGCGGCAAAAATGCTGATCAAAGCCTATTATGGCCATGATGCAGACCGTTCCTATTTCAACGGATGTTCCGACGGCGGACGCGAGGCGCTCATGGAGGCGCAACGCTACCCGACCGACTTCGACGGTATCATCGCCGGCGCCCCCGCGATGAATTTCCAGGTGCAAAACGGCCTCTATCACGCCTGGCAGGCACGCTCGAATACGGGCCAGGACGGAAAGGCGATCCTGACGGCAGCACGGCTGCCACTCCTGCACAAGGCGGTGGTCGCGGCCTGCGATGGCCTCGACGGACAGGTCGACGGATTGATCTCCGATCCGCTGAAATGCCATTTCGATCCGAAAACATTGTTGTGCACGGCGGCCGACACCAATACCAACACCTGCCTCAATGCGACGGAAGTGGATGCCGTACGCCACCTTTATGACGGCCCGAGAGACCCGGCGACGGGCGAACGCTTGACGGTCGGCGGACCTCTGCCCGGTTCGGAGCTTGCGTGGGCAGGTGTATTCGTGCCGAAAGCCGCGAACGAGCCGATCTTCAGTGAAATCATAGCGCTGGGAACGCTTCTTAATCTCAATTTCGTGGAAAATCCGCCCGCCGATTTTAAACTCGCCGACATGACATTCGACCGCGCGGCTCTCGATCGGCTGCGCCCTCTGCATCCGCTTTACGACGCGACCAATCCCGATCTTACGGCATTCGAGAAATCCGGCGGCAAGCTGATCTTGTGGCACGGCCTTGCCGATCAGCACATTTCGCCAGTCGGCACCATCGCCTACTATCAGGCCGTCGAGAAGCGCCTGGGTGCCGAGCGCGCCAACCGGTTTACACGGCTCTATCTGTTTGCGGGCATGTACCATTGCTCCGGTGGCGAAGGCCCGGACAAGATCGACCTTCTGACCCCGATCATGAATTGGGTGGAGAAGGGCGTGGCGCCTCGGGCAATCATCGCGCGACAGATGAAAGACAACAAGGACAACGGCTTTGGCCAACCCAGTGGCGCGTCCTCCCCAAGCATTCAAAAGGATGCGGTTGCTCGCTCGCGCCCGGTCTACCCCTATCCCTTCACCACGAAATATGACGGCAAGGGAGATCCGAACCTTGCCGGCAGCTACGGGCGCGGCAAACGTGACGAAGCCGCCATCGAACATTGGGCAGGGGAGGATTTCTATCAGCCCTATCAGCCCCGCTCGCAATAACACCGAAAACCGGCGCCGCCGCGGGATATCGCGACGGCGCCAAGCTATTATTTTTCAATC
>JASGEG010000391.1:0-10712 GCA_047606605.1 Rhizobium sp.
CGAAACCGCCGCCATCGGCTTCGACCATCTCTATCTTTCTCCAACCGCCTTCGCCGAGCAGAGACGTCAGCCATGCGGCCGAAGGATAGTTATAGTATCGGCCGAACATATCATGGCCTTCCGCGTCGCCGGCTTTGAAGGTGGCATGGAAGATGCCGTCGTCCTTCAATGCGCGGCGGACGCGATCGAGAACATCCCCGAGGGAGGTGCGGGGCACATGCAGCAGACTGGCTTCCGCCCATACACCGTCGAACATCGCCTCGGCATCGAGCGCTTCGAATCTCATGATTTTCACGGGCCTGCCGATCAGCATCTCCGCCTGTCTGGCAAGTTCCGTCGAACCATCGGTCGGCGTCACGTCGAAGCCGCGTGAGATCATATAGGCGGCATCCTGGCCCCCGCCGCAACCGAGTTCGAGGATGGATGCGCCGGCGGGCAGGCCCGCGAGAAAGGCATCGAGCCGGTGTTGCGGCAGGTTGCGCTTGCGGCCGGCATATAGCGTGGCGTTGTCGTCGTAGAAGGTGGCGGTAGGGTCGCTGACCGTCATGTCAACTCGCAGTTTTTGGAAGATAGGTCACATGCTCCAACCCTTCGAAATGTGCATCGCAGGTCAGGACATCGGCATCGTGCTGAAGAGCAGTGGCATAGATAATCGCGTCCGCAGTCGCGAGCTTGTGCTGCGTGGAGATTTCAGCGGCGCGGCGAGCGATCGCCGTGTCCATCGGCGCGACGTTGCACAGCATCGTATAGGCGATGAAGCTGTTTAGCGCGTCTTCGCCCTGTTCGCGAAGAAGCCATTTGGAAAGCTCAAGCTGGACGATCGTCGGGACGATGCAGCGGTTGGGCTTCGGGATTTGATCGGACAATTGTTGCCCGATCGGACTGCCCAGAAGCCACTCGATCCATGCGGAACTATCGACCACGCGCATCAGAAGCGATCATCCCGATCGCGGTATTGATCGGGATCTGCGCCGCGCGCCATACCTTTAAGGTCTTCCAAGGTTGGAACCGGCATGAGGAGCACGCCTTTCCCTTTCGGAATGAAGACAAATTCCTGGCCCGCGCTCCAGTGCTGCTGATCGCGCACTTCCTTCGGGATCGATATCTGAAATTTCGACGAGAGGGTCGCGGTTGCCATTCTTACGGTATTCCTATCGATTGGTATAATGTAAGAATAACACTTGGGGGACGGGATGTGTAGGCCCCTTGGCAAGTTGGAAATCGGCGCGCCATGTTGGCTGGGTGATCTTCATTTCCCGACAAATTCCAATTCTTTGTTATCGTTACAAACAAAATAGGTCAGCATTGTTGACTTATCTTTTGTTGCGTGATTTGTTGGTGCAAAGACCAAAAATTACGAGGAAGCCCCATGTTGAATTGGGAAAATATCTTTGCGACGCGCTCGAGCCGTATGCGTGCCTCCGAAATCCGCGAATTGCTGAAGCTGCTGGAGCGGCCGGACATCATCTCCTTTGCCGGCGGCATTCCCGATCCCGCGCTGTTTCCGGATTCCGAATTCAAGCAGGCCTATGCCGACATCTTTTCCGGCTCGACGGTGAACGCAGCGCTGCAATATTCGGTCAGTGAAGGCTACAAGCCGCTACGCGAATGGCTTGTTGGCCAGATGGCCGCACTCGGCATTCCCTGCGAGCTCGAAAACGTCTTCATCGTCTCCGGTTCGCAGCAGGGGCTGGACTATCTCGGCAAACTCTTCCTGTCGCCGAAAGACACGGCGCTGGTCACGGCGCCGACCTATCTCGGCGCGTTGCAGGCCTTTAACGCCTATGAGCCGACCTATGATCAGCTGACGCCGGGCGGCAATCGCACGCCGGACTCCTATCGCGCCGCCGCTTCGCAGGCGGGCGGCAGGGTGAAGTTTGCCTATCTCTCGGCTGATTTCGCCAACCCGACGGGTGAGACGGTCGATCTGGCAGGTCGCGAAAAGCTGCTCGATCTTGCCGAAGAGCTCGATATCGCCGTCATCGAAGATGCCGCCTACCAGTCGCTGCGTTATGACGGCGAGCCGGTTGCGCCGATCCTGGCCCTCGAAATCGCGCGCAAGAGCAATATCAACGACACGCGCACGATCTATTGCGGCAGCTTCTCCAAGACGCTGGCGCCCGGCCTGCGCGTCGGTTTCGTCGTCGCCAATGCGCCCGTCATCCGCAAGCTCGTCTTGATGAAGCAGGCGGCCGATCTGCATTCCTCGACCATCAACCAGATCGCCATCCATCAGGTTGCCGCGCGTGGGTTCGAGGAGCAGGTTGCCAAGGTCCGCCAGACCTATAGCCATCGCCGCGACTGCATGCTGGCGGCGCTTGCGAAATACATGCCTGACGGCACGAGCTGGACGAAGCCGCAGGGCGGCATGTTCGTCTGGGTCACGCTGCCGAAGGGCATGGATGGCGCCAAGCTGCTCGCGCGATCGCTGGAAACGGCGAAGGTTGCCTTCGTGCCCGGTCAGGCCTTCTTCGCCGATGGCAGCGGCGCGAATACTTTCCGCGTCAGCTTCTCCTGCGCCAATGACGAGATGATCGAGGAAGGCATCTCACGGCTCGGCAAACTGATTGCCGGCGAGATCGGGGCGATGGCGGCCTAAGCCGCCATGCCATTTCTCGTCACTTTGCCAGATACGGACCGATCAGCGACAGGTCGGCCTCGCTCAGCCGGTCGCTGGCGGTGTTGCGCTGGTGCCAGTAGGGGTAGAGCAGGGGAAGCTGGCTGACGTCGTCCAGGCGCTTGCGCTCTTCCTCGGTCAGCTTCAGTTCGGCGCTGGCGATATTGTCCCGGAACTGCGCCTCCGTGCGGCCGCCGATGATGACCGAGGTGACGCCCTTGCGGCCGATGAGCCAGGCGAGCGCCACTTGCGCCGCCGACACGCCGCGGCCGTCGGCGATCTCGACCAACGTGTCGACAATGTTCCACAGCCGGTTCTCGTCGCGGATCGGCGGTTCCGTCCAGCCGGCGAACTGGCGCGTGCCTTCCGGCGTTGCCTGGTTGCGGCGGTGCTTGCCCGAGAGCAGGCCGCCGGCGATCGGGCTCCAGACGAGAATGCCGAGGCCCTGGTCGAGGCTGACAGGCACGAGTTCATATTCGGCCTCGCGCGCCTCCAGCGTATAGTGGATCTGCTGGCTGACGAAACGCTGGTACTTGTCGCGCTCGCTGACGCCGAGGGCCTTCATGATGTGCCAGGCCGAGAAGTTCGAGCAGCCGATATAGCGCACCTTGCCCTGGCGCACGAGCGTGTCCAGCGCCTCCATCGTTTCCTCCAACGGCGTCTGGCCGTCCCATTGATGGAGCTGGTAGAGATCGATGACGTCGGTCTTCAGGCGCCTGAGGCTGGCCTCGCAGGCCTCGATCAGATGCTGGCGCGAGGAGCCGGCATCGTTGACGCCCGGCCCCATGGGAAAGCGCGCCTTGGTGGCGATGAGCACGCCGTTCTTGCGCGGACCGCCGATGATCTCGCCGAGAATTTCCTCCGAAACGCCCTGCGAATAGACATCGGCGGTGTCGATCAGGTTGACGCCGGCATCCACGCATATGTCGACAAGCTTTTTGGCTTCCTTGACACCGAGATTGCCGACGGTTTTTGCCCAGCCGACTCCGCCGAAGGTCATGGTGCCCATGGTGATGGTGGAAACTTTGAGGCCGGAGCGGCCAAGCAGGCGATATTCCATAGATCAATCCTCCTCGATCCCATCTGAAATACGTGCGTCAGAAAATAGCGCGAGGCGGCAATGGTCAAGATTCAATCATCATACGAACGACGATCTACTCAAATTCAACTGTCACAATCATGTTAAGCCGTGCGTCTAAGGAACCTTCCTGATCACCCAGTCGAGGACGTTTCATGAAGACGCTTGTTTCCGCTTTTGCCGGCCTGCTGGCCGTAGCCCTTTTCTCCGGCGTCGCCGCTGCCGCCGATCTCGTCCTCTATACCAGCCAGCCGAACGCTGACGCGCAGGCCACGGTCGATGGCTTCATGGCCGCCAATCCGGGCATCAAGGTCGATTGGGTTCGCGATGGCACGCCGCAGATCATCGCCAAGCTGCAGGCGGAAATTCAGGCCGGCGCTCCCGTTGCCGACGTCCTGCTGATCGCCGACACGGTGACGCTGGAGCGTCTGAAGGAGGCCGGCAAGCTGTCGGCCTACAAGTCGCCGGAAGCCGCGAACTACGATCCGTCGCTCTATGACGCCGATGGCTATTACTATTCCACCAAGCTGATCACGACCGGCATCGTCTACAACACTGCCGCTTCGATGAAGCCGACGAGCTGGCAGGATCTGGCCAAGCCGGAAGCGAAGGGGCTGGTGGCTATGCCGAGCCCGCTCGCCTCGGGCGCCGCCCTCATTCACGCGCAGACGCTCGCCGGCGTCGGCAGCCTCGGCTGGGATTATTACAAGAGCCTCGCAGACAACGGCGCGATCGCGTCGGGCGGCAATGGCGCCGTGCTCAAGGCCGTCG
This sequence comes from Rhizobium sp., assembly GCA_047606605.1. Taxonomy (GTDB): domain Bacteria; phylum Pseudomonadota; class Alphaproteobacteria; order Rhizobiales; family Rhizobiaceae; genus Rhizobium. Next base: position 4,467 of record JASGEG010000391.1, read on the forward strand.
CCTTGGGCGAGAAGGCCTATGGCATGATCGTCGACTACATGCCGATCCGCGAAAAGGCCAAGGGCGCACCGCTGGAGTTTGTTTTCCCGACGGAAGGGGTTTCGGCAGTGACCGAGCCGGTCGGTATTCTCGCCGGCACGCAGCATGCCGATGCGGCCAGGAAGTTTGTCGATTATGTCCTGTCCCAAAAGGGCCAGGAGGGCTTCCTGAAGCTCGGCTATATTCCGGCCCGTAACGGCATGGCGCTGCCGGAAGGTTTTCCGGCGCGTGACAGCATCAAGCTTTTGCCCTTGAATGCCGGCGAAGCCCTGAAGAATACGGATCAGGACCTGAAGACTTTCTCCACCTACTTCAAGTCGAAGTGATCCGGTCTGGATTTTGAATGTACGGATATGTGCGTAAGGGAAACAGCCAGCCGGCCTGGCTGTTTCCTTTTGTTGCCGCCGTCGTCCTGCTGCTGAGCGTTCTGCCGCTGGCGCGGCTGGCCGTCGTCGGCATCGAGGCGTTGCTGCGCGGCGGCGCCTATGAACTCCTCACCGATCCCGATCTGTGGCATTCTGCCTGGTACACGGTCGAGACAGCCTTGCTCGGCACGCTCGTTTCCGTGTTGCTCGGCTGTCTTTTCGCATTCCTGCTGACCTTGACGGACCTGCCGGGCAGGGGGCTGCTCAGCTTCCTGTTCGTGCTGCCGATGATGATCCCGCCGCAGGTGACGGCGCTGGCCTGGGTGCAGATGTCCGGCCCGTCGAGCCCGCTGCTGAAGGCGCTGCACATCGCCCCGCCGCTCGGCTCGCCGCAACCGCTCTATTCCGTCGGCGGCATTGCGCTTCTTTACGGCGTGCAGCATGCGCCGCTGGTTTATCTGGCGCTGCGGGCCGGGCTGATGGCGCTGCCGCGCGATGGCGTCGAGGCGGCGAGATTGTCGGGCGCTTCGGGTCTGCGTGTCTTTTGCGATATCATCCTGCCGCTGTCGCTGCCCGGCATCATCGCCGGCGGCGCCATCGCCTTCGTGTCCTCGATCGGCAATTTCGGCATTCCGGCAATCCTTGGCATCCCCGCCTCGATCTATACGCTGTCGACGCTGATCTTCACGAAATTCTCCACCTTCGGCCCGCGCACCTTCGGCGACATCGCCGTGTTGTCGGCGATGATTGCCGTCATCGCGGTTGCCGGGCTTGCGGTGCAAGGCAGGGCCTTGAGAGGGCGCGACTATCGGGTGATCGGCCTCTCCGGCGCATCCGCCGCTTTCGCGCTCGGCCGCTGGCGCTATCTCGCCGTGCCGGTGCTTTGCGCGATCCTGTTCCTGATGCTGGCCGCTCCCTTCCTTGCACTGGTCGCGGGCGCGCTGGTGCCGGCCTATGGCGTGCCGCTCACCTTCAAGACCGCCTCGTTCCATGCCTTCACGGAAATCCTGTTTCGGCAGACGGTGACGCGCACCGCCTTTGCCAATTCGCTGTTTCTCGCAGGCATGACAGCATTGGGTCTCCTGCTGGTGACAGTGCTTGCGGCCTATGCGTTGACCCGGCGCAAGGATAGGCTGAGCGGGATCGTCGCCGGGCTGATCGATATCCCTTATGCGCTTCCGGGCATCATCATCGCCGTGTGCTTCATCCTGGTGTTCGCCGCACCGCTGCCGGTTCTCAACATCACGCTCTACGGCACGATCTGGATCATCCTGCTTGCCTATTTCTCCGCTTATTTTGCCGTCAGCCTCAAGCCGGTCATGAGTGCCTTCCTGCAGCTCGATCCGGCGCTGGAGGAGGCGGCGCGTCTTTCGGGCGCCGGCTTTTTCCGGCGCCTCACCGACATCATCGTGCCGCTGATCGCGCCGGCCGCGGGAGCGTCGGTGATCCTCGTTTTCCTCATCGCCTGCAACGAATTGACGGTTTCGGCGCTGCTCTGGTCGGCGGGTACGCAGACGCTCGGCGTCGTCATCTACAATCTCGACGACGGCGGCAGCGCCGATCTGGCCTCGGCCATGTCCGTCCTCGTCGTCGCCATGGTGGTTGCCATGATGCTGCTGCTGGAGATCATGGCCAAGCGTCTGCCGAGGGGAGTCGTGCCGTGGCGAAGCTGATCCTCAATCATGTCGGCAAGGATTTCGGCACCGGTGGCCGTGCGGCAGTTCACGCCCTGTCGCTGGACGTTCGCGAGGGCGGCTTCCTGGCGCTGCTGGGGCCATCCGGCTGCGGCAAGACCACCGTCCTCAGAATGATCGCCGGCTTCGAACAGCCGACCGACGGTTCGATCCGTCTCGGCGAGCGCCTGCTCGCCGATGCCGCGGAGATGCTGCCGCCTGAGAAGCGCAATATGGCCATGGTGTTCCAGTCCTATGCGCTGTGGCCGCATATGAACGTCGCCGACAATGTCGGCTATCCGCTGAAGGTGCGCGGCATCTCCGGCGAGCGCTACCGACAGAAGGTGCGCGAGGCGCTTTCGACGGTGCGGCTGGAGGATTATGCCGGGCGCAGGCCCGCCGATCTTTCCGGCGGCCAGCGCCAGCGGGTGGCGCTGGCGCGCTGCCTGGTGACATCGCCCGATGTCGTGCTGCTGGACGAGCCGCTTGCCAATCTCGATCGTCACCTCAAGAAGGAGATGGAGGAGACCTTCCGCGACTTTCATCAGCGCTCCGGTGCGACGATGATCTATGTCACGCACGACCAGAGCGAGGCCATGGCGCTGGCGACCGATGTCGCCGTCATGTCCGAGGGGCGGCTGTTGCAGGTGGCGCCGCCGGCGGAGATCTATGCGCGGCCGGAGGGGCGTCTGGTCGGCGGTCTGGTGGGGCAGGGCGCCATCCTGTCGCTTGTCATTCCCGATGGCAGACCGCGCCTGATGGATTGGCCGGCGCTGCGGGCGATCCGGGGCGAACAGGCGGACGATGCGCTGCGCGCCGATATTCTCGTCCGGCCGGAGGATGTCGTCGCCGATGGCGAAGGGATATCCTGCCGGGTGGAAACCGTGCTCTACGAGGGCGAGCGCTATGCGCTGCGGTTGTCCTTGCCGGATGGGCAGGTGCTGCGCGCCTATAGCCGCGAGGCGATGAAGCCCGGCGATCCCTATGCCGTCGCTATCCGTTCGGCATGGCGGCTATGAGCGGGAGGAGCAAAGGACAAGGTGGTTGTCCGCTGCCTTTACCTGTGCTTGATTTGCCGGATGTCACGAATGGGAGTCGCGTCATGTCCGATCAGAGCGTCCCGATCTTCGATCTCGGTGCCTTCGAGGCGGCCGCCACCTTGATCCGCGCGGCCTGAGCCAATCGCAATTTCCATAGACCGGAACGCTTCATGTCCCTTCGCCTTGCCACCTTCAATGTCGAAAATCTTCTCACCCGTTTCGATTACACCGGCTTCCGCAACCAGTTGCGGCAGGACCGCGTGCTGAAGCTGTTCGATGTGAAGAGCGAGAATATCTATCAGCAATTGGAGGCGGCCCGCGTGGTGGCTGCGACCGACGACACCCGGCAGATGACGGCGCTTGCCATCGCTGATGCGGATGCCGACATCATCTGCCTGCAGGAGGTCGACAGCATGGCGGCGCTGCAGGCTTTCGAATATGGCTATCTCTACCGCATGGTCGGCAACGGCTATCGGCAAAAATTCCTGATCGAGGGCAATGACAGCCGCGGCATCGACGTTGCCGTGATGATGCGCGAGGAGACGCGCGACGGGCAGCCGATCGTGCTCAACGACATCAAGAGTCACGCCATGGTGACATATCAGGATTTCGGCCTCTTCAACGATGATCTCGCCGCGCTCGGCCTCAATCCGACCGACAAGCTCTTCAAGCGCGACTGCCTGGAACTGGACCTGACCATCGGCGGCGTGCCGTTTTCGCTCTATGTCGTGCATCTGAAGTCGATGGGACCGACGCGGGAGGGCACCGACGGTCGCCAATCGACCATGCCGGTGCGCCGCGCCGAGACGCAGGCGGTGCGCCGCATCATCGAGAACCGTTTCGGCGCCGGGCATACGGCCAAGAAGAATTTCGCCATTTGCGGCGACATGAACGACTACCAGGAGCGCGTCGACGTCATCGGCACGCGCCACAGTGGCTATCGCTTCGAGCACCGGGACGAGGAAGTCAGCGCGCTCGACGTCTTCAGCCGGGATGGTTTTGCGGAGAATGTCATGCGCCGGCGCGACGAGCTCGATCGCTGGACGCTCTATCACGCGCGCGGGCCGCAGGAGCAATGGCTCTGCCAGCTCGATTATATTTGGCTGTCGCCGGCGCTGGCGCGGGCCAACAGCGCGCGGCTGCCCGATATCGTCCGCTCCGGCCAGCCTTTCCGCACCATCTTTCCGCCCGGGCAGGAGGTGGAACGCTATCCCCGTACGGGCTGGGACAGGCCGAAGGCCTCCGATCACTGCCCCGTCGTCATGACATTGGATCTCCTATGAACGCCGTCTTGAAATTCCAGGACAACACGGCCGGCTGGCCGCCCGAAAAAACGGTCTTTCCGGTGGCGCGCATAGAGCTCAGCGTCAAGGCCGGCGATCATCCCTTCCATCTTGACGAGGCCGAGGCGGCGCAGGAGAACTGGAAGCGGGAGATCGCCGCCAATCCCGCGCTCTATGATGGCCGCATGATCTTCCAGCATCGTCTCTCCGTCAGCGAAAGCGCCGTGGCGGGCGAGGCCTATGTGACGCCGTTTTCCACCTTCCTCTGGTGGCGCAAGCAGAAGGAAAGGACCAGGGGCTTTCACGTCTTCGCCTTTCCGATCGCCGTTTCCTCCGATGGTGCGATCATCGCCATCCGGATGGCGCAGCACACGGCCAATCCCGGGCAGATCTATTGCGCGGCGGGTTCGCTGGATGAAAACGATATCGTCGACGGCCGGTGCGACATTGACGGCAATATGCGCCGCGAGGTCATGGAGGAGACCGGTCTCGACCTCGGCGCCGCCGTTGCCGAGCCTGGCTATTATGCGACGCATGCCAATCGCTCCGTCACACTCTTTCGCGTCTTCCGCTTTCCCTGGACAGCCGCGGAGATGCTCGAGAAGATCGAGGCGCATATGCTGGTGGACGAGGAAAAGGAGATCGACGGCGCGGTCGCCATCCGCTCGGCCGATCCCGCCGCACACCATTACAGCCCGGCCATGCTGCCCATCCTTGCCTGGTTCTTCAAGCATGAGGCGTAGCTTTAGCTTGCGCTCCAACAGGTTGCCGCTATGAATTGATGTCTGGGTGGCTGGACAATCGAATGTCATGTGATGGAGGCAAGCTTGGCCCGCAGCTACAGTGTCTACGATGTTTTCACCGACAGCCGATTGGCGGGCAATCCACTGGCGGTCATTTTCGATGCCGAAGGCCTGAGCGACGAGGCGATGCAGGCGATCGCCAAGGAAATGAATCTCTCCGAGACGGTCTTCGTCCTGCCGCCGCAAAATCCGACCCACACGGCGAATCTGCGTATTTTCACCCCCGGCCGCGAACTGCCTTTCGCAGGCCATCCGACCGTCGGAACGGCCATCGCGCTGGCCGAGCGCGCGCATGCCACGCATGGCGGCGATGTCGATCTCGTTTCCGTGCTGGATGAGAAGGTCGGGCCTGTGCGCTGCGCGATCCGTCTGAGGCAGAACAGGGCGAGCTTCGCCGAGTTCGACCTGCCGCGAAAGTCTCAGCAGATCGTGCTGCCGCTCGACAGGGCCGATCTTGCCAATGCACTCAGCCTGAAGATCACCGAAGTCGGTTTCGAGAATCACGTTCCCTCGATCTGGAGCGCCGGCGTTCCGTTCCTGCTGGTTCCCGTGCACGATGTCGGGGCGGCCGAGCGGCTGGAATTCGATCCGCAGCTCTGGGAAAAGACGGCGCCCTTCGTGGATGGCGCGCTCGCTTCGGCTTTCATCTATTGCCGTGGGGGAATCAATCACACGGCGAAATTCCATGCCCGGGTCTTTCCGGTCGGCATGGGCATTGCCGAAGACCCGGCGACGGGGGCGGCCGTGGCGGCCTTTTCCGGGGCGATCAACCACTTCGACCGGTTGACCGACGGCCATCATCCCGTGATCGTCGAACAGGGTATCGAGATGGGCCGCCCATCCTTCATCCACCTCCATATCGACGTCGATGGCGGCGAGATTGCCAATGCACGGATCGGCGGCCAGGCGGTTCGTATCGCAAGCGGAATCATTGAACTTTGATTTTTCAGGGTTTTTTCCGCTCTTCGAAATATTTTTGACAAATAATCAAAGAAAATTCGTCTGGCCGCTGGACAATCAAACCGATCCTATTTATATGCCCG
>JASGEG010000392.1:0-11256 GCA_047606605.1 Rhizobium sp.
AATGGGTTCCGCTGATGATGGAAGGCCGCGATCGCTCGCAGAAGGTCGCGGCGACATGGTGCCCGCTCGGAACCGACGTGAACTTCGGTGAGATCACCCGGCAATATGTCGCGCATCTCAAGAGCCAGCCGACCTTCAAGCTGCACACCTCTTCGGAAGTGCAGGAAATCCAGCGCAATGAGGACGGCACCTGGCGCGTGACCTACGCGAACACCAAGGACGGCACCGGCAAGGGCACGATCAACGCGAAGTTCCTGTTCCTGGGCGCCGGTGGTGCTGCCCTGCCGCTGCTGCAGATGTCGGGCATTCCCGAAGGCGACGATTATGCCGGCTTCCCGGTCGGCGGCTCGTTCCTCGTCTGCGACAATCCGGATGTCGTGAACCAGCATCTGGCAAAGGCCTATGGCCAGGCCTCGACCGGCGCGCCGCCGATGTCGGTGCCGCATCTCGACACCCGCATGCTCGATGGAAAGCGGGTGGTTCTGTTCGGACCCTTCGCCACCTTCTCCACCAAGTTCCTGAAGGAAGGCTCCTTCTTGGATCTTCCGGCCTCGGTGACGCTCGACAATATCTGGCCGATGATCCGGGTGGCGCTCGATGAATTCAGCCTTGTCGAATATCTGGCGGGCCAGCTCATGCTGTCCGACGAGGATCGTCTGGCGGCGCTGCGCGAATATTTCCCGCAGGCCAAGGCAGAGGATTGGCGTCTGTGGCAGGCGGGCCAGCGTGTTCAGATCATCAAGCGCGACGAGGAAAAGGGCGGCGTCTTGAAGCTCGGCACCGAAATCGTCGCCTCGCAGGACGGCAGCATCGCCGCGCTGCTCGGCGCTTCGCCTGGCGCATCCACCGCGGCCCCCATCATGCTCGATCTCCTCAAGAAGGTATTCGCCGAACGGCTCGCCACGCCCGAATGGCAGGAAAAGGTCCGCAAGATCGTTCCCAGCTACGGCGTGAAGCTCAATGAGAACCCGGAAGCGCTTGCCCAGGAATGGGCCGCGACGGCCGAGCGGCTGCAATTGGCCATTGCGTCCCCAGCCATTGATCCCGCCGCGCTTGCCAAGCCCGATGGCGCCGGCAGCGGTACGGTCCGCAAAGTTCCGGACATGGCGCTCTGAGACGCTGACGGATTGTTTTCGACGGCGGGTTGCGGACAAGCGCAGCCCGCCGTCATGCGTTGATCGTTCGCCATCGCGCCGGGCCGCGCCACGGTGTCGTCGATCTTGGCTCTCGCCGCGTCGAATATCGCATGCCTGCGCCGCCGAGCCGCAGGATGTCGTGCCGATCCCCCAATTTATCCCTGGCAATTCCTGTCGCCGGATCTGAGCGCTTTCCCGTCAGCTCTCGGGTGCTGTGGTCCTGCGAAGCCGTCATGGCTGCTATCTTTGATGGCTGCGCGAGAGGTGCTGCTCTCGATCTCCGGTCTGCTGTTTCACGCAATGATTGCTGCGTTCTTCAGTCTTCGCCGACTGGTTTGTTGTCATCTGCCTCTGCATATAAATTATAGATAATTAGATTCTATAATCTATGTATTTCTGGAGGTGAGCGCATATGAAGCCAGTGAATGCCGCGGTCGGCGCTAAAATGACGGTTCGCGAGGCAAAAATTATCTATAATTTGTCCTTTAACGATCTTCTCTTTCGCGCGCAGCAGGTTCATCGCCAGAATTTCGATCCCAATGCCATCCAGATGAGCCGTCTTCTGTCCATCAAGACAGGCGGCTGCGCCGAGGATTGCGGCTATTGCAGCCAGTCCGCCCATTATCCGACCGGACTGAAAGCCTCGAAGCTGATGGAGGTCGAGCGCGTTTTGGCGGAGGCGCAAAGAGCCAGGGAGGGCGGGGCGACGCGCTATTGCATGGGCGCGGCCTGGCGCAATCCGAAGGAGCGCGACATGGAGGCGCTGGTGGCCATGGTCGAGGGCGTCAAGGCGCTGGGCATGGAGACCTGCATGACGCTCGGCATGCTGACGCCGGAACAATCCGGAAAGCTCGCCGATGCCGGCCTCGATTATTACAATCACAATATCGATACATCGGAACGCTATTATTCCGAGATCATCACCACCCGCACCTTCGAGGATCGGCTGGAAACGCTCGCCAATGTCCGCGATGCCGGCATCAAGGTCTGCGCCGGCGGCATTCTCGGCATGGGCGAGACGGTCGAGGATCGCATCTCGATGCTGGTGACGCTCGCCAATCTGCCGGCGCCGCCGGAGAGCGTGCCGATCAACATGCTGATTCCGATCCCCGGTTCCAAGCTCGCGGATGCCGCCGCGATCGATCCGATCGAATTCGTGCGCACCATCGCGCTGGCGCGCATCCTGATGCCGGGTTCCTATGTGCGGCTGTCCGCCGGCCGCACCGACATGAGCGACGAGATGCAGGCCCTCTGTTTTTTCGCCGGCGCCAATTCCATCTTCGTCGGCGAGACGCTGCTGACGGCGGACAATCCCGGCGAAGACCATGATGCGGCGCTCTTCCGCCGGCTCGGTCTTCAGCCGATGGCACTGGAGCCGGCCCGTTGAGCGCGCCGGCTCTCGCCCGCTACGAAGCCAAGCTCGCAGGCCTGCGGCGCAGGGGGCGTGTCCGCGCGCTCCTGCCGCAGCAGGGCGTGGATTTCACCTCCAACGATTATCTGGGGTTTGCGAATGCGCCGCGTATCAAGGCGGCGATCGCTGCTGCGCTCGAACGAGGCGTTCCGGTGGGCGCCGGAGGCTCGCGGCTGCTGCGCGGCAATCATGCCGAGCATGAGGCGCTCGAGGCGGAGGCCGCCTCGTTTTTCGGCGCCGGGAAGGTGCTTTATTTCGGCAGCGGCTATGCGGCGAATGCCGCGGCCTTTTCGACCCTGCCGCAGCGCGACGATCTGATCGTCCATGATGCCCTTATCCATGCCAGTGCGCATGAGGGCATCTCGGCGAGCAAGGCGGAGACGGCAGTCGTCCCGCACAACGACGTCGCGGCCTTCGATCGGGCGATCGGTCGTTGGCGACAGGCCGGCGGCAGGGGGCATCCCTGGATCGCGGTGGAAAGCCTCTATTCGATGGATGGCGACCGGGCGCCGCTTGCGGAACTTGCCGATCTCGCCGACCGGCACGACGGCTTCCTCGTCGTCGACGAGGCGCATGCCACCGGCATATACGGTCCTGGCGGACGCGGCCTTGCCGCCGGTCTCGAAAGCCGCGGCAATGTCGTGGTGCTGCATACCTGCGGCAAGGCGCTGGGTGTTTCCGGCGCTCTTCTGGCGCTGCCGGCCGTTCTTGCCGATCATCTGATCAACCGCGCCCGCAATTTCATCTATTCGACCGCGCCGTCTCCCCTGATGGCGGCGGCGGTGCGCGAGGCGCTGCGCATGGTCGCGGACGAGCCGGAGCGCCGCGTTCGGCTCGAAGCGCTGACAGGCCATGCCGGCGAAGAGCTATCGTCGCGGCTCGGCCTGAACCCGAGCGGTTCGCAGATCCTGCCGGTCATGATCGGCGACAATGCCCGCGCGCTTGCCATCGCCGAGCGCATGCGTACGGCAAGCTTCGACGTCAGGGCGATCAGGCCGCCGACAGTGCCGGAAGGCATGGCGCGGCTCAGGCTCTCCATCACGCTCAATGTCGATGAGGGCCAGATTTCGGAGATGTCGCGCCAGCTCGCAGCGGCGATCGCGGAGGAGCGGGCATGAGCCCTCGTTTCGTCGTCTCCGGCACCGATACCGGTATCGGCAAGACGGTCCTTTCGGCAGCGCTCACCGGCGCGCTCGGCGCCTATTACTGGAAGCCGGTGCAATCCGGGCTCGATGAGGAAACCGACAGCGAGCGTGTCGCACGTCTCGGCGGCGTGGCGCGCGATCGTATCCTGCCGGAAGCCTACCGGCTGTCGATGCCGGCGTCGCCGCATCTGTCGGCCCGGCTCGACGGCGTTGAGATCGAGAGCGAGCGGCTTGCCGTGCCGCAAACGGATGGACCGCTGGTGATCGAAGGGGCGGGCGGTCTGCTCGTGCCGCTTTCGCAGCGACTGGTATTCGCCGATATTTTCGCGCATTGGCAAATCCCTGTCATCCTCTGCGCCCGGACGGTGCTCGGCACGATCAACCACACGCTGCTGTCGATCGAGGCGATGCGGCATCGCGCCATCCCCGTCTTTGGCATCGTCTTCATCGGCGATGAAAACCGGGAGAGCCAGAGGATCATCGTGGAGATGGGCGGTGTCCGCTCGCTCGGCCGGTTCCCGGTTCTGCCGGATGTCACGCCAGATACCGTTCGCGGGGCCTTTCGTGATAGCTTCGATCCGACCGCCTTTATGGAGGCGGCGGCATGATCACCTCGTCCATCTGGCATCCCTTCACCCAGCATGCGCTGGAGCCGCCGATGACGCGCATCGTCTCGACGGACGGCGCTTACCTGATCGATGAGGGCGGCAATCGTATCCTCGACGCCATCTCATCCTGGTGGGTCATCACCCATGGCCATCGCCATCCCGCCATCATGGCGGCGATCCGTGAGGCGAGCGAAGCCTATGACCAGATCATCTTCGCCGAATTTTCTCACGCGCCGGCGGAGAGACTGGCTGAAGGGTTGCTGCGGATCGCTCCGCCCGGATTGAAGCACGTCTTCTATTCCGACAGCGGCTCGACCGCCGTCGAAGTGGCGCTGAAGATGGCGCTTGGATATTTCCACAATCTCGGCGAACCGCGCGACCGCATCGTCGTTATGGAGCATGGCTATCATGGCGACACCATCGGCACCATGTCGGCCGGCGAGCGGGGGATCTTCAACGCGGCTTACGAGCCGCTGCTGTTCAGCGTAGACAGGCTTTCTTTTCCGGATATGGGCATGGAGCAGCGCACGCTCGACATGTTCGAGACAGTCTGCCGTTCCGGCCGCGTGGCGGCCCTCGTCATAGAACCCCTGGTGCTCGGTGCCGGCGGCATGAAGATGTACGGGGCTAATGTCCTTTCCGGGCTGAAGGAGATCGCCGAGCGTTACGGGTGCCTGTTCATCGCCGATGAAGTGATGACCGGCTGGGGGCGGACCGGACCGATGTTTGCGTGCGAGCAGGCGGGCATCAGCCCCGATATCCTCTGTACGTCCAAGGGGCTGACGGGCGGCTCCCTGCCGCTTGCGGCAACGCTCTGCACGGCGGCGATATTCGATGCGCATCTTTCCACGGATCGGCGCAAGACCTTCTTTCATTCGAGTTCCTACACGGCCAACCCGATCGCCTGCGCGGCTGCCGTCGCCAATCTGGAGGTCTGGCGTGATGAAGCGGTGACGGAGCGGATCGAGAGGCTTGCGGCAATGCATCGGCGGCATCTGGCGAGCTTCGCAGGAGATGAGCGCTTTGCCGGCCTCCGCCAGGCCGGGACGATCGCCGCGCTCGATCTCGCCGTGCCGGCCGGCGGCTATCTCGCCGATGTCGGCCCGCGCATGCGGCGCCTCTTCCGCGAGCGCGGGTTGCTCATCCGGCCGCTCGGCAATGTCATCTACCTGATGCCGCCCTATTGCGTGACTGCCGGCGAGGTCGCTCGTGCCTATGATGCGATCGACGAGGTGGCCTCCCTCGTTCTGGGGCGGTGCTGAGATGGGGGCGCGGTCATCCCGCATGGCGGGCTTCGGCCATGCCGTTCCGGTCCGGCGTGTCGACAATGCGGAGATCGAGACGCAGCTCGGCCTTGAGCCCGGATGGATATGGCGCCGGACCGGCATTCGAACGCGCCATTGGGCAGCCGACGGGGATACGCTCACGGAGCTCGCGGCCCAAGCCGGGCGGATGGCGCTGGACGATGCCGGAAGGGCGCCGGACGAGATCGCCCTGACCTTGCTTGCAACCTCGACGCCGGATCATCTCCTGCCGCCGTCGGCTCCCTTGCTCGCGCATCGGCTAGGCCTTTCGCGATCGGGCGCGATCGACCTTGCCGGTGCATGCTCGGGCTTTCTCTATGCGCTGACCCTGGCCGATGGTTTCGTGCGCGTGCATGGGCGCTCGGTGCTGGTGGTCGCCGCCAATATTCTGAGCCGCCGCATCAATCCCGCCGAGCGTGCCGGCGCGATCCTTTTCGCGGATGCCGCCGGCGCGGTCGTGCTGTCGCCGTCCGATAACGACGCGACCGGGCTCAAGGCGGCCGAGCTGATATCGGATGGCAGCGGCTATGATCTCATCTCGATTGCGGCGGGTGGAAGCAATCGTCCATTCGCTGCCGATATCGCCGCAGAAGACTATCTCATGTCGATGCGAAACGGGAAGGAGGTGTTTTCGCGCGCCGTCGACATCATGAGCGATTGCTCGCTCAAGGCGCTTGCCGCAGCCGGGGTGACGGCCGGGGAGCTCGGCCGGTTCATTCCGCATCAGGCCAATGCGCGCATCTTCGATGCTGTTTGCGGCAATCTCGGGATCGATCCGGCCAAGACTTCGCGCACGATCGAAAGCTTCGGCAATTCATCCGCCGCAACGATCCCGCTGTCCCTGTCGGTTGCCAATGCGCAGAAGCGCTTCATGGAGGGAGAAACGCTGTTGCTGAGTGCAGCCGGCGCGGGCATGATCGGCGGCGCCGTGGTCGTCGCCACATAGTTCATCCGAGGGTCGGGAATCGTCAGACGTTCGTTGCGGGTAAGCTGTTTGCATCCATGGGTCTTGCGCCACGCAGGGCCTGGTGACAGCGACCATCGAGCGTGGGAAATTCCGGAACGCATTTTGCAAGGTTACCGAAGTATATGTGCTTTGGAGGTAATGCGTGTTGAAACGGGATAGTTTGCGGCCGTTCCCGGCGGTAACATTGGTGATGGAGGGCACCGGGGAATATCGGCGTGTCAATTCGGTACAGGCGGCCACCGAGACCTTGCTGGAACACTGGCCGATTGACGATGGCGAGGAATATCTGACCGCGATCCGGATATGTCTCGACGCGATGATGGGCACGGTCCGTCCGGATGTCGTGCGAGAGGCGCTGATCAGGGCGGCGGAAGAGGCCGGCGTACCGGTGATGCAATAGGGCAGCACCGCCGAGGACGGGCCCGTCGACTGCCGATCGCTTAATGCGGGCGATCGGCGAGCAACGCCCAGAAGGCGAAGAGCGGGGCGTCGAGCGATCGCATCGCATGCTTGATCCGTGGGACGTTATAGAATGATCCGCCGATGCCGGGCGCGAACCATTCTCCCTCTCCCTGCCGAAACTGCCCGTCCGAAAGAACCAGATAGACCTCTTCCGGCGCATGGTCGTGGTCCGGGTAGCGGACATTCGGCGCCATCAGCGTCACGCCCAGCCAAATGTCGCTGCGCTCTTCAAGACCGCCCGGGCCGAGAAGCATCGCATTGGCGTGTCCATCGGTAAAATTGGCACTCGCGGTTCCCTCGCCATCGGCCCGGCGCCACCATGCGAGCGCGGGCTCGATTGCCTTGAAGCATTCAATCAGACGCAGCAGGGAAGGGTCGGAGGTTTCGACGCGAAGCGCTGCGTCGAGATGGGCACAGACGGACAGGCGGCTTCCGGGTCCCGGCCGCTGTGACGCAGGCGTCTCCAATGCCGTAAAAATTTGCCGGATCGACCGGCGTGCCTCCGGCGCCTGCGCGAACCGGTCGAATGCCAGCTGCGCGGCGTCCACGAAGGATTGCAGGCTTTCACGGCGCTTCGTCATGATCCGTCCTCGCTGACGACGGGCGGCGGGTTTTCTTCCGCCCCCATGGCTCAGATGTCCTTTGCGATGCGAAGCCCGTCATAGATGGCGGCATGGGTGTTGCGCGCCGCCACGGCATCGCCGATGCGGAAGAGCTGGAATGTGCCTTGCGGATTGCGCAGGACCGACTGCGGCTCGCCGGCGATCAGCTGGTCATGGGAGATTTCGCCAAGATTTTTCGACTGCGGCTTCAGCTCGAAATAAAGCTCATCGAGCGGGATCGTGCCGTGATTGACGACGACCTGATCGAAGCGGCGCTGTTTGGCAACGCCGCCATAGTCGCTGCCGACATGCGCAACGAGTTCGTTGCCGCTCTTCTCGACGGAATCGAGCCGGTAGGTGACGGTGAAGGTCACATCGAGCGCCTGAAGCGAGCGCATGTAGGGGACGAGGTTCATCGCCATGACTTCCGGCGCGAAGGAGCGATCCGGCGTCATGATCTCGACCCTGGCGCCGGCCTTGGCGAGAAACTCCGCCGCCTGCAGGCCGGCATGATCGCCGGCATCGTCGAAGATCAGCACGTTGGTGCCGGGCTTGACGTCGCCCGAAATGATATCCCAGGCCGAAACGACCAGCTCGTTGCCGCTGGAGAGGACTTCGGTGTGCGGCATGCCGCCGGTGGCGATGATCACGACATCGGGATTTTCCGCCTCGATGGTGCCGGCTTCCGCCCAGCTGTTGAAATGGAAGGTCACGCCGTGCTTTTCGCATTGGCTCATGCGCCAGTCGATGATGCTGATCATCTCGCGGCGTCGCTCGCTCTGCGCCGTGAGCCTTATCTGCCCGCCCGGATCGCTCGCCGCCTCGAAGACCACGACCTGATGCCCGCGCTCGGCCGCGACGCGTGCGGCTTCAAGCCCGGCGGGGCCGGCGCCGACGATGACGACCTTCTTGCGGGCTGCGGCCTTGTCGATCGTATGCGGCATGGTCAGCTCGCGGCCGGTCGCCGCATTGTGGATGCAGTAGGCGGCACCGCCCTGGTAGATGCGGTCAAGACAGTAATTGGCGCCGACGCAGGGGCGGATGTCGTCCTCGCGCTTTTCGATGATCTTGCGGACGATATGCGGGTCCGTCATGTGGGCGCGCGTCATGCCGACCATGTCGACCTTGCCCGCGGCAATGGCGTGACGGGCGGTCGCGACATCGGGGATCTTGGCGGCATGGAAGGTGGGGAAGTCGGTCGCGGCGCGGATTTCACCGGCGAAATCCAGATGCGGCGAGTTCGCCATGCCCTGGATTGGGATGACGTCCGTCAGGCCGGGATCGGTGTCGATATGGCCGCGAATGATGTTCAGGTAGTCGATGAGACCGCTGTCTTTGAGGCGCTTCGAAATTTCGATGCCTTCGCTCCTGTCGATGCCGCCGGCAAGTCGTTCGTCCGCCGTGTAGCGCACGCCGAGAATGAAATCGTCCCCGACCCTGCGCCGGATTGCCTTGAACACGTCGAGACAGAAGCGCATACGGTTGTCGAGGGAGCCGCCATAGGGGCCGTCCAGTTCATTGGTGAGCGGTGACATGCATTGGTCGATCAGGTGGCCATAGGCTTCCAGCTCGATGCCGTCCATGCCGCCCGCCTTCATGCGCTCGGCGGCGTCGGCGAAATCCTTGATGATGCGCTCGATGTCCCAGTCTTCCATCTTCTTGGGGAAGGCGCGGTGTGCTGCCTCACGCTGATGCGAGGGCGCGACCACGGGAAGCCAGTCGCCCTTGTCCCAGCGGGTGCGGCGTCCGAGATGGGTGAGCTGGATCATGATGGCCGCGCCCTGTTCGTGCACGGCATCCGTCATTTCCCTGATCCAGGGCACGATCTCGTCTTTGTAGGCGAGCAGGTTGTTGAACACCGGCGGGCTGTCCTTGGACACGGCCGCAGACCCTGCCGTCATCGTCATCGCCACACCCCCCTTTGCCCGCTCGACCGTATAGGCGCGGTAGCGCTCCTTCGGCATGCCGTCTTCCGGATAGGCCGGCTCATGCGACGTGACGATGATGCGGTTGCGAAGCGTCAGGTGCTTGAGCTGGAACGGCTGGAGCAGGGGATCTTTGGACATCTGTCGGATTCCGGTTGGGGGCTGTCACGACGGAGGCTAAGCGGAAATGTACATATGTGTCAACGCCGAAAACAGTATGGTCGTGTTTATTGACATATGTGTACATTCTCCTTGTGCGAAGGAGCGCTTTTTGCTACGACGTCATGTATGGAACAGGTTTTGAGCGAGAGCGGCTGGCGTGGATCACAGGAGGGATGGCTGGAGGCAGCCTATGAATCCCTGCTGGAATCGGGTGTCGATTCCGTCAAGATCCTTCCTCTGGCGAAGAAGCTCAATCTTTCGCGGACGAGTTTCTATTGGTTCTTCAGGGATCGCGAGGAATTGCTGGGCGCGCTGATCGCGCGCTGGCGGGAGAAGAACACCGGCAATATCGTCAGGCAGACGGAGGCCTATGCGGAAACGCTCGCCGAAGCCATGCTCAATGTCTTCGACTGCTGGCTCGACAAGGATCTGTTCGATTCCAAGTTCGAATTCGCCGTGCGGAGCTGGGCGCTGCAATCGGACGAGATCCTCGCCGAGGTGCGGGAGGCCGATCAGGTACGCCTCGAGGCGCTGAAGCGCATGTTCATCCGTTTCGGTTTTGACGAGACGGCCGCCGATGTTCGCGCGCGGACGACCTATCTGGTGCAGATCGGCTATATTTCCATGCAATCCCGGGAAGAGATTGCGCTGCGAATGAAGCGCATACCTGAATATATTGCGATCTATACCGGTCAGGTACCGCAGCAAAGAGAGCTCGACCGCTTCTTTGCCCGGCACGACTACAAGTCGCAATAGGACGCTGCCATGATGATAGATGCCGTGCTCGGACAACTCATCTGGTTCGGATCGGCTATAGTTTCATGCAGTCCATAGAGAGATTGCCGTGCCAATGAAGCGTATACCTGAAGATATCGCGATCTGCGCCGGCGGGGTGCCTCGACGAGGCGCGCCCAATCGCCGCTTTGCCATTCACGGCCTAAGGCCGCAGTGAAGGGGCGCCACCTATGCAAGACCCAATGAGGATCGGTGTAATCGGTGGCGCAGGCTGGCTTGGCGGGGCTCTCGCCGGATCGATTCTCAAGGCCGGGGTGGTGCGGCCGGACGGGCTTTCGCTGTCCTATCGGCGCGAAAAGCCGTCCCGCTTTCCTGAGGCTTACTGGACGCGAGACAATCAGGAACTCGTCGACCGATCGGATATCATCATCGTTTCCGTTCGACCGGCCGATTGGCCGGCCCTTTCCGTC
Source organism: Rhizobium sp. (assembly GCA_047606605.1). GTDB lineage: Bacteria > Pseudomonadota > Alphaproteobacteria > Rhizobiales > Rhizobiaceae > Rhizobium. The sequence continues at coordinate 10,928 of JASGEG010000392.1, forward strand.
GATGTCGGCGACAGACTCGTCATTTCCGTCATGGCGGGCATTCGCCTGGAACAGCTTGGGACGCATCATCGCACGAAAAGGGTCGTGCGGGCGCTGCCGAATGCGGCCGCCGAGGCCGGCAAATCCTATACGCCCTGGATCGCCGGTGGCGGATTGAACGAGAGCGACCGTTCGGCTGTGCGGCGTATTTTCGGCGCTTGCGGCGTCGAGGACGAGCTTAGCCGCGAGAGCGACATCGACTATCTGACCGGGCTCACCGGCTCGGGACCGGCCTTTCCGGCGCTGCTTGCCGCAGCCATTATGAAGGATGCCGTCGGCCATGGTTTGTC
>JASGEG010000393.1:0-4257 GCA_047606605.1 Rhizobium sp.
GGCCTCAGTACATTATTGGGACACGGATATACGGTAGTGGTTATTGGCGCAGATTGATGATGCCGAGTTCGTGCCACATCCACTCGAAACTGTACGTCGCCATAGGATCTGCCGGGTTAGGCTGCCGGGACGATTGATTTTCGAGATATTTGAGCCATTCGGCGACCCTCTGTCGACCAGCGGCTGATTTTGCGGCCTGACGCGGCGTCTTGTTGCCAAGCATGCCGACCGGCTGATCAAGAGTGTCACGATATTGCCGGTCCATGAACTGGTGAACAACCTGCTCGGCAATTTCGAGCGGGATTTCATTTGCGGGGTCTTCTTCATCACGGGGCGGCCGCTCGGCCATCATCTGCTCGATCGTGCGGATTTCGGTAAGTGGCGCGCGGAGGAGATCTCCGAGAGCCTGCTGGACCAGTGTCGTTCCAATTTGAGCGCGTTCGGCTGAGTTGGTCGACAGATGGAGGAGCTTTCCCTTTAACTCGATATTGCCCAGGACGCGTGCGCCGTTGTCCATAGTCGTTTCGAAGGACGGTCCAGTGCGCTTGCGGGCGCCATGCTTTGGCTTTTGCTCGAGCCAGTTCCAGAATTTTGCATTTTCCTGCGACATACCGGGAATACCGCTAACCCGTGCGGCGATATCCTTCTGGGTAACGCCGGAAGCGAGCGGAAACCTTACATCGTGGAATACAAGTTCATCGCCATCGGCGTTCTGCATCGAGGGCAGGCCCGTGGCGCGCTCAAGCGTATCAAACAGCCATGAAAGTGTGAACATGGAGGCCGCAGCCTGAAGTTCCTCGTCCTTGATGGCCGGTAGCTTCTTCGCATTCTTTTTGCCGAACATCTGCCGTAGGCCATCGAACAGCGCATCGGTGGCCGCCGGCGTGAATGGCAAAAGGCCGCCGGCAAAGACATTCTTGCCCAAGACAGGCACAATCCGGGCGGAAATCCGATCCCATTGTTTAAGCGTTTGGGTAGCCGTTCCCTCGCTGACAGGGATTGGCTCTCCACCGCGAATGAGGTCGCGCGCAATCAGCGATTTGCCCGGCACGATCTCACTGACCTCATAAAGGCTCATGACAGACGTGCGCAACGCCTTCATGTAAGCCTTTACCTGGGCATTTTCCTTCCAGCCGCGACGTTTGAGATATTCGTCGACGATATTGCCGCCCTCGACCTGAAAATCCTGTGTCAGGAAATCCTCGAAGGCGCAGCCCCAGAGCGTCATGGTCCAGACCTCGCCGAGGATGTCGGCAATGTCCTCGAAGTCCATCTCGCCGGCATCCAGCACCGGTCCGAAATGATCGTAGAACACCTCGTCAAAGCATTCGCGCCATTCTTCCCGGGCAAGGAATTTTATCAGGCCTTTCAGGTCATGGCTGGTCGGCATGGAAGCTCTCCATATTCTGGCGATGTTCGGCGACGATGCGCGAAACCGTCGGCTCGCTGATATCGTAAAGTCTCGCCATTTCGGCGCCACTTTTGCGGCCTGACAAGACGCTCTCGGCGATTTCCCGGCGTTTCTTCGGGTCGAGTTTCTTGCGACGTCCCCCAATTCGTCCTTCGGCACGTGCCTGAGCAAGACCGGTCGTAGTCCGCTCCCGGATCATAGCGCGCTCGAATTCTGCGAAGGATCCCACCATCTGTATCATCATGCGCCCCGCCGGGGTCGTAGTGTCAATCGCTTCCGTCAGCGACCGGAAGCCGGCGCCTGCCGCAGCAATGCGATCCATGAGGTGCAGGACGTCTTTCAAGGAACGCGACAATCTGTCCAGCTTCCAGACAACGACGGTGTCGCCATCACGCAGTTGATCGAGCATGCGGTGCAATTCGGGCCGGTCCCATCGCCCGCCGGAGGCCTTTTCTTCGAACACACGCTTGCAGCCGGCTTCGGATAAGGCGCGGGCCTGGGCCTTGTTCGATTGCTCGTCTCCTTTGCTTACCCGAGCGTAGCCGATCAGCATCGAGGTCCTTTCATAAACGGTCGTTTGCGGAACTTCGCCGGTCCCCCTGACAAATCAGGATGAAATTCCTTTCACAATCCTCTTTCAATATCACCTCGTAAGGCAAGTAATTTTTGAAAGGATAATGGAATGCCGCCACGAATTTCCATGACCAGGAAACAGAGGAATGCACTGCTAACATTGCCGGAGACGGAAGCTGAGGTCTTGCGTCACCATATACTCGGCCCAGATGATCTTGCTGCCATCAATCAGTGCCGGACGCCGGAGACCCGGTTGAGCTATGCGCTCCAACTCTGCTGCCTGCGGTTCCCTGGCCGATATCTCAGTCGCGGCGAACTGCTGCCAGGTATCATGCTCGATCATATTGCCGATCAGGTTCAGGCCGACGCTGATGTCATCGCGCTATTTGCTCGCCGCGACGCAACGCGATACGAGCAGTTGGCCACGATCAAAGAGCGCCACGGCTTCCGCGACTTGAGCCAACCATTGCGGGTCGAACTTACCGCCTGGGCTCAAGACGAAGCTGTCAGCTTGACGGATGGCCGGGTGCTTCTCGAGCGGCTGATCGAACGGATGCGAGCTGAAAGGATCATCATCCCTGGTATCAGTGTCGTCGAACGTTTAGCCGCCACGGCGATGCATTCCGCTGACCTCGCGGCGATTGCCGAGATCGGCGGGCTTCTATCACCACCACAATGCGATCAGATGGACGTACTTTTATCGAATAAGGTTCATCGCCAGCAAAGTCGCTTGTCGTGGCTGCGTGCGCCGGCTGGAGGCGCAAGCGCACGATCGCTGGGCGAGATCCTCGACAGGCTCGACCTTGTCCGCAGCATCGTTGGCGATGTACCGGCACGCTTGCCGCTTTACCTCAACCACCGCATGGCTCAAATGGCCAAGGAAGGGAGCCTCTATACCGCGCAAGCGTTCCAGCAGATGAACGCACCACGCCGACATGCGATCATGATAGCGACCTTGATCGAGCTGGCGATTACCTTGACCGATGCGGCGTTGTCGATTTTCCAGTCACTTGTCGGTCGTGCCAACCTGCGCGCCAAAAAGCGGCTTGAGGAAACGATCGCAGCATCTGCGGAACAAGGGCGTTTCCGGCTTCTTCGGATCGCTCAGGTACTTGAGGCTGTGGTGACTACGGTGCGAGCCGACGCCGATGTCACGGCCGCCGTCACTGCGATCGCGCCGCTGGAAACCATCGCAGATGATGCGGCTATCATTCGGCGAACACTTCGCCCAGGAAGGCCGGACGTGCTCGGCGAGCTTGCACCCGAATACCACGTGTTCAAGAAAATCGGCGCCCGGTTCCTGAGCAGCTTTGCGTTTGAAGGCGGTCGCGCCGTGCATCCGCTCCTTGCCGCAATTGCAGTGTTGGGCGGGATTGGTGGTGACCGTCGTAAACCGCTACCTGCGGACGTTCCGCTCGGCCATCTTGAGCGGCGCTGGTCGCGACATGTCTTTACCGACAATTCCATTGACCGCTCCTATTACGAACTGGCCACCTACTTCATCCTGGCCAATGCGCTTGCGAGCGGCGGCGTGTGGGTTGAGACATCGCGAATTCACCGCCCGCTCGAAAAGCTCCTCACACCCGCTTCGCCGGCAACTCCGGCGCAACCAGTCGCTCTGGTTCACGCTTTCAATGCCGAAACCTATCTTGCAGACCGCATGGCTGCGCTCGATACTGCTCTTCTGAACACGGAACGTCACCTGTCTGGTAAGGATGCAGCGATATTCGCCGATGGAAAGCTCCGCTTCCCAAAGGAGCCAAGAGGCGAAAACGAGCCGGAACAAACGCGTGCCATCACGGCGAAGTTATACGCCATGATGCCGAGGGTGCGGATTACCGATCTGCTCGATCAGGTCAACCACTGGACCGACTTCACCGAGCATTTCTCCCATGTCTCCACCGGATTGCCACCTGTGGATCTGCGCGCCTTCATGGCCGCGTTGATCGCTGAAGCGACCAATCTCGGCCTGTCACGAATGGCCGAGATGTGCGGTACGGTCACCCGGCGGGCCTTGCTGCGTATGCAAACGTGGCATATGCGAGAGGACACCTACCGCGCCGCGTTGGCGAGCATAACCGATGCAATTCATGCCGAGCCACTATCGGCCTGGTTTGGTGAAGGCTGGCGCGCTTCAGCCGATGGCCAGGCCTTTTATCTCGGTGGTCCGGGCGAAGCTGGCGGCGCAATTAATGGACACTATGGCCGTGATCCGATCGTGAAAATCTACACCACGATCACCGATCGCTATGCACCGCTTCACCAGAAGGTCA
>JASGEG010000394.1:0-23493 GCA_047606605.1 Rhizobium sp.
GGATCAGGGGCAACCGAATTTCCCCAAGCATGTTCTGCCCGAGTACCTCACCGGGATCGGCGTGCCGCACCGCATCGAATATCGCGACACCTATTCGATCGTGAAGGAGAAGGTGCCGGAAGGGGCAACCTATTGTTCGCTCTGTTCGCGCCTGCGCCGCGGCAATCTTTATCGCATCGCCCGCGAGGAAGGCTGCGACGCGCTGGTGCTCGGCCATCATCGCGAGGATATCCTCGAAACCTTCTTCATGAATTTCTTCCATGGCGGCCGTCTGGCTTCCATGCCGGCGAAGCTTCTGAACGACGAGGGCGACCTGATGGTGCTGCGCCCGCTCGCTTACGCCGCCGAGGACGATCTCGCCAAATTCGCCGTCGCCATGCAGTTTCCGATCATTCCCTGCGATCTCTGCGGCTCGCAGGACGGTTTGCAGCGCAATGCGATGAAGGAGATGCTGGCCGATATCGAGCGCCGCATGCCCGGCCGCAAGGACACGATGCTGCGGGCGCTGGCGCATGTGAATCCATCGCATCTTCTCGATCCGAAGCTGTTCGATTTTGCCGCGCTGACGGGGCAAAAGCCCTGAACCGCCTGGTCCGATCTGAAATCTGCGGTTTCAACACATCTGTGTCATCGAATCGGGCATAAGAGAATTCTCTCCTCTTGTCCCGCGGGCTATCCATGACCTTTTCCGATGCTGATTTCGACCATCTCCTCGCGACCGTCACCGAAGCGGCGGCGCTGGAGATCCTGCCGCGTTTCCGCAATCTCGGCGCCGGCGACATATCGGAAAAGACCTCCGCCATCGATCTGGTGACGGAGGCCGATCTGCTGGCGGAGCGGCATATCACGGCTGCGCTGAAATCGCGCTTCCCGGACGCTCTCATCGTCGGCGAGGAAGCCTATGAGGCCGACAAGAGCGTGGTGCCGGCGCTGGCGCATGCCGAACTGGCTTTCGTCATCGATCCGGTCGACGGCACCTTCAACTTCGCCTCGGGGCTGCCGGTCTTCGGGACGATTCTTGCGGTCGTCGCCGGCGGCGAGACGATCGCGGGCATCATTCATGACCCGGTGCTCGGCGATACGGTGACCGTCATGCGCGGCGCAGGTGCCTATCTGCGCCGGCGGGAAGGGCAGGCAAGCCGGCTCAAGGTGGCGACACCCGCTCCCTTGAAGGATATGGCCGGCATCATCGCCTGGGGCCATATGGAGGAGCCGGACCGCTCACGCATCAGCGCCAATCTCGCCAAGGTGCGCATGGCTTTCGGCTTGAACTGTTCCGCTTATGAATATTGGCTCGTCGCCTCCGGCAGACTGCATTTCATCGGTCATTCGAAGCTGATGCCATGGGATCATCTTGCCGGCGTTCTTACGCATCGGGAAGCAGGCGGCTATACGGCGAAGTTCGACGGTACGCCCTACCGGCCCGGCGAAACCACCGGCGGCATTATTTCGGCGCCCGACGAGGAAAGCTGGCGGCTTATCCGTCGCGAAATCATCGGCGCCTGACAGGAGAGGATCGCATCATGACAGCACCTATCGACATCACAACGCTCGCCGATCTGCTGCGCCGGGCGGCGCAAGCGGAGATCCTGCCGCGCTTCCGCCGGCTCGGCGGCAGCGACGTTCGCGCCAAGACCGAGGCGACCGATCTGGTGACGGAGGCGGACGAGCAGGCCGAACGGATGATCAAGGCCGAGGCGGCGAGACTCTGGCCAGAGGCGCTGTTCATCGGTGAAGAATCGGTCGCGGCCGACCCCGAGTTGCTGCACAAGCTGCAGGGTGCCGATTTGGCCATCATCGTCGATCCCGTCGACGGCACGTTCAATTTTGCCTCCGGCATTCCCGCCTTCGGCGTCATGGCGTCCGTGGTGTCGAAAGGCGAGACCGTGGCGGGCATCATCTTCGACCCGATGGGCGATGACTGGGTGCTGGCGGAAAAGGGTGCCGGCGCCTGGCTGCGGCGGCCGGATGGCGAGACGCAGCGCCTTTCGGTGACAGCGCCGGTTGCGCTGGAGAACATGGTCGGCATGGCCTCCACGGGCTACCTGCCGAAGGGCAAGCGCGCGGAGATCCTGGGCAATCTCGCCAAGGTGCGCTTCATCACAAACTACCGCTGCGCCGCCCATGAGTACCGCACCTTTGCCGGCGGGCACGTGCATTACATCATGTACAACAAGCTGATGCCCTGGGATCACCTGGCCGGCGCGCTGATTTCGGAGGAGGCAGGCGCCTATGTCCGGCGTTTCGACGGTTCGCCGTATCTGCCGCATCACCTCGATGGCGGGCTGCTGCTTGCGGTCGACAAGACGTCCTGGGAGGTGCTGCGGCGTGAGGTCTTCACCGTCTAAGGCACGGATACGCAATTCGCTGGCGCTCTGAAAACCTCAGCCTGTCGGGCCGACTTGGAAAGTGGTGAGCAGGGCGCTATTTTGCTTTGATCGGCAACCGCCCGTCGGCGAGGTTTGCCGCGAGGATGAGGCCGATGTCTGAGACGCGCCGCAAGCTGACCACCATCTTCTGCGCAGATGTGCAAGATTATTCGCGCTTGATGCAGAAGGACGAGGAAGGAACGCTGGCGACACTCAAGCGCTATCGCGATGCGATGGCGCGGCTGATCGAGGCGCATGGCGGCCGTGTCGTCAATACCTGGGGCGATGCTGTATTCGCCGAATTCCCGAGTGTTGTCGAGGCATTGCGCGCAGCGGTTGACGTGCAGAATGAGCTTGCCGGCTATAATGCGAAAAGCGATCCGGGATCGCAGATGCTGTTCCGCATCGGGCTCAATCTCGGCGACGTGATCGCCGAGGGCAGCGATCTCTATGGCGATGGCGTCAACATAGCCGCGCGCCTGCAGGCCTGCGCCGCCGCCGGCGGCATCGTGATCTCCAACACGGTCTACGATCAGGTTCGCAACAAGGTGGCCGTCGGCTTTGATTTTCTCGGCCAGCTCGAGGTCAAGAATATCGATGGCGGTGTGCCGAGCTATGCCGTGCGGATCGGCGTGACCGAGGCTACCGGCACGCCAGTTGCGCCATCGAGCCCTGGTGAACCACTCCGCGGCCCGAGCCAGCCGAAGCCCGCGCCTGTCGCGGATACCATGCCGATTTATGGTCCGCTGGCCGTTGCCGCCATTGCCGTGGTGGTCGCCAATGCTGTCACGTGGCACGGCGATTTCTGGGCTGCGTGGCCCTTGCTCGGCCTTGCTTTCGTGGCCGCCCTTCGCTGGGTGCGGACGAACAAGCAGATCGATCCGATCCTGGCCATGCCCGCCGTGATCGGGGTCGGACTGATCGGCATCAATCTCCTGTCGTGGCATGGCACGCTTTGGGTGATATGGCCGCTGCTGGGCTTGGCTGTCGTGACGGCGCTACGCTGGGCCAGGCGGCAGCGCGGCGATATCTGAAAGACCGCCGCGACGCCAGAGATCTTCGATCAAACGTGGCCCATGCCGGGTTCCAGCTTCGGGCTGTCGCCGGGATGGGTGAAGAGCTTTCCATGCTCGGCCCAGAGCGTCGAGACGATGGTCAATGCGCCGAACACGGTGAAACCGGCGAGGAGCGGCTGGGGCGTGCCGTCGAACATCTGGCCGACCAGCCCACCGAGAACGACGCCGAGGGTCGTGGAGATGGAGCTGGTGATGGCGGCGGCGGTGCCGGCAAGATGCCCCATCGGCTCCAGGCTGATCGCCATGAAATTGGTGGTGATGACCGCAAACATCATCAGCATCACCGAGATCAGGATATAGGTGAACAGGAAGCTCGGCAGGCCCGCCAGACCCACGGCATAGCCGAAGGCGCCAAGCAGAGTGAAGACGATCATGGCGGCATGCGAGATGCGCCGCATGCCGAACCTGCGCACGAAATGGCCATTGGCGAACTGCGCGACGGCCGTGCCGCCCGCTGTCGCGGCAAAGGCAAGCGGAAACAGGTTGCCGAGGCCATAGACATCGGCGAAGACCTGTTGGACGGAGACCACATAGGCGCAGATGATGCCGGTATAGAGCGTCAGGCCGATCATGTAGCCGCAGGTGATACGGTTGGTCAGCACGGTCTTGAAGCCGGATGCCACCGAGGCGATCGAAAGCGGCAGGCGTTCCTGCTGCGGCAAGGTTTCCTTCATGCGGAAGAAGGCGACGAGAAAGAGGCCGGCGCTGGCGATGCCGAGCACGATGAAGATCCATTGCCAGTTCGAATAGGCGACGATCATCTGCCCGACGGCGGGCGCCACCATCGGCATGATCATGAAAACGATGGTGACATAGGACATGACGCGCGCCATCTCGCGGCCGCCGAAGCAGTCGCGCACGATCGCCAGCGTGGTAATGCGGACTGCGGCGGCACCGACGCCCTGGACGAAGCGCAGCACCAGCAGTGCCGTGAGGCTGCCGCTCCAGGCGGCGGCAAACAGCGTCACCGTATAGAAGGCAAGGCCGCCAAGCAGGATGTTGCGCCGGCCATAGGCGTCGGACAAGCTGCCGAAAAACAGCTGGCAGATGCCGAAGCCGAGGAAATAGACGCCGATGACCAGCTGCGTGTCGTTGGGATTGGCGACGGCCAGCGACTGGCCGATATTCGGCAGCGCCGGCAGCATGCTGTCGATGCCCATCGAAATACTCGCCGTCATCAGCGCGATGACGATGATGAATTCGACGATGCCAAGGCCGCTGCGGGCGGAGCCGGATTGCTCCGCTGTCTCTGTGTGGGGCGCGTTCATGTCAAAATGCCTGTCAGTGAAGGGCGAGGGACTGGTCGGACGGCGGTGGCGCGTTCTGCGGCCTGAAAAGGCGTCCCTTCTCGGCGATCAGCACGAAACCGATGCCGATCAGCGAAACCGTGAAATAGCCGACGATCATCGGCGTCGCCGTGCCGTCGTAGAACTGGCCGATGGCCGCGCCGATCGAGGCGCCGCCGACCGTGCTCATGAAGCCGAGCACGGAAGACGCCGTACCGGCGACATGCCCCAGCGGCTCCATGGCCAGCGAATTGAAGTTCGAGCCGATCCATCCGAACTGGAACATGGCCAGCGCGAAGAGAAGCATGAAGAGCATGAAGGGCATCGGCGAGGGGCCGTAGAGCTGTATGATGAGCCACAGGAAAGTGATGGTGGCAAAGCCGAGCAGGGCGGCATGCGACAGCCGCCGCATGCCGAAACGGCCGACGAGCTGCGAGTTTATGAAGGACGACAGCGCCATGAACACCGCCACTCCACCGAAGGCAACCGGTGTGTAGACGCCGAGCCCATAGATGTTGTTGTAGATCTGCTGCGCCGAATTGATGAAGCCGAAGAGCGCGCCGAACAGGAAGGTGCTGGCGAGCGTGTAGCATAGGGCGACACGGTTCGTCAGAACCATGCCGAAACCGGAAAGGACGGATTTCGCGGTCAGCGGACGGACATTCTCGGGCTTCAGCGTTTCCGGCAACCGGAAATACATCCAGATGCCGACCAGCGTCGCCATGGTGCCGATGAAGACGAAGATCATATGCCAGGTGGTCATCAGCATGATGACCTGCCCGCTGCCGGGCGCGATGACCGGAACGATCATGAAGACCATCATGATCAGCGACATCACCTCCGCCATCTGCCGGCCGCCGAAGACGTCGCGCACGATGGAAATGGTGATGACGCGTGTCGCCGCCGAGCCGAGGCCCTGGATGAACCGCAGCGCAAGCAGGCCGGCAAAGGAGGGGATGAGCGCGATGCCGAAGGCGGCGATAATGTAGACGACGAGGCCGATCAGCAGCGGTATGCGCCGGCCGAAACGGTCCGACAGCGGGCCATAGAAGAGCTGAGCCGAGCCGAAGCCGATCAGATAGCTGGTCACGACATATTGCCGATGATTTTCGTTTTCCACGCCAAGGCTGGCGCCGATCTGCTGCAGGGCGGGGATCATGATGTCGATCGCCAACGAGTTGATCGCCATCAGGAAGGCCGCGAGCACGATGAACTCGCGTTTACCCATGGGCAATTGCCCATGGGACGTAGCCTGGGATGTGGTCGTCACGGTTTTATTCCCATAAACATATCAAGGCGCTGCCCGGCGGCAGCGCCTTATCAATTGAACTGGACTATGGAAACCGGACGAGAGAGTCCGGTGACCGGTCAGGCGGCGCCGCGCACGCTGATGCCGTTTTCCTGAAAATGCTGCTGCAATTCGCCCGCCTGGAACATTTCGCGCACGATATCGCAGCCGCCGATGAACTCGCCCTTCACGTAGAGCTGAGGAATGGTCGGCCAGTTGGAGTAGTCCTTGATCCCCTGACGGATCTCCGAGTCGGCAAGGACGTTGATGCCCTTATAGTCGACGCCGATATAGTCGAGAATCTGGACCACCTGGCCCGAAAAGCCGCATTGCGGGAACTGCGGCGTCCCTTTCATGAAGAGAACGACGTCGTTGGTCTTCACTTCATTGTCGATGAATTCGTGAATGCCGCTCATGGTCTTCCATTCCTTTTACGTGCGGGGTCAAGGTCCGCAAGTTTCAAATCCTATCCTTAAATAGCAAGCCGGCGGTATGATTTCCAGCAGCAATCATGCGCCGATATGTTTTTCATCGCATGAATGGGCTTTTGCGCAACATCGGTTTTCGGCGGCCGCGAATGTTGGAATTATCACCTTTTTTTGAACAGTGCGTTTTGAAATCGCGTCTTCAACTCGGAAGCTGAACAACACACATAGGAAAAAACAAGGGACGCTTAGTATTGCGCTGCTGGGTTTTCATCAACCGGCAGCGGGAGAGTTGTGTGGGCGCGCCGGCAACGGTGGCGTGGCGGATGCGGGTCCCTTTTTGAATATTGCATTTTCGAGGGAGTGGGCGTCATGAGCCATCACCACTATTCCGACGGCCAGGTCGGTGAGGAGCAGGAATTTTACGGCTCCAGCCAGACGAGCGAGGGTGAGCGGGAATATTATGAGCACGTCCGAACCCCAAGGGCCTCGATCCTGAGCAGTGCCGTCACGGTCAGCGCAATCGTCCTCATTCTCAGCATTGCGTTCGGCTATCGCGTGTCGACCGGAGCGACATCGCAGCCGCAACCGATCCAGCAGCCCCCCCTCGTCCAGAAGATCATGACCGCGCCTCCGGCCGACCCTTGCGCCGATTATTCGCCCTATGGCGGCCGGGAGTGCTGAGGCAGGGCTTCGTTAACCCTGCCGTGGGACTATCCGAGCGCATTTTTCGTGGCGATCTGCCATGAAAAAGCCGGCAGGCCATGGTGTTGGCAGTGCCTCATATCCATGTGATGTGCGCCGACGCGCCGGGGACCAAGAACAGCATGAGCCATATTGAAAAGAGGGTGGTCCTTCACTTCCCCGGATTCGAACCCTTGGACGCAGCGGCGCACCGGGCTCGTTACGAGCGCTCCGCCAGACAGAGCGCGGCCGCCTGGGGCTTTACCGCCGTCGTCGATACGCTCCGGAATTTCGGCAGGGCTCCCTATTTCGACGTTCTGGCCAAGGGCACGGACTGGCAGACCGAAAGCCGCGTTCATATTCTCGATCACAATGATCTCGTGGCGCGGCTGAATGGCCGGCCGTTTTTCTCGCGGCTCGGGCAGGGATATCTCGCTGCCTTCAAGGTCGCGGCATCCGGCGGTATGGTCGGCTATTTTCGCCATGCCTGGCGATTTGGCCTCTTCTTCATCTTTCCCTTCCTGCTGATGCTGCTGGGATTGGCGATCAGCCTGTGCGTCGCCTTTCTTCCATTTTTCCTCGGCCTGCCGTCCTGGAGCCATATCGGCAGCATCGCGCTCGCCGTGGCCTTCTTCATCTATGTCTTCCTGCCGCGCGCCGAGCGCCTGCATACGCTGCATCTCTTCTCCGACTGGGAGATGGCTGTCGCCATGGCTGGGCTGAGCGGCATCGGAACGGCGCAATGGGTCGAGGCCTGCGCGATGAGCGCCCGACAGGCGCTGGAAGAGCCGGCCGACGAATATGTCATCACCTCGCACAGCATGGGCTCGAGCGTGGCGACGCATGTGATCGGGCTGCTGCTGGAGTGGGAGCCGGATTTGTTCCAGGGCAAGCGCGTCGTCTTCTCGACGCTCGGCAGCGCCATCCTGCAATGTGCGCTCATGCGGCCGGCGGCCGTGCTGCGCTCACGGGTGGGACTGCTTGCCCGATGCAAGGAGATCGTCTGGCTCGACGTTCACTGTCTGACCGACGCCATCCATTTCTACAAGGCAAAGGTCGCGGCTCTCTGTGGGCACGCGGACGCGCCGCAGCCGACGATCATCTTCATTCGCTTCAAGAAAATGCTGTCGTCGCAGCACTATGCCAAGATCAAGCGGGATTTCCTGCGCGTGCATCGCCAATATGTGCTCGGACCGGATGTCCGGGCGCCGTTCGATTTCACGCTTCTGACGGCCGGCCCGTTGCCGGCCTCCGGTTTTGCCGCCTATACGCAGGCCGATATGCCCGACCTGACAGTCGCTGCCGGCAGCGACAGCGCGCGTCTGACCTCAATCGGGTGCTGAGGTCTGCAGGGCGAGGGCGTGCAGCACGCCGCCCATGTTGCCCTTCAGGGCGTCATAGACCATCTGGTGCTGCTGCACGCGGCTCTTGCCGCGGAAGGCTTCAGCCACGACTTCCGCGGCATAATGGTCGCCATCCCCGGCCAAGTCGCGAATCGTCACCTTGGCGCCGGGAATGCCGGCCTTGATCATGTCTTCGATATCGCCGGGATTCATTGGCATCAGTGATTCACCTCATTCTATTCGGCGGCAGCGAGCGCGCTGCCGTCCATGAAGGCAGGAAACCACGATTCATGCGCGTCGCGCAACTGCTGAACGGAAACCGATAGCACCCCATCAACGACAAGTGCGTTGCCGCCGACCGCGCCGAGGCGACGGAAGGGCACGCCGGCGCTTTCGGCATTGATGCAGACGAAATCGGCGACATCGGCGGGAACGGCGATGACGTAGCGCGCCTGATCCTCGCCGAAGAGGACGGCATGCGGCAGGCCCTTGCATTCGCCGAGATCGATGTTCAGGCCCTTGCCGGATGCCATCGCCATTTCAGCCAAAGCCAGGGCGAGACCGCCCGAGGAAATGTCGTGGCAGGCGGTGACCTGGGCATTGCGGATGGCGGAGCGGATGAAATCGCCGTTGCGGCGTTCCGCGAACAGATCGACTTCGGGTGCCGGGCCGTCGGACGAGCCGAGAATGTCGCGCAGATAGATGGAGGAGCCGAGATGGCTGCCGTCGACGCCGATCATGATGACGTGATCGCCATCTGCGGCCGAGCCGATGCGCGCCATCGTCTTCCAGTCCGGCAGCAGACCGACGCCGGCAATGGTCGGGGTCGGCAGGATCGCAACGCCGTTTGTCTCGTTGTAGAGCGAAACATTGCCCGAGACGATCGGGAAATCGAGCGCGCGGCAGGCTTCGCCGATGCCCTTGATGGCGCCGACGAACTGACCCATGATCTCCGGCTTTTCCGGGTTGCCGAAGTTCAGATTGTCGGTGGCGGCCAGCGGCTCGGCGCCGGTGGCGGTGATGTTGCGCCAGCATTCGGCGACGGCCTGCTTGCCGCCTTCAAAGGGATCGGCCTCGACATAACGCGGCGTCACGTCGGAGGAGAAGGCGAGCGCCTTGGTCGGATGGCCCTCGACGCGGACGACGCCAGCGTCGCCGCCCGGCAGCTGCAGGGAGTTGCCCTGGATCAGCGTGTCATATTGTTCGTAGACCCAGCGGCGGCTGGACTGATTGGCGGAGCCGACCAGCGACAGGAGCGCCTGCGCGTAATCCTGCGGTGCCGCGACGAGGTCGGCGGGCAGGGCGGCACGCTTGTCGGCCTCGCGCCAGGGGCGGTCATATTCCGGCGCCTGATCGCCGAGTTCCTTGATCGGCAGGTTGGCGACTTCCTCGCCCTGGTGGATGATGCGGAAGCGCAGGTCATCCGTGGTCTTGCCGACGATGGCGAAATCCAGGCCCCACTTGACGAAGATCGCCTTGGCGACCCCTTCCTTTTCCGGCTGCAGCACCATGAGCATGCGCTCCTGGCTTTCCGACAGCATCATTTCATAGGCCGTCATCCGCTCTTCGCGCACCGGCACCTTGTCGAGATCAAGCTCGATGCCGAGGTCGCCCTTGGCGCCCATTTCGACGGCCGAGCAGGTGAGGCCGGCAGCACCCATGTCCTGGATGGCGATGACGGCGCCGGTCTGCATGAGTTCAAGGCAGGCTTCCAGCAGGCACTTTTCGGTGAAGGGGTCGCCGACCTGAACGGTCGGGCGCTTCTCTTCGATCGATTCATCGAATTCCGCCGATGCCATGGTGGCGCCGCCGACGCCGTCTCGGCCGGTCTTGGCGCCGAGATAGACCACGGGCAGGCCGACGCCCTTGGCTTCCGACAGGAAGATGGCGTTGGACTTGGCAAGGCCGGCCGCGAAAGCGTTGACCAGGATATTGCCGTTGTAGCGCGCGTCGAACTCAACTTCGCCGCCGACCGTGGGGACGCCGAAGGAATTGCCATAGCCGCCAACGCCGGCGACGACGCCGGAGACGAGGTGGCGGGTCTTGGGATGATCCGGCTCGCCGAAACGCAGGGCGTTCATGGCGGCGATCGGGCGGGCGCCCATGGTGAAGACGTCGCGCAGGATGCCGCCGACGCCGGTCGCGGCCCCCTGATAGGGCTCGATATAGGACGGGTGGTTGTGGCTCTCCATCTTGAAGACGACGCAGTCGCCGTCATCGATGTCGACGACGCCGGCATTTTCGCCCGGTCCCTGGATGACGCGCGGCCCCTTGGTCGGCAGGGTGCGCAGCCACTTCTTCGAGGATTTGTAGGAGCAGTGCTCGTTCCACATGGCCGAAAAGATGCCGAGTTCGGTAAAGGAAGGCTCGCGGCCGATCAGATCCAGAATGCGCTGATACTCATCCGGCTTCAGGCCATGGGCGGCAATCAGTTCGGGGGTGATCTGGATCGTATTCGAAAGGGTCATGAGCGCTCGAAGGTCCTTGCCTGTAAAGGGTTTGACGGCCGGTCAGGGGATCGGGGTCTCTTTAGCGCATGTGAACCTGTCGCGCGACAGGAAAATGACTGCCATTCACAATCGGCAGTCATAGGCGCGATGACGTGCGGCCGC
This sequence comes from Rhizobium sp., assembly GCA_047606605.1. Taxonomy (GTDB): domain Bacteria; phylum Pseudomonadota; class Alphaproteobacteria; order Rhizobiales; family Rhizobiaceae; genus Rhizobium. The sequence goes on from JASGEG010000394.1 coordinate 11,084, forward strand.
CCGGCGGCGATCAGAACTTGTAGCCGACCAGGACGCCCACGCGCGTCATGCCGCCATTGGGGCCATCGCAAAGATTGGCGTGCGATGAATGGGCGATCTGCGCCATCATGTTCCAGTGGCTGTCGAAATTGTAGCCGATACCGGCATATTCGTGGAATAGCAGCCGGCAGCCGAGCATCGGGCCGTGATCCTGCCAATTGTCGAGATTGCCCGTGTGGACCGTGCCGCCGAAGCCGGCTTCGGTGAAGATGCCGTTGCTGTGCGTGAGCGTCCAGGACAGGCCGCCATAGACCTGCGTCGCCGAACCTGCCGTGCCGACGGAGGTGCCGACATGGATACGCGGATGGGTCAGCTGATCCTTCCAATCCGCCGTCGGATTGTAGCCGAACGGATTGAACAGCACCTGGACATCCGGAAAGACGCCCTTTTCGTGATCATAGCCGCTCTGGATGGAAGCGCTGGAGCCGAAACGCAGCTCGTCGAATATCTTGTTGTCGGCGGCAGCGGCGGTTTGGCTGCCGGCAAAACTCGTTACTGTCGCGATGAAAATAACCGTGAGGCCACCTTTTCCGAGAAGGCGGCCCAAAATGGAAGCCTCAACCATGCACTCCCCCCAATATGGTGAGCGAATCGGATCTTATCGGCTGGATGGTAGCAGCCCCGAAATCGGGGTAAAGCACACATTAGTATGCATCCCTTATTTTCCAGGGGTGCAGCGAAACCGCAACAATGCCGTCATATATGGCTGTCGTAACCGGCCGAACCGTTCTCGAGCAGGCGGCGCAGTGTCATGAAGCCGGCCGAGGCATCCTCGCGGTGTTGCGGCGAGGAAAAGGCGACACGGACGCGGTGGTAGACCTTCTCCGAGCGGCCCGCCTTGAACTCGTCCTCGTCGTCGATCAGCACGCCATCGGTGATCGCCGCATTCTTGAAGGTGCCGGAAAGCCAGGGTTCGGGCAGTTTCAGCCACAGGAACGGTACATGCGGATGCGAGTTGAACTCGAAGCCGGCGAGCGCCTGACGCGCCAGCTGTTCGCGGGCGCGGATCTCTTCCACCGTCTTGCGGCGTAGCGCCAGCGCGTGACCCCCCAGCACCAGCCGCGCGCAGGTCTCCGCCAGGATGAAGGGCAGACCGCCTGTGGTCATCTTGTGCGTGACCTTGATGCGCTGGGCGAAATGCGGCGGGCAGGCGACCCAGCCGCCGCGCACGCCGGCCGTGACCGCCTTCGACAGGCCGCTGACCAGGAAAGTGCGCTCCGGGGCGATGCTCGCCATCAGCGGATTCGGGTCCTCGGTCATGCCGCCGTAGAGATCGTCCTCGATGAGCCAGACGCTGTGCCGACGGGCGATGGCGGCGATCGCGCGGCGTCGCGCCTCGGGCATGGTCGCCAGCGTCGGATTGTGGGCGGTCGGCATCAGAAAGGCCAGCCGCGGATGCTGCTGCTGGCAAAGCCGTTCGAAATCGTCGGGTACGATGCCATGCTCGTCGGAATCCACCAGAAGCGAGCGGCGGCCGAGCAGCCGGGTAGCACGGCTGACCTGGGTATAGGTCAGGTTCTCGAAGACGATCTTGTCGCCGGGGGAGGTGACGGCGGATATGACGGCGATGGCGCCGGCATGGGCGCCGAGCGTCGGCACCACGGTTTCGATCGCCGGCTGCCAGCCGTTGCGGGCAAGCCAGACCTGGCCGGCGCGGAACCAGTTTGACGGGAAGCTGCGCGAATAGGAGGAAATCTCCGTCTGGTGATCGCGGCTGATATCGGCAAAGAGCTGGCCGATGATCTGTCCCTGGCCGATGTCTGGCGCCGCCGTCGTATCGAAACGGATCTTCGCATTCGGGGTTTCCAGCCCGCGCGTGCCGGCAAGCGCCTGGGTGATCGGATCGACCGGCTCGATCTGCTTGCCGTTGGCGCGGTCGAGCACATAGGTGCCGCGGCCGACTTCGCCGGCGACCAGACCGCGTTCGTGCACGAGCGCATAGGCCCGGCTGACCGTGCCGATCGTCACGCCGATGTCATAGGCAAGATTGCGCTGCGGCGGCAGCTTCGTCCCCGGCGGCAGGACGCCATGGGTGATCGCGTTCTCGATGCTGTCGGCGACGCGGATGTAGACGGGTCCGCTCCCGCTGGAAATGTCAGGCAGCCAATTTGTCATAATGACAATTTCTAGATTGCACCGAAAATAGAGTCAATACTATGAGTCAATTGTGTCGTTTGGCTCGATACATTGTTTTCTCAGCGAACGAACGAGCGAAAAAATGAGTACAATTGATTCAATTCGTCCAACCCGAGGCATTGTTGCCGCTCCCGCCGCGCATAGTGCGGGGCCGATATGGTCGACGTCGCGCGCAATGCGTGGTCTTCTTTCGTCCTTTGCACTCTGGCTGCAGAAGCGCGAGACGCGTTCGACGCTGCGGGATCTCACCGATGATCAGCTGCGCGATATCGGCCTGACGCGACGCGAGGCGAGGACCGAGGTCAGCAAGTCGTTTTTCTGGGATTGAACGATCCAGACGGCGGGATGCACCGTAGGCTAGGCGCAACCAAGCGTCTTCAGCACGATATCCGCGCGCGCCTCGACGCTGACTTTCGGCAGGAGATGAATCTGGTAGCCGAGCGAGGGATAGACGGCGCATAGCCTGTCGTATTCGGTGATCGCCTCTGAAAGATCATGCCGTCGTTCGTGGTCCCCGACATAGATTTCCGGCCATGGTGGTGTCAGGAAGATGTGGCGATTGTATCGATGAGAATGGTGGAGTTCGTCCACAGCCGGCTCGCCCGTCAGGTGCTGGAGCGCGGCCGAGGCGTCGATCAGGCCTCTGTCGAAGAAGACGAGGCCCTGAAGCTTGGCCGCGACCGCACGGTCGGCAATCGACATGGCGATCGCCCTGCGCGCAAAGGCGGGCGCGTCCAGCCACGGCAGTGCCTTGCCGCCGCGTTCCAGTTCTTCAACGACGATGCGCCGGCCTGGCTCCTCCACGACCTGGTGGCCGCGATGTCTCAATGTCTCAAGCAGGGTCGATTTGCCGCCGCCCGAGCAGCCGGAGATGATGACGAAACGATCCATGCGTTGCTTCCTCAAAGGATGAAGATAGCCCGCGCGCCTGCAGGGCCTCGTTTCCGGCTGGGGAAGGCGGCGACGATCGCCTAGGCGGTCGCTTTACTGGCAGCCCTTCGTGCCCGCGGCCCAGCGGTTGACGTCGCCGATGATGCGGCCGCCGGAGGCGCCCGACATCATCGGGCCGAAGGCCTGCAATTGCGCGGGATTGCCTTCCGCCTGCACGACCAGGGACGGGCGTCCGGTCGGATGCTTCTTGTCGACCACGAGAATGCGCGGCCGGCCGGTGAAGGAGTTGAGCTCGGGGGCAAGCTGATAGCCCGCGAAAGCCGGATCTGCCGACTTGAACCAGCAGGCATTGGCACTGACCATGACGCGTTCCATGGTCGAGAGAGCGCTGCGGTCGGCGGTGACGGCGGTCGGCGCTCGCGTGGTGCAGGAGGCGACGAACAGGCCGAGGGTGGCGAGTGCGGCCGCGGAATAGAGTGCGGTGGCGAGGCGAGGGCGCATCAATCTTTTTCCCGATGATCTGGTTTCGGCCGCTCACGGCCGGTGATGAGGTTGAGCATGATGCGCGGCGCCCGTTCCACAGGGTCGAGCGCCAACGGCTTCCGCTCCGGCTGAGCGCCTCAGGCGGCGATCACATCGAGGGCGGAGGCGAAGAGGCCGCGGCCGTCCGCGCCGCCATGGGCGGCTTCGATCAGGTTTTCCGGATGCGGCATCATACCGAGCACATTGCCCTTGGCATTGATGACGCCGGCGATATCGTTGATGGAGCCGTTCGGGTTGGTGCCCTCGGCATAGCGGAAGACCACCTGGCCATTGCCTTCGATCGTCGCCAGCGTCTCGCTGTCGGCAAAGTAGTTGCCGTCGTGATGGGCGACAGGGCAGCGGATGATCTGGCCCTTGCTGTAGGCGCGGCTGAAATCCGTCTCGGCATTGGCGACCTCGAGCTTGATTTCGCGGCACACGAATTTCAGCGAGGCGTTGCGCATCAGCGCGCCGGGCAGCATGCCGGCTTCGACGAGGATCTGGAAGCCGTTGCAGACGCCGAGAACCTTCACGCCCTTGTCGGCCTTTTCCTTGATCGCCTGCATGACAGGCATGCGGGCGGCGATTGCGCCGCAGCGCAGATAGTCGCCATAGGAGAAGCCGCCGGGAATGACGATGAGATCGACGTCCGGGATCTCCGTCTCCGTCTGCCAGATCGTCACGGGTGCCTTGCCGGAAATCTTCGTCAGCGCCGCGATCATGTCACGGTCGCGATTGAGACCGGGAAGTTGAACGACTGCTGATTTCATGACTCTGCTCCCGAGAAAGGCGATGGATATTCACTTGGAGTATGTTCCGGGAGCCATATCCCATTGCCGGAGACAAGGAAAGAATGGCTCTCGGAAAACGACATCAGTCGATCGAGATGCTGTAGTTCTCGATCACCGTATTGGCGAGGAGCTTCTCGCACATGGCCTTCAGATCGGCCTCTGCCTTGGCCTTGTCGGCGCCCTCGAGTTCGAGGTCGAAGACCTTGCCCTGGCGAGCCTGATGGACGCCGTCAAAGCCGAGTGCGCCGAGCGCGCCTTCGATGGCCTTGCCCTGAGGGTCGAGAACGCCGTTCTTCAGCGTGACGGTAACACGAGCCTTGATCACGATTGTCCTTCCTGAGCTTACTTGACGAGAACCGGGCCCGTGCCGCGCACGGGTTCGTTCTCATTGATGATGCCGAGTCGACGAGCCACTTCGGAATAGGCCTCCAGCAGACCGCCCATGTCGCGGCGGAAGCGATCCTTATCCATCTTCTCGTGGGTTTCGATGTCCCAGAGACGGCAGCTGTCCGGCGAGATTTCGTCGGCGAGGATGATGCGCATCATGTCGCCTTCGAACAGGCGGCCGCATTCGATCTTGAAATCGACGAGCTGGATGCCGACGCCGAGGAAGAGGCCGGTCATGAAGTCGTTGACGCGGATGGCGAGCGCCATGATGTCGTCGAGTTCGGCCGGGTTCGCCCAGCCGAAGGCGGTGATGTGCTCTTCCGAGACCATCGGGTCTTCGAGCGCGTCGGACTTGTAGTAGAACTCGATGATCGAGCGCGGCAGCACCACGCCTTCCTCGATGCCGAGGCGCTTGGCGAGCGAGCCGGCGGCGACGTTGCGCACGACGATCTCGAGCGGAATCATCTCCACTTCCTTGATCAGCTGCTCGCGCATGTTGAGGCGGCGGATGAAATGGGTGGGAATGCCAATCTTGTTCAGATGGCTGAAAATATATTCGCAGATGCGATTGTTCAGAACACCCTTGCCATCGATGACTTCGTGTTTCTTCTTGTTGAAGGCGGTGGCGTCATCCTTGAAAAACTGGATCAGCGTGCCCGGCTCCGGTCCCTCGTAAAGGATCTTGGCCTTGCCTTCGTAAATACGGCGGCGACGGTTCATGGGTATTGTTCTCTGTCGTTGGCGCTCTCGGAGTAGCGCAAGTGGATCGATCTGTGGGCGTCCCCATAACGGATAAGAAGCAAATTCACAATCCGCCAGCGCCTCCTTCCTCGCAATTCCGGCGCCGGCTGCATAACCGAAGCGGGAATCGGGCTCTCGTCCTGCTCTATTTTACAGACTTTTGCGCGACGATGGAATGAAGCCGGCCGGTACTTCACAGATGAGTGTGCCGTCCTGCCGCCTCTCGGTGCGGTCAGGGCTTGAGCTGGCTCAGGAACTTGGCGAAGACCATCGTGCCTTCCGGCCAGGGGCCATGGCCGGAATCGGCGTTGATATGGCCGGCTTCGCCGGCATCGATCAACTGCGAGCCCCAGCTGCTCGCCATCTCGCCGGCATGCTCGTAGCTGCCAAAGGGATCGTTGCGGCTGGCAATGGTGATCGACGGGAAGGGCAGCGGATCGCGCGGGTAGGGACCGAAGGTCATCAGATGCTTCGGTCTGATTTCCGGATTGGCGACATCGGGCGGCGCCACGAAGAAGGCGCCGGCCACCTTGTTGCGGAAATGCGGGATCGCATGAACGACCGAGGGTACTCCGAGGGAATGCGCCACCAGCACCACCGGCTTGGTCGAGGCGTTCACCTCTTCTGCGATGCGGGCGACCCAATCGTCGCGCACCGGCTTCGACCACTCCGCCTGTTCCACGCGCCGCGCCGAGGAGAGCTTCTGCTCCCAGCGTGTCTGCCAGTGGTCCGGGCCGGAATTGGTGTAGCCGGGGATGATGAGGATATCTGCGTCGGAGGCTTTCATGATTGGTCGATTTGGAAAAGGAAGGTCGGAGTGTCAAGGGAAAAGGCGACAATTGCTGCAAAATTTGCTAGAATTGCGGTTGCCGGTAACGATTGACGATGTCGGCGCGTTTTGTCCGACATTTTTCACCGCCGGCCGAACAGATAGGCCGATGAGGAGGAGAACACTATGTCGGCATTTCACGTCATGGCTGGCGCGGACCACACATTCGCGCGTCCGGCCATCCGCAAGATCGGTATCGCCGATCTTATCGATGCCTTGAAACTGGGGCTGGACGACTTCAACGAGAAGCCATCGCACTATGTCTTCCTGTGTCTCATGTATCCGATCGCGGGCATAGCGCTGACCCTATGGAGCGCGGATGCCAATCTGCTGCCATTGCTGTTTCCGCTGATGTCGGGCTTCGCTCTGCTCGGCCCCATGGCGGCGATCGGCCTTTACGAGATCAGCCGGCGGCGGGAAAAGGGGCTGGACACTTCCTGGAAGTATGCCTTCGATGTGCGGTTTTCGCCGGCTCTGCCGTCGATCATCGCGGTCGGCCTCATGCTGTTTGCGCTGTTCATCGTCTGGCTGGTCGTGGCGCAGAACATCTACATGGCCTTCTTCGGCGATGCGGTGCCGATCACCTTCTCGTCGTTCTTCTCCAACGTGCTGACCACGCCGCAGGGCATGGCGATGATGTTCTGGGGCAACCTCGTCGGCTTCTTCTTCGCCCTTGTTGTGCTGGCGACCACTGTCGTCACCTTCCCGCTGCTGCTTGACCGCGATGTCGGCGCCGTGGCGGCGGTCGACGCCAGCATCCGCGCGACGCTCATCAATCCGATCCCCGTTGCGATCTGGGGCCTGATCGTCGCCGCCCTGCTGGTGATCGGCACGATCCCGATCTTCGCGGGGCTTGCCGTGATCATGCCCATACTGGGCCATGCCACCTGGCATCTCTATCGCAAGCTGGTGGTGTCGGCCGAGGTGCATTAGGGGACCGTCCTGCCATGGTTCCCGTCGGCCCGGCGGGAACCACAATGGTCTTGCGGCGTTGATCCGCGCGTCCATCTTGCGAATTCGCATGTTCGGGAGATGGCTGCCGCTCAGCCGAGGATGCGGTTCATGGTAAGGCTCAAACATATTTTCGCGCGTTTTGCTGCCATTGTGTCCGAAGGGGCGGGAAAACCGGTCGTCTTCATATTGGCGTTGCTTTCGGTCATCGTCTGGGGGCTGACCGGCCCGATCTTCGACTTCTCCGAAACCTGGCAGCTCGTCATCAACACGGGGACGACGATCATCACCTTTCTGATGGTCTTCCTGCTGCAGAACGCGCAGACACGCGACACGCGCGCCATCCAGGCCAAGCTCAACGAACTTATCCTCACCAGCGCGGCGGAAAACCGCTTCGTCGGGATCGAGAATCTCGACGAGGAGGATCTGAAACATCTCGACCGGCTGGTGGAAAAGGCGGCCAAACGCGACAGAGGCGGTGGCGGATCGGCGCGACGATGACCTTGCCCGCTCAAGGACCCTCGGTCTTCACGATGCGATAACGGCCGTTGCGATCCAGCTCGCCGGGATCGACCGATACGACCGATCGGGCTCCGTTTCTGGATACGAGAATGAACGAAAAGGGATCGGCGGCGGCATCGTTCGCAAGAAGCAACGATATTCCGAGCAGTTGCGCCAGCCGGGCGCCGCTCTCGATGATGTCCGGCTGCCGAAAGGCCTCCGAGAGATAGAGCGTCACCGACTGCGAATAGTCGTCCGCCGATCCGTCACGGACGACGCAGGTGATGGGCGCGTCCCGCATGTCTTCGATGCCGTGCACGACATCTACGCTCGGCGCCTCCCGTTCGAGCAAGGCGGCAACGCTGCGCCTCAACAGTTCGTCGTCCGCGGGATGTTCCAGGGCTGCGTCGAACCAGATCATCGTTTGTGCCTGCTCCTGGATAACCGTCTTCCTCGCAGAAGGATGAAGATGGGTCTTACCCCAAAACGAAAGAAGCGGCGCCTTCTTTCGCGCCGCTTCCTCAAATTTCGATCGGTGGATCGGTTCTGGCCTAGCCGAAGACGCGCTTGAAGATCGTATCGACGTGCTTGGTGTGATAGCCGAGGTCGAATTTTTCGCGGATCGCTTCTTCCGAGAGGGCGGCGCGCACTTCCGGGTCGGCAAGCAGTTCCTCGAGGAAGTCCTTGCCCTGTTCCCAGACCTTCATGGCGTTACGCTGGACCAGGCGATAGGAATCCTCGCGCGAAACGCCGGCCTGGGTCAGCGCCAGCAGCACGCGCTGAGAGTGAACAAGTCCGCGGAACTTGTTCAAATTCTTCATCATGTTCTCCGGATAAACCAGGAGCTTGTCGACGACGCTCGTTAGGCGGGCAAGCGCGAAATCCAGCGTGACGGTCGCATCCGGGCCGATCATGCGCTCGACCGAGGAGTGCGAAATATCGCGCTCGTGCCAGAGTGCCACATTCTCCATGGCCGGAACGGCATAGGAGCGGACCATGCGGGCGAGGCCGGTCAGGTTTTCGGTCAGCACCGGGTTGCGCTTGTGCGGCATGGCCGAGGAGCCCTTCTGGCCCGGAGAGAAATATTCCTCCGCTTCCAGGACTTCGGTGCGCTGCAGATGGCGAATTTCGATAGACAGGCGTTCGATCGAGGAGGCGACGACGCCGAGGGTGGCGAAATACATCGCATGGCGGTCGCGCGGGATGACCTGCGTCGAGACCGGCTCCGGCTTCAGGCCAAGGGCGGCGGCGACATGTTCCTCGACGCGCGGGTCGATATTGGCGAAGGTGCCGACGGCGCCGGAAATGGCGCAGGTGGCGACTTCCTCGCGCGCCGCGATCAGGCGCTGCTTGCAGCGCTCGAATTCGGCATAGGCGAGCGCCAGCTTGACGCCGAAGGTGATCGGTTCGGCATGGATGCCGTGCGAACGACCGATGGTGACGGTATCCTTATGCTCGAAAGCGCGGCGCTTCAGCGCTTCCAGCAGCTTGTCGATATCGGCGAGCAGGATGTCGGTGGCGCGCACGAGCTGGACGTTGAAGCAGGTGTCGAGCACGTCGGACGAGGTCATGCCCTGGTGTACGAAACGGGCATCGGGGCCGACGATTTCGGCCAGATGCGTCAGGAAGGCGATGACGTCATGCTTGGTGACGGCCTCGATCTCGTCGATGCGGGCGACGTCGAAGGTCGCCTTGCCGCCTTTTTCCCAGATGGTTTCGGCGGCCGACTTCGGAATGACGCCGAGTTGGGCCAGCGCATCGCAGGCATGCGCCTCGATCTCGAACCAGATACGGAACTTGGTTTCGGGCGACCAGATGGCGACCATTTCCGGTCGGGAGTAGCGCGGGATCATGGGCTCTCAGCTTTCTTGGATAACGGGAAACGATTCCTGGCGCCCCCATAACAAAGAAGGGCGGCAATCTCAATGTTTCTCGGCTCAATCTTTCGTTCGCGGCTCAATCCGTGCGTCTGGCGAGGTGAAGGCTCACCGCCGTCAGGCCGAAGAGACCGAGCGGCAGAAACAGGCCGAGACCGAGAATGGCGAACTGGTAGACGGCGCTGGCGCTGGTGAAGGCGAACTGGAATGCCCAGATCAGCGTCGCGAAAGGCGCATGCCAGCGGGCGTAGAACCAGCGATAGTCCATGGCAAAGACGAAGGCGGTCATAGCGACGGTGCCGAGCGACAGCACCAGGAAGAAGGCGGCAAAGCGGGCTTCCGGCCGATGGCCGCGTGCAAGTCGCTTTGCGAAGGGCAGCGCTAGCGGCCAGGCAAGCGCGCCGCCGAGGAAATAGACGATGATCAGGGCCGGCAGATGGCTCGTCAGCAGCCCGTTTCGCAGATAGAGCGACACCAGGGCGGAGAAGGCCATCAATCCGCCCCAGCCCAGGGCTTCGAGCAAGCGCCGGCGATAGGAAGGGGCGGCGGTTTTGAGCCGCCCGCTGGCAACGGCGATGCTGGCCGGGTTAGTTTGATCCAACGCGGCCTCGTTCTGCCGCGGCGCGCAGATCGGAAACCGTCTGCTTGTAGGCTTCGACGGAACCGCCCTTGAAGATGGCAGAGCCGGCGACGAGGACGTTGGCGCCGGCGGCGGTGATGAGCGGCGCCGTGTCGACGGTGACGCCGCCATCGACTTCGAGCTCGATCGGCCTGTCACCGATCAGAGACTTGGCGTTGCGGATCTTGTCCGCCATGGCCGGAATGAATTTCTGGCCGCCGAAGCCCGGATTGACCGACATGATCAGGATCAGGTCGATATCGTCAAGCACGTTTTCGAGGGCCGACAGTGGCGTCGCGGGATTGAGGGTGACGCCGACCTTCTTGCCGAGACTGCGGATCGTCTGCAGCGAGCGATGCAGATGCACGCCGGCCTCGGCATGCACGGTGATCCGGTCGCAGCCGGCCTTGGCGAAGGCTTCGAGATAGGGATCGGCAGGCGAGATCATCAGGTGGCAGTCGAAGGTGGCGTCGGTATAGGGACGCAGTGACTTGATGACGTCGGCACCGAAGGAAATATTGGGCACGAAATGCCCGTCCATGACATCGAGATGAATCCAGTCCGCGCCGGCCTCGGTCACATCTTTGACTTCCTGCCCGAGCTTGGCGAAATCGGCTGCGAGGATGGAAGGGGCAATGCGGATCGGCAGGGTCATGGGATGGCTGAACTCCGTCTGATTTTTCGCGCTTGGCTTATCACTGGTTCGCCGGCCAAACAACCTGGCAGGCAAACAAGCTAATGGGTTATGCTTGCGCGGATCATATCAATTCGATGGTGTCGTCGGCGGGATGAAGGCAGTGCCGTGCCATTCCAGCAGCCGGTAGGGATTTTCCGTCAATTCGTGGTTCTGGCCGAAGGTGATCGGGCCGATCGGCGTCTGGAATGTCGTGCCGGCGAGCTTGTCGGCGACAGGCTTGTTCTCCGCCTTGGCGCTTTCGCCCGCCTGACCAGCGATCACGGTTGCGGCGGCGGCGGGCAGGATGTAGCCGTCCGGCTCGATGTCGTTGGCGCGCATGGCCTGGACCGCTGGCTGGGCAGCAGGCAGGGATGCATAGTCGGGAAGGGCGATGGCCTGAACGCCGTCCGCCAGCGGCACCGGCTGGTTGGCCGCCCGCATGGCGTCGCCGCCCATCAGTTTCAGGGCAAATTTTTCGTTCTGGGCATCGCGGGCGATGATGGCGACGTCGCTGCGGTCGCCGCCGACAAAGACGCGGGTGGCGCCGGCCTTCTTCAGGCGGCGGACCAGCGCGATCTGCTGATCCTGGCCGGGACGATAGGTATCGTTGAAGACCGGCTTCAGGCCCTTGTCCTCCAGCGCGCCACGGATCGCGCCGACGAGCTCGCGGCCATGGATCGTGCCGTCCTCGATCAATGCGATCGGTTCGGCGCTCCAGCTCTTCAGGATGGCGTCGGCCGCCAGTGCGGCCTCGGCGCTGTCGACCGGGGCCAGCCGGAAAAGCGGCCAGCCGTTTTTCAGCGCATCCTCCATGAGGATGTGCGAGCGGGCGGACACGGTGATGACGGGAATGCCGGCTTCCTTCAGCCGCGGCAGGGCGCTTTCCAGGGTTTCGCTGCAGAGAAAGCCGATCGCGGCCTGTACCTTGGCGGCAATCAGCGCCTCGGCGACTGCCTGGCCGCCATCTTCGGTGCAGGGTTCGTCGACGACCGTGGCGGAATCCTGGCGCGCCTGTATCTCGACATTGGCGCCGGCGGTGATTTGGGCGCCGAGCGCGGCGAAATTTCCCTGCTGCGGCGCGACGATACCGATATTGATGCCCGCGGCATGGCTGCCGCCTGCCGCCAGGAGCAGCATCATCAGAAGCGGTGTGCGACGCAGAACGTTCATCGACTGTGTATCCCGGGCAAATCTTCTGCCCTTTTAACCGCCTGACGGTAGCCGTCAAAGAAAAAGCAGCAAAATCGCTCTGTTTTCAATGATCCCGGAGTAGAAAAGCTAAGCTGTGCCCGCCATATTGAGCGGAAATGAGAAATGACGAAACGAGGGGGATAATCGTGCTAGACAGGCAGCGTATGGAACCGGCGCTCTATCGCGATGCCATGAGCCGCTATGCGGGGCATGTGCAACTGGTGACCACGGCACTCGGAACGGAGCGGCGCGGGGTGAC
>JASGEG010000395.1:0-3843 GCA_047606605.1 Rhizobium sp.
GCAATGGGCGCGCCATGCACAAAGACGTGAGGACGCGCCCAACCCGTGGCGGACGACAGATATCGGTGCTACATCGGCGACAACATCCGAGCCGAGGAGAATGAAGAATGCCAAAACGCACCCCCTGCCCCCAGGTCATTGCCTGTGCGATCCCGGCGCTGCTGCTCGGCGGCCTTTCGGCGGCATCCGCCGCACAGCAAAGCGGGCAGGTGGACGCGCCGGCGGCCTTCGCTGTGGCCGATCATCCCGCCATATTGGTCGCTCATGCCACCGGAGCCCAGATTTACGAATGCAAGGCGGATGCCGCCGGTGCGACAAGCTGGGTGTTTCGCGAGCCCGTCGCCACGCTCACCAAGGATGGCGGGACGATAGGCCGTCACTATGCCGGCCCCAGCTGGGAATTGACCGATGGCGGCACGGTCAGAGGCAAGCAATCGGCCACGGCACCGGGCGCTACGCCCGATGACATCGCCTTGCTGAAACTCGACATCGTCGACCATCATGGAGATGGCCTTCTCAAGGATGCGAAACTGGTGTTGCGCCTGAACACGCATGGCGGCGTTCTGAAGGGCGGCTGCCCGAAAGCGGGTGAACTGCGCGCGGAACCCTATTCGGCAGACTACGCCTTCCTGCGTTAGTTGAACCCGGCAAAGCTGCTTTCGATGCTACGGTAACGTCTCATCGCGAATCCCGATCGCTCCAAGCAAGCTTCGTTGGCTCTAAAGCTTCCCACTATATGCGATGCGCGGATCGCCGCCGAAATCGGCGCGGGCAAAGCCGATGCGGCTTTTGGGAAAATCGCAAAGCGCCTGCACGCCGGCCGGCGACAGGCGGATGCGCCATGTCTGGCGCTCGACGGGTTCGTGCGCCGAAAAAGCGCGGGCGGTCAGCAGCGCGATGTTCCTGCCACCCCCGGGGTCACGGACGGACCGATAGAGGATCGCCTCCACCTCCCCCGCCCGCGCGGCGTCGGCAAGCGACTGGCAGGCCGCATAATTGACCGGATCGCTCCAGGCTTCGCCGTCGCGCGCCAGCGGCGGTTGCGTCAGATCGATGGCGCGGCCGGTGGCGATCGCGGCGGCAAAGGCGGTATATTCGGCCGCATTGGCGGGCAACGGGGTCTCGGGAGAATCGCTGAAGAAGAGAAGCCGGTAGAAGCTCATTTCCGCCAGCGCCGTCTCCACCTGCTCGGAGGCATAGAAGACGCCGAGCGTGCGCCCCGCCCGGCGGAAGCGCGAGCCATGCGGATAGACCGCGCCATAGCGGAAGGGCGTGGCGAGGAGATAATCGAGACCGGCGCATTCCGGCGGCAGGACCGGCTTGCTCTCCTCCAGCAGATCCTCAAGCAGCGCCTGCTCTTCCAATGTGTCGACGAGTTTCAATGTCGAGACCTGATGCTGCGCCTCCACCAGCCGCCAGTAACGGCCCGAGAGCGGCCGAGCCTCAGATGAGAGCGCGGCGGGCGTCCAGATAGGCAAGGACATCGGTCAATCCGGATATGGAGGTGATCTTTTCGAGCGGCGGCACACCGAAGGCGAGATTGGCGTTGCGCAGCCATTGCCGCGCCACCGCCTCGTCGCCGCCGACGATGGCATCGAGCGAGCGGAAGAGACGCACAAAGAGCACGGCAAGCTCGAACGGCTTGCTGTTGCGCTCCAGCAGGTGATCCCGCCGCTTCATGCGCGACACCGTTGCTTCCGAGACGCCGATGACGGCGGCCAGCATGCGCGCATTCAAGCCCAGCCGCTCCGCCGCGCTCACCACCGCCTTGGTGATGACCAGCGCTTCGCCAGGATTTGCACGACCTATCGCCGAGACATTTACCATCGCCATATCCTTTCCTTGGAAAAGATATAGCAAATTTCTTTCAAAAGAAAAAGAGCGGCATGATGAAAACATGCCGCTCCTTGATCTCCACCGCCCTTCCAGGGGAAGGGCGGCCTATTCTCAGACCACCGTGACCGGCACTTCCGTCGAGGTGCGCAGAGCATGGCTGTAGGGGCATACGATATGGGCGGCGGCGGCGAGCTTTTCAGCCTCGGCCTTGTCCAGACCCGGAATATGGACGGACAAAGCCACGTCGATGCCGAAGCCGCCGCCATCCTCACGCGGACCGACGCCGACGGTCGCCGTCACCTTGGCATCTTCCGGAATCTTGACCTTCTGCTGGCCCGCGACAAATTTCAACGCACCCAGGAAGCAGGCGGAATAGCCGGCAGCGAAAAGCTGCTCGGGATTGGTGCCCGTGGCGCCATCGCCGCCGAGTTCCTTGGGCACGGTCAGGGTGACGTCGAGAACGCCGTTTTCAGATACGGCATGGCCGGCGCGGCCGCCGGTGGCGGAAGCTTTGGTGGTGTAGAGAATGGGCATGTCAGTTCTCCTTTGCGGGTTGGGTGGATTTTATATACAGCACGATTTAGTAGTGCACAATATATTTTTGCGGTTTGATTTTGGAAAATGAACCTGTGACAATGCGACAACAAGAAAATGGCGGAGCAGTGATGACGGACAAGATGGAAGGGCGGGTCATTCCCGATGAAGAAAAGCGGCTGGATCGGCAGCTTTGCTTTGCCGTCTATGCCACCGCGCATGCCTTCAACCGCGCCTACAAGCCGATCCTCGAGCGTATCGGCCTGACCTATCCGCAATATCTGGTGATGCTGGTGCTGTGGGAAAAAGGCTGCCAGCCGGTCAAGCTCATCGGCGCGCAGCTCGATCTCGATTCGGGGACGCTGTCACCGCTGTTGAAGCGTCTGGAACAGGCGGGCCTGATCGGCCGCGTCCGCGATCCGAAAGACGAGCGTCAGGTTATCGTGTCCCTGACGGAAAACGGCGCCGGCCTGAAATGCCAGGTCGATGCGATCATGACCGCAATCGGCGCGGCCACGGGTTGCGATATGAAGGAAATGGCCGGCCTGCGCGACCGGCTGCAACGGTTAAGAGCAAATTTGACGGCCGACGAATAGCAACAACGAGCCCGGCGCATCGCCCCATCCCTTCGGCCAGGCAAAGGGATTGGAGGAGCGCGATATTCACCGCGCTCCTCCAATCCAAAGGCGCGGGCTTAGAGCAGTTCAGCGCTTCACGGAATCGCTGAACTGCTCTATCTCTTTGTTTTTACGCAATTCCGGACGAAAAACCGCTACGCACTTTTCCTGGAATTGCTTAGGTCGTCACCAGGATCGGCGCGCGCTCGGGAACCCGGTCGTAGAGATCGACGACGTCCTGGTTCAGCAGGCGCACGCAGCCGGAAGACACGGCCTTGCCGATGGAACGCCAATCGGGATTGCCGTGCAGGCGATAAAGCGAATCCTGCTTGTCTTCGAAGATGTAGAGCGCGCGTGCGCCGAGCGGGTTCTTCAGGCCAGGGTCCATGCCACCATTGGCGATGGAGTATTTGACGAGTTCCGGCTGGCGGGCGACCATTTCGTCCGGCGGGTTCCAGCGCGGCCATTTCTTGCGCCACTGGATGATGCCCCGGCCCTGCCAGGCAAAGCCTTCACGGCCAACGCCAATGCCGTAGCGCATCGCGGAACCGCCCGCCTCGGTGACATAGAGCATGCGCTCGGTCGTATTGACGACGACGGTGCCGGGCGCCTCGCCTGTCGGGTCGATGACGCGCTGGCGATAGAAGCGCCGGTCGATCTGCTGATAGGGAACGGCCGGGATCAGGAAACCGCCATCCTCAAGGGCAGCATAGATCACGGCCGGATCGGGCTGTTCGCCGTCATAGCTGGAGAACCAGGTCCTGAAGGGGCGCGAGGCCGGCATGCCGCTGTATTGAACAGGGCTGACGATGGGGCCGCTTTCGACCGTTGAGGCACAGCCAGCCAGCGTCGAAAC
>JASGEG010000396.1:0-6284 GCA_047606605.1 Rhizobium sp.
GATCGTTGTCGATCGCCTTCTGGCGAACCTTCTCGCGGTTGATGCCGGCGCCGTCGTCGGCAAGCTCGATCAGGATGCGGCCGGAGCGATGCTTTGCCGTGAGCCGGACGGTGCCTTCCGGGTTCTTGCCGGCGGCCGCACGCTTTTCCGGCGTTTCCACACCGTGGTCGACGGCGTTGCGGATCATATGCGTCAGCGGCTCGGCGAGCTTGTCGATGACCGTCTTGTCGACTTCGGTATTCTCGCCCTCGGTGATCAGGCGGATCGACTTGCCGGTCATGTCGGCGATTTCGCGGACGATGCGCGACATGCGCTGGAACACCGGCTTCACAGGCTGCGCGCGGATCGCCATGACGCTGTCCTGGATCTCGCGGGTGAGCTGCTGCAGCTCCTCGAGGCCCATATTGATCGAGGATGCGCCGTTGTTGTCGTTCTCGACGACGCTCTGCGAAAGCATCGCCTGGTTGATCACCAGTTCGCCGACGAGGTTGATCAGCCGGTCGACACGATCGAGATCGACGCGGATGGTCTGGCCGACACCGGCGGCGGCGGCATTGTTCTGTGCGGCAGTACTGGCGGCGAGAGCGGCGGCAGCGGCCGCCTCCTTCTTTTCGACGCGGGCGGCGGCGGCCGCGAGCTGCGTGACATTGCTTGCGGTTTCGGCGGCGGCGACAGCGGCCGCGGCATCGTTTGCGGGCTCCGGCGCTTCTTCGACGGCCGGCGCGGCCTGCTCGCCGCCATCGCCGTCAAGAATGGAGAGATCGAAAGGCACGGGCACCATCGGCAGCTCTTCGCCATCCTTGGAAGCAGCGGCACCGTCGATGCGATGGACATCGAGTTCGCAATCCCACTCGGCGAATTCGAAGACCGTGCGGATGGCGTCTTCGCCCTTGTCCGTCTTGATCGAGATCGTCCAGGCGAGATAGGCGCCTTCCGCGTCGAGCTGGTCGAGCGCCGGCAGGCCATCCATGTCGCAATGAACGCTGAGCTCGCCGATGCGCGCGAGATCGCGCAGCAGCAGCGTCGCATCATTGCCCTTGGCATAGAGATCGGCGCGCGGCTTGAAACTGACCTGATATTCCGGAATGTCCGCGGGCGCGTCGTCGGCGCCGAAATCGTCATCGAAGCTGAAGGGGATCGGCTGGAAGCCGCTGTCGTCCGTAGGCGCGGGTGCGACCTCGACAGGCGCGGGCGCGGCCGCCTTGGCCGGCTTCGGCGCGGCATCGGCGACCACCGTCGCCTGCGGCACCTGGCCGAGCGCCAGAGCCTCCAGTTCCTTGACCAGGCCACGGCTGCGCGCCTGGTCGACACTGCCGCCGTCGCGGGCGGCATTGGTCAGGTCCGCCAGCACGTCGGCGGCCTTCAGCATGACCTTCAGGACGTCCTGGGTCGGCTCCAGCTTGTTGGAGCGGACGCAATCGAGCGTCGTCTCGAAGACGTGGGCGAAGGAGACAAGGTCGTCGAGACCGAAGGCCCCTGCCCCACCCTTGATGGAATGAACGGCGCGGAAGACGGCATTGACGGTTTCCGGGTCGCGGTCGCCGTCATTCATTTTCAGGAGACCCGATTCCAGTTCGGCGAGCTGTTCCTCGCATTCCTGGAAGAAGATCTCTTTGATTTCGTTCATATCCATGGGTGGCGAATCCTGTTTAAGCGGTTACGCGCTCGATGGCATCGATCAGCTTGGCGGGGTCGAACGGCTTGACGATCCAGCCCGTCGCGCCGGCCTGCCGGGCTCGGTTCTTCTTTTCGGCATCGCTCTCGGTGGTGAGCACCAGGATCGGGATGGCCCGGTATTTGTCGTTGCGGCGCACACCCTCGATGAAGCCGAAGCCGTCAAGGCGCGGCATGTTGATGTCGGTCACGATGACATCGGGATTGGCTTCTTCGAGAACCTCGAGACCCTCGACGCCGTCTTCGGCCTGAATGGTCTCGAAGCCGGCATTGTTGAGGGTGACGAGAAGCATGTTTCGAATGGTCCGTGAATCGTCCACGGTCAGCACTTTTTTCTTCATTGCCGGATCTCCTTGGCAAGCAGGTGATCGATATCGATCCCGATCATCTGCATCGTTTTTTGAAACGCATCCGAAGCCTTCGAAAAGGTGAAGGAGTGGCTATCCTCCTCCCAGGTCTTGGCCGCGGCCATGATGACCTGAATGCACAAGGCCCCGATCCTTTCGACGCCGGACGCATCGATCGCGACATTGCTGCCGCGCAAACCCATCAATTTGCCGCGAAGTGCCGAGGCCTCGTTGAGGTCCAGCACCGCGGCCAGACTGATTGTCTTTTCGCCGTTCCTGCTCGGCATCGCTTAATCCTTATTGTCTGAAATCAGGGCCGACGGCCCACATGCGCATGAAACAGAACTATCAGTAAGCATTCCGCACACCCCCGAGACCTGTCCGGCGGAGCGGAAAATCGAATGCGGCGGCGTGATCCTCTTGCCGCTCGACCGGCACTTCGCGCGGCCGGGAGGCCGGCGGACGCACTTGCCGCCGTTCGCGCTCGAGACGAAATTCGCGGACGGTGCGGCCGAGTTCGAGAATGGTGTCATGGAGGTGATCGGCCCCTTCCCGCGAGCGCTGGGCAAAGCCGCCGGCGGCAACGGCGCGGTCGCCCAGGCCGTCGATCTCGGCCGTCACCGTGCGCAGGCTTACGGCCTGCTCGTCGGTGGCGGCGGCAATGCCGGAAATGGCATCGTTGATATCGGCCACCTGGCGGACGATGCTGCCGATCGCATCCTGCGTCCGGCCGACCATCTGCACGCCGGCATCGACCTGCGCCTTGGTTCCCGTCACCAGCACCTTGATCTCGCGGGCGGCATCGGCGGAGCGCTGGGCAAGCGCGCGGACTTCCTGGGCAACGACGGCAAAGCCCCGGCCACTATCGCCCGCGCGTGCCGCCTCGATGCCGGCATTGAGTGCCAGAAGGTTGGTCTGGAAGGCGATCTCGTCGATGACGCCGGTGATCTGGCCGATCTTTTCGGCCGAGGTCTCGATATCGGCCATGGCGGAGATCGCCTGGCCGACGATGCGGCCGCTGTCTTCGACGGCTGTGCGCGTGGAGCCCGCGGCGCGTTCGGCCGAGCGGGTATTGGAGGCATTGCTGCGAACCTGATCGGCCAATTCGGCAAGCTGCCTTGCGGCGGCCGTCAGCCCCGCGGATTGCGCCGTCGCACCTTCGGCGAAGGACCGGGTTTCGCGGGCGATGGCATCCGCGGTCGTCTCGGCGGTCCGCACGCCGCCGGAAAGGGCTGCGAATTGCTGGCCGATATCGTCCAATGCGGCATTCAGCGCCTCGGTCAGTTCGGCATAGGCGGCGGGAGCATCGGCCGGCGCGCGAACGGTCAGATCGCGCTCGGTCAGACCGCGAATCACATCCGCGAAGAGGCCGGCTGCCTCGGCTTGATCGGCCTCGCGCTGTTCGGCAAGCGCGCGTTGATGGTTGAGGCGCAGCTCGTTGAAACGCAGCGACACGGCAATCTCGACATCGACCATGACCAGGCGAACGATGGCGGCGACCAGCGTGTTCAGCTCGCGGGCCCGGCGCTTGGCGCCCGGCAGGATGGCGCGGCCGCCCATCTCTTCGACGATGCCGGTCAGGATGTGCTCCAGAACCACGCCATGGCCGGCGACATGCCAGCGCGGGTCGAGCCCCATCTTGCTTTCGGTATCGGAAAGGACCTTGACCCGTTCCGCGTAGAGGCTGTCGAACCGGGCATCGGTCAGCACGCCCCAATGCGAGGCCTGCAGGTCCTGGAGCCGCTCAAGCTGGCTTTCACCGGCAAAATTGCGCGCGGCATCCGGAAAGCTCTGGAAACGATGGAAAAGATCGCGCAGGCCAGACTTCAGGTGGGCGTCGAGCATCGGCCGGTTACGGCGCACGATCTCGCATTGCGTGGCATCGAGGCCCGCAAAGCGCAAGCGGTCGCGAAGGCTGCCCGCCTGCGCCCGTCCTGCCTGATCTGACGGCGAATCCTGCGCCAAAATCGTCCCTGCCGAACTGCCGGGTGCAAGGAGCCCCGGCGAAACCGCTGATGATCCGGTTCAGACGCGATGAGAGGACGAGGATAGGCGCACGGTGCCACCGGCCGAAAAACCGGGGCTCTGAAGCTCGCTCGTTCATCAAAGTCTGCTTACGGACCTGTTTGATGACATGGATACCGGATCGGGCCCGGTACGACGGGGCGGCTTCATGCCTGGTGGAAACGAGTAACAGTTTTCCCATTCCGACGTGCAGGTTCAATATTTATGGTTAATTCCTTGCTTGAAGGTTAATAGGATGAACGGGTCTTCCCTTTTGCTGCGCCGAGGTCAGTCAGGGGCAAGCTTCGTGCTCTAATCCGGCATGCAGAGACATTCTCAATAGTGATTGAGTTCAATGTCGATTAGGAGGGAGCAATGATTGTTCTTGGATTGACCGCCTCGCTGACCGCCAGCCTGACGCTCGCCGCCTTCGCGTTTCTGAGCCGCCTCGAACAGGCCCGCGCCAGGATCGCCTCGCGCGTGCTCTGAAAATCCCTCCGGGCGGCCGCGCACGACACAAATCTCTCACAAAAGCCCCTTAACGGCGCGGCATAACACCGCGCCGACGGCCACTCTTCTCTGGTAACGGACGCTGGCGTCACGCTCGATAGTTCCGTATGAAGCCTCACCCCCAGGCACAGAGATCGATCCGTCAATGTCCGATACGACCCATTCCCAAACAAACCGCCAGGCGCTGTCGCTGAAGCTCGGTCTTGCCATCATCTTCGGCATCACGCTCTGGCGCGTGGTGATGCTCGCCTTCAACAGAACCGATCTGTTCGTCGACGAGGCGCAATATTGGTTCTGGGGCCAGAATCTCGATTTCGGCTATTATTCGAAGCCGCCGATGATCGCCTGGGTGATCCGCTTCTTCAATGCGATATCGGGTTCGGATTCGACCTTCTGGATTCGCGTGTCGGCCCCCCTCTTCCATCTGGCCACCGCGCTGATGCTGATGTGCACGACACGGCGGCTGTTTGACGACGATACGGGGCGGGACATCGCGCCCTGGGTCGGCGTCATCTTCATCACCCTGCCGGCCGCCTCGCTGTCGGCGGTACTGGTATCGACCGACACGATCCAGATCCTGTTCATCACCATCGCCATCTGGGCTTTCATCGGGCTGACGCGCCGGTCCTCCGTTCTTGAGGCGCTGATCCTCGGCATCAGCCTCGGCATCGCCTTTCTGACGAAATATTCGGTGCTCTTCCTGCTGCCCGGCGTCGGCATCGCCATGCTGACGCAGCGCTCCGCCCGCATTGCCTGGCGCGACGTGATCATTGCCGCCATCGCCGGCGCCATCGTCGTTTCCCCGAACCTCTGGTGGAACTTCGCCCATGACGCGGCGACGGTGCGCCATACCCAGAGCATCGCACAATGGAACGGCGCCGGCGAAGGCGTCGGGCCGCTGAAACATCTGCTGAGCGGCCTCGGTTTCTTCGGCGCGCAGTTCGGCGTCGTCGGCCCCATCGTCTTCTACGCCCTGCTCTGGGCCGCATGGCGGCTGATCCGCGGACAAAGCGATGACAGGGAGAAGCTGCTCTTCTGGCTGTCGGTCCCGGTCGTGGCGCTGATCACGCTGCAGGCGCTGTTTGCCAAGGCCTACGCCAACTGGGCCGTCAGCGCCTATGCCGCAGGCACCATCCTCGCCGTCTGGCTGCTCTATCGCCTGACGAAAAAGGGGCTCGTCACCTCGCTGATCATCGGCGCCGTCGTCGCCTTCGTGCTGCCGGTGCTGACGGTCTTCGCCTATGACATCAAGGTGCCGAACGGCGATCTGGTCATGAAGCGCTATGTCGGCCGCAGCGCCATCAGCCTGGAAATCGCCGATATCGCCGCCAAGGCGAATACGCCCGACATCGTCGCCAGCGACCGCGATATCCTTGCCGACCTGTTCTACACGCTGAAGGGCCAGCCCTATCGCATCCACGCCCGCAATCTCGGCAGCTTCCCGAAGAGCTATTACGAGCAGAATTTCTCGCTGCCCGCGAGCGTGAGCGGCGACCTGCTCTATGTCGATGACGAGCCGTTCGACTGCAAGGTCGGCCGCTCGGAGCTCATCAAGAGCTGGACACCCGAATTCGGCTACAAGAGGGGCAAGACGCTCTACGCCTACCGCGTTTCGCCAGTCTGCCTGGCGCCGGGGACCTAGATGGGGTAACGGGCTGAACCTCACCGGCGAGATTTGAAAGCTGGTGGTCATCCCTCACAATGATGGTGTTGCGGAGTCAGGAAGGCCTGCTCCAAGCATCAAGGAGA